>JAKEER010000167.1 GCA_022616615.1 Acidobacteriota bacterium
AGCCCCTCTCCCGCGTTGGGGAGAGGGGAGCCGAAATCTCGCGAGAGCGGCAACCAGTAAGACTCTTCGACTTTCGCGACAGAAACTACTTAGAGGACTCAACTCCTTGCATGTCTGCTCCCCTCGCCCCGCTCTCCTGGGTGGAGCGGGCGTGGGACCGCTGTCCCCCTGCGCACGCCTCTAGCCCGGCGGAGCCAACCTTCAAGTTTTTCACAGCTTCAGGTGATCGGGGGAGGGGCGCTGGTTAGGTTCCGCGCTGTATCCTGTTAGTGTTTTTTCGACATCATCGGAACTGGCGTACCAGGAACGTTGAGCCGCATCCGGTACAATCCGCTGCGAGCAGTCAAGTAGAGCGTTTTCCCATCCGCGTCGCCCCACGCCATGTTATGCGGATGCATGGGAGCAAAAACGGTGCCGAGATGCTTCCCTTCGGGCGAGAGAATCCATAGACCGCCCGGACCTGAAACATACAGGTTGCCTTTCTGGTCTACTTTGATTCCATCCAGGGCATCCTCGCCTTTCGCGCTCGTCATATCGAAGAAGACGTCGCCGTTGGATAGACTCCCGTCGGAGCTGACTTCGTAGCGCATGACGATCTTCTTCTTCTCGTCCCAGTTTCCGACGTAGAGGTACCTTTCGTCTGGGGAGAACGCCATGCCGTTGGGTCCCTTCAGGTCAGTACTGACCAATTTCAGTTTTCCCTGATACAGGCAGAACACGCCACTGTAGGAAAGCTCCTTGCGAGGGTCGTCATAGAACTTGGGAAGACCAAAAGGCGGATCGGTGAAGAACAACGTCCCGTCAGAGCGGTACACCAAGTCGTTGGGGCTGTTCAGACGTTTGCCCTCGTAGCGGTCCGCCAGCACGGTAAGATCACCGCTCTTCTCCAAACGCACGACGCGTCGGTTGCCATGTTGGTTGATAGTGAGCCGCCCTTGCGCATCGAGGGTCAGTCCGTTCGATCCGGGCTGGCCATACTCAGCGCTGTCAGCGCCTTCGTAGCCGCTCTTCTCGCGAAACACAGAGAGCTGGCCGTCGGGTTTGTATTTGTAGATGGCGTTGCTGTTAGGATCGCTAAAGAGCAGGTAGCCGCCATCGCGCACCCAGACGGGACCTTCCGTGAACTTGAAGCCTTCGGCCAGCTTATGGATCTTGGCGTTGCGCGGGACAATCTCATCGATGGCCGGATCCAATCGAGCCACCTCGACATTCACTTCGCGCGGCATGCCGGTGAGAGGCACAACGCTGCCTTTGTAGAAGTCGAGCTTGGCAAAGCGCATCCAAATATAGTTCGTTGGAGGATTCGAGAGCGGGCCGTTAATTCCGAACACCGCCAGCTGAATTTTCTGGCCGGGTTTCACGTTGCGTCCGATGACCAGCCGATTGGGAGCGTTCCAGCCGCTGACGACGGAGCCGCCACTCTGACCTAGCCCGCGGGCGAGTTCGCCATCCACCCAAATCTCTGCGTAATCGTCCAAAGACGTTTCAAACACGACTGTCGAACCGGTGGGATCAAAACTGCCGGCACGTTCGGGAATCGTCAGCCGAATGCGGTACCAGTTGAAACAAAGCCTGCCCGTGGAACGCCGCTTGTCCAGGGTCGTTGGATCCAAGACTTCCCAGCGGGAGTCGTCATAGCCGGCTCCGCCGGCATGAGGTGTGTAGTCGTAAGTCTTGATCGGCTGAGTCGTGGGCTGGCCGTCCGCGCCGGGCGCTTTGAAATCCACTTCAATGATCTTCGTATCGCTGTAACGCCACTGCCCCTGGACGATCTTGGTTCCTTCGGCAGTGGCCAGATTCACAGTCGCATCCGGCGGGCTGTTCGGCGCTTCCCAGCCATTGCCATGCGACAGCGCTGGATATTGGAGACCCGTTAACAGCGCAGCGACGAAGTTCAACAGAGAGTTTCTGAGGCTCATTGGACACCTCCAGGGGGCAGGCTGGTTTTTGCGATGGCCGCCGCACCCGCTTTGGCGATGTCTTCGTCCTCTTGCGGCGTGTTGCCGCTGACGCCAATGGCGCCGAGGACTTTGCCATCCACAACGATCGGAATGCCACCTTGCAGTGGCGTCGCACCGGGCAGGGCAAGTGCCGCCACCCGGCCGTTGCGCACCTGGTCCTCGAATTCCTTGCTGGGCCGGCGGAAGATGGCAGCGGTTCGTGCCTTTCCGATGCCCACCTCGACGCTGGCAACCTGGGTGTCGTCGAGACGCTCGAGCAAGAGGACGTGTCCCCCGTCATCCACCACGACGATCACCACGGTGGCAGCGCGCCTCTTGGCTTCCGCTTCGGCGGCTGCGGCAACCTGCTTCGCCGCGTCAAGTGTCAAAATTTTCTCGGTCGGCAAATCCGCTGCTGGCAGGTTACTGACGAAGGCGCAGAACAAAGTTAGCAACAGAGAATTCTTGATCCATTTCATGACATGGTCTCCTAAGAAAATCCCCCTTACCAAAAGGGGGAAAAAAGGCGAAGCCTTCAAGGGGTTGTCGTGATCGCGGCGCAAAACGTGAATGACAACCGCAGGGCGCTTCGCGCCGCCCTCTTTGTTAGGTTTTGTTAAGGGGACTCATTGCATCCGTGGTGGCGCCGCACAACCTTATGGGGAACTCTTTTTTGGAAAACCGTTCCCCTACATTCAAGGGTGCCTGCGCCTACCGGGCTTTCACAACGTAGTACGTCATCGGTCCCGGAACTTCCTTGAACCAGTGCGGGGTCCCAGCGGGCACGATAATCACATCGCCTTTGCTGATCTGACGCGTCTCGCCGCCGTTGATCTGGACGCCGCGAACCTCGTCGGAGGCAATGTTTTTTGGACCCACTACCGTTCCACCGGTTACAAATGTGGCAGCACCTTCCTGCACGTAGATGATGTCCGCATCTTTCAAGTGAACCTCCGCCATGCCGGCTTTGTCGCGGCGGCTGGTGTGCACCATGTACTTGTCACTGCCGTCAAACAGGACGGCGCCTTTCGCAAACGCATCTTTCACTTTTTCCTTTTCGAAGAAGGCAACGTTGCCTGACTTAGAAAAGTCCTTTGCCGCATTCGCCCCGGCAATGGCCAGCTCCTCATCCTGCTGGGCACTGGCAGCGCCGCTGACGCCCACGCCACCGATGACTTCTCCATCTACCAAGACGGGCACTCCACCTTGGAGGGGCGTGAAGTCGTTGAGGGCAACCATCGGAGTGCGGCCATTTTTGATGATGTCTTCGAACACCTTGGTGGGCTTTTTGAAGATGACGGCAGTGCGCGCTTTGCCAATCGAGATGTTGGCGCCCGCCGCGAAGGTCCCGTCGAGCCGCTCCAACGCCATCAAATTGCCGCCTTCATCCACGACTGCAATGACGCCGCCCGGGGCGTTCAGCTTCTTGGCTTCAGCGATGGCCGCGGCGATGACTGTTCTGGCCCCGTCAAGATTGAGAGACTTCTTGGAGGTGATTTGCGCCTGGCTGGTAGCTGTCATGACTGAGAACGCCAGAGCCAGAATGATGCCTTTTGTGGAATTCATGATCTGCTCCTAATTGTGAACTGAGTTAGCGCGCCGGCTGGACAAGCTCAGCCCGGCCGGCACCGCGAGATTGGGTAAATTACTTGACCGGGTCGGCGAACTTGGCCTCGCCGAGCAGCGTCTCCGCAAAGGCACACCAGATCTGGACTTTGGAGATGTCTTTCACGAACGCTGGAACTGTGATCGTCTTGTTGTACTTGTCTTCTTTGATCTTCAGACGATTCAGCAAGAAGACATGGCCCTTCGAATCCACAACCTGCCAATGCGGGGCGGGTGTATCCGGAACGATGAAATCATCCGAAAGCGTCAGGACGTTCATGTGACCCTGCTTGGAGTGGGACACGGCGCCGGTGTTAGCTTTGGGGCCTTCAAACTTGCTGCTGGTGTGCATGTGGTTGGCCAGGCTGGTAGTGCCGAGCGCAAACAGGGCGGCCAACGCCAGGCGAGCCACCACCCGAGACTTTGTGATACGCATAGAGTATCCTCCTGTAAGGTTGTTGTGATTTGCCATGCCTTTGCTTGGAATGGCGCCTGTTGCCAGGTTCTGCTGCATGAATGACGCTGAATCCTGCCTTTATTCCAAGTCACTCAAAAAGGCGTGAGATTCGCACACCATCCGGGAGGTTCTCCTCCTCAGCTCGGTTGGCACCTCACTCCGTGACACGGTCAACTGCAGCCGCCTTCTGATCCGTTCACGAACACGGAAATCCTCCCCGCATCCAGGACATCTTTCTATGTGGCAGCTGATCTGCGCGGTTATCTCAGCAGTGAGCTCGTTGCTGAGATAAGGGTCTAGCAAAGCCAAGGCTCTCTTGCAGTCCACATTCCCAATGTCAACGGATCTCACGTCTGCCTCTTCTCCACACGGCGCTCCTCAATCGTTCACACACGAATCGCACGCACCCGTAAAGGTGTAAGGGCCTCACCTTTTATTCCTGCGACACAAGGTGCTGCGGGGGAAGTCGATTATTCGTGCTTCTGGGTATCTCTAAAGGCGGCTCAGGAAGCTCCTCACACAGGAATATTCAGCCTGAGAGGCGGCATTTTCTGTTCGGAGATTCAATTGAAAGGATGGAACGCAATGAGGGCTGCGAATCGTCTGCTTTCTTTAGCAATTCTGGGAATGATTCTTATGACTGACGTGCCAGCCGCAGAGGCGGCCGAGAATCGAAGAGTGGTTCCGGGTCTGGCAAACACCTATGGAGCAAATGGGACTCGCTTTGAAACAAATGTATGGATCACGAACTTGGGTTCCTCGACGACTCAAATCGAGCTGGGATTCATTCCGTTCTCAGGAACAACAGCTCCCACCGCACAGGTCCGCATCGTGGGCCGTGGGGAAACCATTCGACTGAATAATGCTCTGCTGGAATTATTCGGACTAGACGGAACAGCCGGAACTCTGACGGCGCGGGCCGATCAACCCTTTGATCTGCGGGCCGTCACGGCCAACGTCGCCAACCCGAGCGGAACGTATGGACTGAGCCTCGAGTCTGTGAACAGCCAGAACATCCTGACTGCAGGACAGGCCGGGCATGCCATCTGGTTATCGCACGGAACGGACTTGTCGCGGGGCTCGCGGACTAATGTGACCCTGGCGTTGCTTGCACCCAACAGCCAGGTGACGGTCTCGGTCTACGAAACCAGCGGCGTGTTGCGCGGATTGCAAGTGATCTCATCCGAGACGCCCACTACTTGGCAGGCATCCACGTCTCAATTGGTCAACGATTCAGAGATTCCGATCGGCCGTGTCAAGTTTGCCATTACAGCGGGTGAAGCTACCGGCTACACCTCGGTTGTGGACAACGTTACGGGCGATGGCTTTGTCGCCCAATCGGAAAGGGCCGGGACTGGCGCCGCCGACTTGCTTCTCAATGGCGTCGCCCGTACTCCAGGCGCCAGCAACACACGGTTCGTATCAGATGTGCGGCTTTTGAATCCCAACGAAACGCAGCAGACGGTGACGATTGAGGCGCTGGGCTTCGCCGCAGGGCCTCGAACAATCTCTCGTACGCTGGCGCCCAATGCGTTGCTGGAAATCGTGGACGTGCTGGGTCCTAACGGCTTCGACCTTCCGGATGGCGTGGCCGGTGCTTTGCGTGTTCGAGCCCCCTTGCCGCTGCTGGCCGCCGGGCGGACCAGAAACGTTGACCCGTCCGGCAGCCCGGGCACGTTCAGCACCTTTCAGAGAGCGGTCGCTTACGAGACTGGTTTCGTAACGCCGGCACAGCCCGCGACTCTCACCGGTCTGAACCAAACCTCCAATGTCCCTGGATTTCGTAGCAACGTTGCCCTGTTCGGTGGAAACCGCGGAGCGGCTGGCACACTGCGGCTCGCTGACCGGTTTGGAACAGAAATCGCGACGACGCCCTTCAACCTGCAGGCCAGCCAGTGGCTGCAACAACGCATCACGGGACTGAAAGAGAAATTGAAACAGCGGCGGATAAACCGTGCGGATCGGTTTAAAACTGACCAAGTCGTACGGGTCATCCTGCAAGCTCTCCAGCTCAGGGGCATCCGGCGCATACAAGTAAGGATTGATGCCATGAACGCCAACGCGGCCGTCCCACAAGTAGCGATACAAGTCGTCATCCCAGATGGGCGGAATTAGAAGAGCCGTCAACCGGAAGACTAGTGCGCATCCGAGAATCAAGGACAGCGAAGGACCTGTCGAGGGCCGCGCGCGGAAGAGAAGCGGCAGCACGGCCGCATAGGCACCGAAGGCTGTCAGGAAATGCAAAAGAAAGGGCACGACTGGGATCCTAGCAGCCTCATATCTATGGAGCGCCAGGAGACTGGCTTCGATGACGATGGCACCGGCCAAGAAGCCCCAATGGACTCGATGCTCTGCGGATGCTGTTGTAGCCTTTTGTTGCGCCATGGGGATTCCGTCGCATCCCCGAGCAGGAATGACCAATGAGTAAGCACGAATGACGAACGAATGCGTAATCTGGAGATTGGACATTTTTTGAGCTCCTGAGATCAGGAGGGGATGTGCCGCGCAGCGGCGCTGGGGTGGTCTGCGGGAGGTGCCAGGAAGCGTCATTCAGGCGCTTCGTGCCGAGTTTAAGAATTCTGGGCACGAAACGCGAGGTTGGAGCTTTTTCTCGACCGACGATCGCACCACCCCGGCGCTGGCCGGGCCAGCGCCCGCCCCTCCTCGGCCGAGGAGGGGAACAAAATGTCCAATCTCCACTTTAATGACGAAGCTCGAAATCAGAAACATACTACTTCGTCATTCGGGCTTCGGATTTCTTTTAGTCATTAGTGCTTCGTCATTCGTCATTCAAGTGTTCTTTCTGAAGCGCTGCTGTGGAGTCTGGCCTGTGTTGAGACAGTCTGTGAAAACAGTGGAGGCGACTCACTCTCCTCATTAAGCGACCAATCGTAGTCGAGATACTCGATCCGATATCTTTCCTTAATCAAATAGTCACGGCTCTCGGAGTCGAGATGCCGGGCAACGAAGTTCAGCACAGCCCGCTCGACCTTGTTGTGACCCGGAAATTCTTCACCAGTGCCGTAAGTGCTCACGAAATCTTCGCCGTACCATTGGAAGATCGAGGAAAGCAGCACGCGCGCGCGTTCTCTATCGATGCGAAACTTCGAGGGATCCGAAAGAAATCGACGTGTCAGGTCCTGGAGCTGGCTCTCCAGCCTGTGTCCGTCGAACGGCTCATTGCGAAGTGGAGGGCAACCTTTCGCAGCACAGACCAGCGCCAAGTGGATGCGGGGCTCGTCGAATCGCTTCCGAAGAATCTGATGCTCTATCTGGTCGAGGGTCACCGCGTTGCCCATCACCGTGAACTGCAGCTGGTCCCACACTCCAGGAATTTGCCGAATGCTTTTGCGCGGGATCGAGGAAGACTCTGGCAAGACCGGCACGATGGGGTAGTGGTTGATGATGGCAGTCAGCGTCAGCGCGTTGTAGGCATTGATCCAGAACGCTACCTGCTCCTCTTCATCCCAGAACTCGAATTCTTCCTGACCGAGCTTGCCCAAAGCAGCACCGAAGCGATCCAGTGTCTCCCGGTTGGACTTCAGCTGTTGATATCGGACCAAGCCTTCACCGGTCACGTGCTCCTCGAGCACGGCAGCGTAATCGGCGAGAGAAAAGCCAAAGGGCTGAGGGCTAATGTTATTTTTTGGCCTGAATGATGTCGGAATCGGCCGGGACCAATAATGAAAACCAAAGACAGTAGCGGCCAGGAGCGGAATCACGATCCGAATGATGGGTCTCGACCTCATATCCGGCGAATGTCTCACTGAAGTGTTCTTATTCCCAGGAGGAGCTGGGGAATTTCTGGAAGGTGGGTGGGGATTCAATTGGTGAAGTGAGGAAGTCACGAAGATGAAAATGTACTTTTCAAGCCGAACTGAGCAGAACGTTGAGGGTTTCGAACCAAAGGCCGCCGAGTACTGTGGGCTCTCGGTTGAGGTCGTATGCAGGATGGAGCACTCCAGCCTCATTCGTTATCGAGACCGTGAGTTCGTCATCAATACCGAGGATCTGTGCTGTCAACGGTCACTGAGATGCGCCGCATGAACACACGTGGAACTAACACGATCGAATGACTTAGTGAAATCGAACCGCCAAGAACGCCAAGAGCGCGAAGGAGACATTGTCAGACTGATCCGAATAGGGACGGGCGTTGCTCTAATCTATTGGCGGGAACGGCCTGTTCGCAAGCAGCTGGGACTGAAAATAGCACGGCGCCTTGGGCATCTCTTCTGGAGAGATCGGGATCTCCTTCTTCGCGTCCTTGGCGCTCTTGGCGGTTCGATTTGACTTTGTCGGCTGCTGATGCGGTTGAGCCGAATCAAATCGACACGCTGCTGGCGGCCTGGTGGGTGATGTCCGCCCGGACAGGTGTTGGCATCGCGCCGAGCTGAGTCCTAAGAATAACCCTGCCACGGCTTAACCGTGACATCACCGTTCCGATAGGGATGTTGAGTGTGTCGGCCACTTCCTTGTACGAAAACTCTTGAACGTCAGCAAGCAACAGAACTTCGCGGTAGTTTTGCGGGACGCGGTCAAGTGCTGCCAGCATGTCTTCGTCTGTGATGTCCTGTGGGATGGGAGGCTCGTAAACCAGAGTCTGTTCCAGGAGTGCTTCATCCTCACGGGTGAATTTGAACCGAAACCACTTGCGTCGATGATGGTGGATGACGTGGAAGAGGATCTTGAACAGCCAGGCTCGACAATTCGTCCCCGGCTCAAAACGGCGGAAAGACTTCCATGCCTCCAGGTAAGTTTCCTGGACCAGATCTTCAGCTATCTCGCGATCACCAATGACTCGCACGGCAGTCCTGTAGAGATCGTCAAAATGAGGCAGTGCCTCGGCTTCAAATGATTCCACGGAAGCATTCTGGGTCTCTACCATCACACACCTCCAAAGGCTGCACGAAGGACCTCATCGGATTTCACAATGCAGCCGGCTTCAGCAATTCGTTTAGAAAAGGCGAGCTATTGAGAAGGCGAACTTGTTGGCTCATCAACTCCCTAAAAAGGCCTACTCCCTTCCTGTCCAGGAACGACACCTCGGCCACATCAATGGTCAGTGTCAGGCCTTGAGACAGGATTCCCTCACAGTACGTTTGCACCTCAGTAACGCAGGGGCCGACCACCTGACCTTCCAGCCTGATAATCCTGTTACCATCCGACGAGCCATATTCTGAGATTCTTACCATCATCAAGTTCCCACTTGTTTTCTAACGTTAGAGCAACAGGATTGCCAATACTGCAGACAGTCCATTTCTGCTGATAGATAAAAGGTTAGCGGCGGTGAGAGACCAATCTCACTGGAGATGCCACGATATTCCGTGGACCGTGCGGCGCGCCCCGATGCTGAAGCCCACGACATTTAGTAGGCTTCGTGGGTACTTCTTGGCCAGAGCGGTCTGAAGGCCCCAATTTATTGTTGGGCGAAGGCCCAGTGAGATCGAAAGAGAGCGATTGACAAACTCAATAAGCAGGGGTATCTCTGATACGAGGAAAGGCCTTATCAGCGCTGGGAGTCTAATGAACAAGCAATACGTCGAAAAACGCGATCAGGGCTGTTGGGTTGCCGGAACCCGCGTCTCGCTGGATTCGGTCGTGCTCGCTTTTCTGGACGGGCTGTCTCCGGAAACCATTGTGGCCGAGTGCTTTCCAGTTCTCACGCTGGAGCAGGTTTACGGCGCCATCACTTATTACTTGGGTCATCGGGAGGAGATTGATGCTTATCTCCAACAGGCCGACGCCGAGTTTGAAGCCTTACGACAGGCAACCAATGAACCAGCCTTTGCTCGGAAAATGGCTGAAGCCCGTAGACAAATGCAGATATCTCGCTGATGAAGATTCGTTTTCAGGCAGACGCTGACCTGAACCAAATCATTGTCAAAGCCACTATACGCCGCGAGCCGACCCTGGACTTTCAGACTGCACAAGCAGGCAATCTACCCGGTTTGGAGGACAAGGAGGTATTGGCAATCGCTGCCAAGGAAGGCAGGCTGCTGGTAACACACGACCGAAAAACGCTGCCCCACCACTTCGCCGAATTCATAACTTCTGAGACCAGCCCTGGAGTTCTGATCGTGCCGCAAAAGCTGCCAGTGGCCTATGTGGTAGCAGAGCTGATACTGGTCTGGGCTGCCAGTGAGGCCGAAGAATGGGTCAACAGAATTCATTCCCTGCCCCCGTAAAGCGCCTAACTTGGGCTCAGCCGACCCGCCTAAAAAGCGGCGGGCGCTCGCGGACCGGAACCTGGAAACCTCCCTGTTTTCTCTCCGCGTCTTCGCGGTTGTTTGAACTGCCGATTTTAGGTTGCGTAAGACCAGGGTGTTTTTTGCCCAGGTAGTTTCTCAATCAGTCGACCTGTCGGATCGCGGATCTACGGTGATGTTCTGGTTAGTGCCACGATTGCGACATCGTCCGTTGACCTTAGGCTGCCACTGAATCGGTCGGCTCTCTCAATCAGATTCGCGATCAGTTCACTTCCATCACTACCATTGAGCTCCTTCAGGGTCTGGCGGAGCTGCCGGTCTCCAAAGAACTCGCCGTTCTCAGCTTGCGTTTCGCTGAGTCCATCGGAGGCGACCAGCAACACATCGCCAGGCAACATTTCGATCGGGCGAGCCTCATAAGAATCGAGACCAACTCCAGAGAACATTCCAAGCGGAATGCCGGGCAGAGCGACTTCGTCTAGACGCCGGTGCCCGGAGCGCAGCACGAACGGATACGGAAGCCCGGCATTCACAAGACGAATCCTGCAGTTCCGTTCATCCACCCAGACGGCAACCGCGGCAGCGTAGATTCCTTCGGGAAGAAATCGATTCAACCTGGCATTCATCTCAGCGAACAATTGAGCAGGATCCTCTGTACCCGCGCCTGCATCCTGAAAGATGGCCTTCATCAACATGCTGGTCAGGGCCGCTTGAACCCCATGGCCGCTGACATCGGACACAAGGATCCAAGTGTGTCCGTCCCGCCTGATGAAATCGAAGTAGTCGCCGCCAATGGCGTGGCAAGGCCGGTAAAAGCTGTCGATCCGGACGCCAGGGATCTGTGGAAAGGAATGAGGTAGCAAGCTCCGCTGGACTCGCGCCGCCATTTCGAGCTCTTGCTCAAGGTGCCTCTGGCGTTCAGCCAACTCGTCGCGCTCGCGGATCAGCCGATCCAGCGCCCTGACCTTTTCTGTGAGCTGCTGCCGGAGGCCCTTCTCCTGCAAGGCGTTTCGCAATACGATCAGCAACTGATCATTGTCCCAGGGCTTTTCCAGATACTGATAAACGCCGGCCTCGTTCAGAGCACGAATTGCATTTTGTTTGTCCGCGAAGCCAGTGAGCAGGATGCGCATCGCTTCGGGCTGGAGTGAGCGCGCCTGCCTAAGCAGATCGACCCCATTGATGCCAGGCATCAGGTAGTCGGAGATGACAAGGTCTACCGGAGTGCGTCGCAGCTCTTCGACGGCCTGCAGTGGCTCATTGAACTCCAAGATCTGAAAGCCCCCGTTGATCTCCAGCAACGTCCGCAAGGCGGACAATACGAGTTCTTCGTCGTCTACGAGCACGACGCGAGTTTGCTTCTCGTGTTCGCTCTTCACTGTCGATCCTTGTGATCAGGTTTGGCCTTCGGCCTAGCAGGGCAGCGCCACGCGCACCAGCGTTCCTTTGCCGACTGAGCTCTGAATCTCGATCTGGCCTCCGTGCTCCTGGATGATTTGACGGGAATTGAAAAGGCTCCAGTTGCTTGTGGAGACCCGGCCTGCCTTAATCCTAAATGCCGGATCAAAGATTCTCGCCACTTCTTCGTCGCAAATGCCTTTGCCATTGTCCTGGATGATGACCTGCACCTGGGAGTCACTTTGTCGAGTTGCCAGCAGCACTCGCTCGCTGCCATTGGATTCATCCAAGGCATTCTGCAAAAGACTGAGAAAGACGGAACTCATTTGCTGTGGGCGCACCACAACGCGTGGCAAAGGTTTTAGGTCCAGTTCAAGATGTACTCGGCCCTTAGTCTGGGATTCCAGCAGATCGGCTATGTCCTGCAGGAGAGAATTCATGTCGACGGCAAGTACCTGGGTGCGATCCAAGTTAGTAAACCGCTGCATTCGCAACACGACCTGATGCAGGCGCTCCACCGAATCGGCGACGGTCCGGCGCAACCGAAACTCTATTTGTTCCGCCTGCTCCCGCTTTTCAGGAGGTAAAGTCGCTTTCTGCCGGGCGAGGGTTTGGCTGGATTGCACAGCGCTCTTGAGCGCGCCCAACGGCGAGTTCAGTTCGTGGCTGAGGACGGCTGCAAAGCGCCCCATCAGAGCTGCAGTCTCCTGGAGAGAGAGATTCTCGGCCTGCAGCCGCCCTTTCAAGGCTGCGATCTCCTCATACGACCTCATGTTCGCGACAGCCAGTGCCACCTGGTTCGCGACCTGGTGCAGAAATACTGCCTCCGCCTCCGAATACTGATCTTTTGTCTTGCTCACCACGCTCATGGCGCCGATGCTCTCGCGCTGGACGATTAAGGGAACGGTGCAATAGGAACGGATACCTTCAGAAAAGAGATAATCGTCGGTGAGATACACCCGTTCTGTCTCAAGATCGCGACGCAACACGGGCCGCTGAGTGTCAAACGCCTCTCCAAAGCAACAGTCCTTGCGGTCGAGTACTTTCCCGATGGCGAAGTGATTTGAGCTATCTCCCTCCAGCGCGAAAAAGCGTAGGCCATCTAGTTCCGGTTCGTAGAAAGTGAGGCCGACTTTGGCAAACGGGATGGCCAGCTGGAGTGTCGAGAAAACAGCCTGGAAAAGATCTTCCTGCTTCAGATTGGTGATGATGGTGTTGTTAATTTCGAGGAGGGTGCGATAGCGCTCGGCTTCCCCCGCGATCCCTTCAAGAGTGAGTTCCTGGCCAGCATTCCTTGCCATTTTTTCCGTCATCACTCCCGTGTCAATTGCGGCGACCTGTGCAGAACTGGTTTTCTTGCGGAGATAGAGCGTGACCAAACCTCCGGATCCAAGCTGCAACCCTGAGGAGCATTAGCGTCTGGTGATTCGAGCTGACGCTCTATTGCTCAAGAGCTGCCGGGCTTGTCACGCACTTCGGGGTTGCGTTGCTGACGCTTTTCTGGGCGTTTCGGCTCGATCTCCCCGGCCCACGATACTGTCCGACGACGGCTCCGTTGCTGGAACAACGCCGTCGTCGTCGCTCGACACACCAGCTCATGCCTTGAAAATGGCCACTCTCGCCTTGGTTATTCCCAAGCGGAAAGACTACATTTCGTTGAAAGGATCGGAAGGAGGCTCGGGGACACTCGACAAATGCTCAGGGCTCACTGCGTTCCGAAAGTGTGGTCAAGTGTGCAGTTCCGGATCTTCGGTACGAAGCCATTCTGGCGTATCGTTATGCTGCTGCTCGTTCTGCCCTGTGACACTTCTGCAAATCCTCAGTTTCAACAATGAATTCTCTATCGCGATAACGAATCAAGCTGCGGTTCTCCATTCGAACGACAACGCTTGCCATCAGTCCGAAGTTAACTGACAATCTCTTCTTCGATGGATCTCACATTCTGGTTTGAGCTGCTTCGTTGATTGGTCATTGGACTGGCCTCCTTTTCCAAACTCACCCTCAGCAAAAGCAAAATCCATGCCAACCCGAGGGCAGTCCGCCAGGATAATTTATCTCATTGATGATTGAGGTCTGTAGAGAACCAAGGAGGAGGATAGCGGTGGCGGGCACCACGGCATTTCGTGGGTTGTTCGAGGGTGGCAGGGATAGCAATGAGATGCCTACGACATTTAGTGGCTGGTGCGTTGAATGCCGAGTTTCTTCATGCGGCTGCGGAGCGTGTTGGGGTGGAGGTTAAGAACCTGCGCAGCTCCACGGCGGCCTTCGATGACCCAACTCGTCTGATGAAGGACCTCTAGTATGTGGCGTCGTTCGACTTCTTCGAGCGTGGAGGACGGTCCTCGAACCGGGCCGTGCTCTGCGGCATCGGCCACGACGATTCCAACTGGCGCCGGAAGAGAAATTCCGGCCGAGACGACCGCGGCGGCCGGCTGGAAGGTCGCAGTGGCAACCGCGACTGCAGCTGCTGGCTGACTGGAACCGAGCGCTGGAAAAAGATCGTGTTCTAGAGTCAAAACAGGTCCCGGCGAGAGTACGATCGCTCGCTGGATAACGTTCTGCAACTCTCTAATGTTGCCAGGCCATGAGTAGTTCATCAGGAGACTCATGGCTTCCTGAGAAACACCCTCGATCTGCTTGGCACTCTTTCTGCAAAGGCGTGACAGGAACAACATCGACAGTTGGGGGATGTCGGACAGGCGGTCACGCAGCGGCGGCACGGTCAGCGGAAAGACGTTGAGGCGATAAAAAAGATCGGACCGAAACCCGCCGGCTGCGACGAGTTCGGCCAGATTTCGGTTACTGGCAGCAATGATGCGCACATCAACCCGGACGGTGCGACTGCTGCCAACCGGCTCAAATTCCTGCTCTTGGAGCACCCTGAGCAGTTTGACCTGAGTCTCAGGGGGCAGTTCACCCACTTCATCCAGAAAGAGCGTGCCACCGTCAGCCAGCTCGAAGCGACCACTCCGGTTCTCGATGGCGCCGGTAAAGGCGCCTTTGACATGTCCGAAGAGTTCGCTTTCGACCAGGCCGGCCGAGATGGCGCCACAATTGACTTTCACGAGCGGACGCTGCCGGCGCAGGCTTCGGTCGTGAATGGCTCGAGCAATCAGTTCTTTGCCGGTCCCGGTTTCGCCGTAGATCAAGACGGTGGAGTCTGTTGGAGCCACCTGCTCGACCCGTCGCAACAGAGCCACTAGGGCGGGGCTGCTGCCCACAATCTCCTCAAAATTGTGCTCGCGCCGGATTTCTTCCTGCAGATAGATGTTCTCGGCGTGAAGCCGATTTTTGAGTGCTTCGACCTCGGCCAGTGCGGTCCGCAGATTCTCTTCGGCCCGCAAACGCTCCAGTTCGGCTGCCGCTCGAGCTGCAAATATTCTCAGCACAGGTGTTCTCTGGGAGTTGCCGGCCATCGGCTTGTCGTCGAGGACAGCAATGTGACCGATGACAGCCCCTGAGGCATTGAACATGGGAACACCCAGGAAGCTTTGCGCTCGCAAGGTAACCAGATCCCGGTCGTCTGGGAACAGGGTCTGCAGATCCTCGCCGTAGTAACAAATCGTTCCCTCCAGAACTCTGCCGCAGGGAGTAGGCGCGACATCATAGCTGCAGTTCTCCCCGAAACTCTGGCCTGTCCAGAAGGCCAGCATTGCGGCCCTCATCCTTTCTCCGCGCTGACACTCGGTAACAAACGCATAACGCACCCCGAGAGCGGCCGCCAGGTATCGAACCAGCGAACGGAAGAAATCCGTTCCTGTTACCGACGCCGTTCCCTCCGTGATGGAGCGTAGCATTTCTTCCGCCTCTTGCCGCCGTGCCGCTTCTTGTTTCATCTCGCCGTACAACCGGGCATTCTCCAGCGAGATGGCGGCCTGTGAAGAGAGGATGCGCATGACCTCGATTCGCTCCGCCGTGAAAGCATTGGCTGCCAGGTTGTTTTCGAGATAGAGGATCCCGCCAAACTTCCCCTGATGAATAACGGAGACACAAAGAATCGACTTGGGTCTAACAGCGGTAATATAGGGGTCACCTAGAAAACGATCGTCGGCAAGAGCATCACCTACGACCACGCTTTGGCCTGTTTTTTGGACATAGTGGACGACAGCCAGGGAAAGAGCCTTGCTGCTTTCCAGCGGGACTGCCTCCGGCAAATTGATATTCTCCCGCTCAACGTCGCCCTCAGCCGCGATCACTAGCTGGCCTTCCTCCTCTTGGAGAAAGAAGCCCCTCTGCGCGCCGGCGTTCTCGAGCGCAATTCTCATCAGCTTGCGAAGAAGCTCTTCAAGAACAATCTCGACGGCGATGGCACGGGCGGCTTTCGTGACGGTAGCAATATCGAGGGAAGCTGTTGCGCTGTGCGCGCCGGGCTGACGATCGGCGGTTCCCGGTGCGTCAACAATGGCTGCTGCCGGCGAAACCTCAACAGGGATCGGTCCGGCCAGCATACTCGCGAGCTTTTCCTCAAGATGGCGGACCTTCGCTGTGGCGCCCCAAGCGAAATATCGCTGTCGCGCCTTCCGCAGATACAAGGCAGCAACTTCCGGATTACCCCTTTGTTTGGAGAACCGGGCGTACAGCTCACAAGCTAGCGCCTCGTTGTGGAGATTCTCCGTTTCCCGCGCATACTGAATCGCCTGTTCATACGCCTTGATGGCTTCAGACATTCTGCCACGAATGTTTTCCAGCCCTGCAGTGAGCCACAACGCTGCGCAGCGGAAGTTCTCCGGACAGTTCATGGCGAGCACCGAGAGCGAGTGTTGTATCTTCACAAGCTCGGTCACCAGCGCCTCCCGTTCCGCTATATGCGCGCGCTGGCACACTGCGATCAGCACGAGGCCTTCGAACAAGTCCAGGTAAACCGGCCAGATCGTGCCGAGCAGATTGTGCGCCATCTTCCGGGCGCAACGGACGGCTTCTTGGGCCTGCTCAAATTGCTCAAACACGACGCAGAGATGCACTTTGAGAATGTGAAGATAGATGATGCGGAACGGATGATCTCCGTAAGTTTGAACGAAGGCATTCTCGTCAAATCCGTCATCCGAAAACGAGGTCGGGTTGGAGGTGTGGCCCTGGAGGGCCCGAGCCCAGTTCTGGATGGCCTTCTGGGCTGGAATCAGGCCGGTCATTTTCAGTTTTTCGAGCAGGGCAACGCTCGACGAGCAATCGCGAACAAACTCATCCAAGTGCGGTGTGACCAGCAGAGTATTCCAGCACTCGGTGAACGCACCGTAGCCTGCATAAGCGAAATCGCCAGTCTCCAGGCCGATCCGAGAAGCTTCCCGCGCGTGGTGAATGCCCGCCTCAAACGGCCGCCGCCAATAGTTGGCGTGAGCATGAAATTGTTGATGAATCTTGGCCCTGCCTTTCTGATCGCTGAAGCGATCATTGACTTTCAGAGCCAACTCGCCCCAGGCATATGCAGACGCGTAGTCGCCGTTGATCGGCCCGACCCTTACGGTGTGGGTCGCGTAACCGTAGGCAGACTCCTCGGTGTTGCCGAACTCCAGCGAGAGGCGCACCATCGTGGCTGAGAACAAGCGAGTCAACACCTGATCGCCCGAAATGTAGGCGGAAGACCAAACGATGGTGAGTAGTTTCATCACCATTCGCTTCTCCGGGTCCGTCATTACTGGAAGATCGATTAACGCGTCGATGGTCCGGCCATCGAGGAGCGCCTGGATATGGGAAAGCTCGGCTTCCAGGGCAGCCTCCTTCTCTTCGGGTGAAGCGGGAAAGTAGACCTCAAACAGCGCCAGACCTTCTCGCCCGCATTCGACCGCCGTAACGTAGCGGGATAGGTTCTCGTATTCCAGAACTCTAAGGGCGTACACCTGAGCTTTGTCCAGCCGCGTGCGGGCGCGTTTCAGAAGCAGGTCGAAGTCGCGGTCAGCCTCGTCAAAACGGCCGCAGAGATATTTGCATTCCGCAGCTTCGACGTGCAGGGCGAACATGAGGTCATACTCGGAGTTCCACCGTTCTTCGGAAACCAGGCCCAAGCCCGCCTCGAGGTAGCCCAGAGCAGGTTGATAAGCGGTTGAGGCCTTGGCCTTTCGTCCGGCAGAAAGATTGCGGCGGATTAGGGTCAGGCGCTCGGCATCGTCGGTAATTAAACTGCTACCCAGGTTTAGATGATGGACGGCGTCAAAGACTCTTTCCTCGGAAGTCGCGGGGTCCCATCGTTTGAGGAGCAGGCGGCCTACCGTGAGATGGACGAGTGGTCTCTGTTCGTCGGGAACTAGCGCATAAGCCGCCTGCTGCACTCGATCGTGCAAGAACGTGTAGGAAGGAGGGGATGGCACAGCCGGGTCGGGCTCTTGGTCTGCGAAATCGCCGTAAGGGAGGGCTGTGGGCAAAACCAAGCCTTCATCCAGGGCCGCTCGAAGGCCCTCAGCGGCTGTCTTGTCGGGCTGCTGGCTGACGATCGCGAGCGTGTCCAAGTCAAACGGATTCCCGATGCAGGCTGCCAGAGTCAAGGCGTGCTGGGATTCCGTGGAGAGACGCCGGATCTTTTGAGTCATCAGATCGATCACATTGTCAGTCATGCCTGCGCGACGGACTGCCTCCATGTGGCAGGTCCACCGGCCCTCTTTGTACTGGAACTCGAGAAATCCTTCCTGTTTGAGCGTCTTCAGAAACTGGATCACGAAAAAAGGATTTCCTCCTGTTTTTTCGATGACCAGGCGCGCGAGCGGTTCCGAGTCAGAGAGTTCTCCTTGAAGCGTGTCACGGATGAACAACGTGAGATCTGAGAGTTCCAGAGGACCCAGTGAAGTCTGGTGGAGCCGGGCGCCTGCCGCTTCCAGGGCGCTCAGCATTCGCACCAGCGGATGACCGGCGTCGACCTCATTGTCGCGATAGGCCCCGATCAGAAACAGGAATTGAATGTCCGCACTTGTCAGCAGCGGCTGCAGCAGACTGAGCGTCGCTGAGTCGGCCCATTGCAGGTCGTCAAGAAATACCACCAGCGGGTGCTCACGCCGGGCAAGGGCGCCGACAAAATTCTGAAATACGAGCTGGAAGCGGTTGAGTGCCTCCGTCGCACCAAGAGCGGGTGGTATCGGTTGCTTACCGATGACCAGCTCGATTTCGGGAATAACCTCGGCCAAGACACCGCCATTGGTCCTGAGCGCTTCGGACAATTGCGCTCGCCACTGGGTGAGCCGTTCCTCGCTCTCAGTGAGCAGTTGTTGGACAAGTCCCCGGAAGGCTTGGATTAAGGCCCCGAACGGAACGTTCCGGCCCACTTGATCGAACTTTCCGCTGATGAAGTACCCTTTCTGCGAAACGATGGGTTTGTACAGCTCCTGGATCAGCGAAGTCTTGCCGATGCCCGAGTAACCCGCCACCAACATCATGCCGGCCGCGCCTTCACACACACCGTCGAAAACCTCCAGCAACTTCTGGACCTCTCGATCTCTTCCGTACAGCTTCTGCGGGACTAGAAAGCGGTCTGAAACATCGTGCTGCCCGAGCGCAAAGGGTGTGATGGAACCCCGAGACTGCCACTCCCGCTGGCAGTGTTCCAGATCCTCCCGGATTCCCTGGGCGCTTTGATAGCGTTCCTCGGCCGTCTTGGCCAGCAACTTCATGACGAGGTCTGAGAGGGGACGAGGGTTCTCTCGATTGACCTCAGCAGGCGGTCTGGGAAGCTTGGCAATGTGTCCATGGATCAGTTCAAGAGTATCCTCGGATCGAAACGGCGGAGAGCCTGTCAACATCTCGTAGAAAATGACACCGAGGGAGTAGAAGTCCGTTCGATAGTCCGTCGCACGATTCATGCGGCCGGTCTGCTCCGGAGACATATAAGGAAGCAAGCTGCGGGGGAAATAAAAGGGCAAGCTCGCTTGGGAGCTCCCAGACTCCTGCGTGGCGAGACTCAGATCAATGAGAAAGACCGTGCCTACTGCGGGATTGACGAGAATGGAGTGAGGGCTCAAGGCCCGGCAGATAAGCTCTCGCCGGTGCAACTCTGCCAGGACTGTAGCAAGAGGGGTTGCCAGCTTGAAGAAGGAATCAAGATCGGTCCGCTGTGAGTGGAGGTGTTGCGACAGCGCTCTTCCACCGGGGTCTTGCAACACCAGAACACAGTTCCCATCCTCCTTGGCAAGTTCATTCACAAGCGGGACGCCCGGAACGAGAATCCTGCGCAGCAGCTCGAACTCGCGCGTGAACAAACTCACGTCAGAGGCTTGGGGAGGATACCTCCGCGGCATCTTCAGGAGAACTGGCGCGCCGTCCTTCGCCCGTTCTCCCCGCTGGAGGACGTACCACTCTGTGCGTGACAGCTCTTTGATCGATCTGTAGCCGGAGA
>JAKEER010000861.1 GCA_022616615.1 Acidobacteriota bacterium
GACTACCCCGCCCAAGAGCGATCGACGGGGGCCAGACTTGCACTGGCTAGAGACCTACAAGGTCAGGCGTACCCAACCGCTGGCGTAAGCCAGTGGTGGAGATACTGGGCCGCTTTGCTCCCGATGCCGCAGCCAGCGCGCCACAGGCGCGCTGGCTGCGGCATCGGGAAAGGTCATAGTGGAAGCTTGGCCCACCCGGCTGACGCCGGTGGTTGGCTCAAAGCCACGATTTTGACGGAACCTCGAGATTCTGGCCACTTCCCTGCTGCTGGACCGGCGCGTGTGTTATCATTTCTGGACGTCTGAGTCATGTCCTTGAGGTCTTGGAACTTGTTTCAATTCCCGGAAAGCTACAGGTAGAATGACGGCGAGAATCATCGATGGCACGCGGATCGGGAAAGAGATCCGGGAGGAAGTGCGAATTGAAGTCCAGGAGCTGAAGCGCCAGGGCGTTCAGCCTGGCTTGGCGGCCCTTCTTGTTGGCGACAATCCGGCGTCTCAAGTGTATGTTCGGAACAAGATCAGGACTTGTGAGAACCTTGGCATCTATAGCCGGGAGCTTCGCCTTGCCAGCGATACTACCACGCAGGAACTGCTCACCACGATTGAAGCGCTGAACCGCGATGAAGCCATCGACGGCATCCTGGTGCAGCTGCCGTTGCCGAGGCAGATCGACGAACCGGCCATTCTGCTGGCCGTCACTCCGCAAAAGGACGTGGACGGGCTGCATCCGATAAATGCAGGCAACCTGGCTCTGGGCCGGAAGTCGCTGACGCCATGCACGCCGACAGGCGTCGTCGAAATTTTGCGGCGCGAGAAGATCTCGCTGGAAGGCAGCCATGCGGTGGTCGTGGGTCGAAGCAACTTGGTCGGCAAACCGCAGGCCTTTCTGCTCCTGCAGGAGCACGCCACGGTGACAATCTGCCACTCGCGGACACGGCACTTGCCGCAAGTATGCCGTGAGGCAGACATCCTGGTGGCCGCGATCGGGAAGCCTGGCTTCATTACGGCTGAGTTCGTCAGACCGGGCGCGGTGGTGATCGATGTCGGCATTAACAAGATTGCGGGAGAGTCGTTGAGCGGCGCTTTGGAAGCCGATCCCTCGCTGCGCGCCCAGTGTGAAAAGAACCGGGCTGAGAACAAAGACTACGTTCTCACCGGCGATGTCAACTTCTCCAGCGTGGCAGCGGTCGCATCCGCGATAACACCAGTTCCGGGAGGGGTTGGGCCGCTGACCATTGCCATGCTGATGAAGAACACGGTTCAGGCGGCGCGCCTGCGGCGGCGGAATCCATAGGCTCGACCATGACACCTGTGGGGCTCACTGGCGGGATTGCCAGCGGTAAGACGACCGTTTGCCGTCTGCTGGAGGCGAAGGGCTGCACGATCATTGACGCTGATGTTGTGGCACACCAAGTGTTGGTCCGGGGGCAGCCGGGTTACGAGCCTGTGGTTCAGGTCTTCGGAACGGGAATCCTGGGAAGTGCAGGCGAGATTGATCGAGGCAAACTCGGAGCCCAGGTGTTTGGCGATCCGCTCCTCCTGGAACGGCTAAACAAGCTCGTGCACCCTGAGGTGATTCGAATTATCGAGAAAAGGCTGGAGACGCTCAAGCAGGCAGCGGATGCGCGTGTCGTCGTAGATGCGTCGCTGATGATCGAGTCGGGATTCCATCGCAGGTTTCAGCGTCTTGTTCTCGTGACGTGCACGTTTGAGCAGCAGGTGGAACGGCTGACTAGCCGAAACGGCCTTTCCCAAGAGCAGGCCCGGCAGCGCATTGCGCTGCAGATGCCGCTGGATGACAAGCGGCCGTTTGCGACGGATATCATCGACAACTCAGGGCCGCTGGAAGATACGCGGCTGCAGGTGGATGCCCTGGTCGAGAATCTGGAACACACAGCATGGACAACGTCACATTGATTTCAGCTTTCATCGCAGGAGTGGTCTCCTTTATTTCACCCTGCGTGCTTCCACTGGTGCCAGCGTACATCTCTTTCATCTCTGGCGTCTCGCTAGAACAGCTGCGACAGAGCGGAAGCGAAGCTTCCCGCAAGAACGTCATGCTGACAGCGCTGATCTTCATTGCCGGATTTTCTACGATCTTCATTTTGCTCGGCGCTTCGGCGACGTACGCCGGCCAATTTCTTTTGAAGAACAAGATCCTGTTTAACCGGATTGCGGGCGCCATCATCATCATTTTTGGGCTGCACGTCGCTGGGCTCTTTCAGATCAAGTTTCTCAATTACGAGAAGCGGTTTAATATGAACCGGAAGAGGGGTGGGATCTTTAGCACCTACCTGGTTGGGCTGGCGTTCGCGGCAGGCTGGACGCCGTGCATCGGCCCGATCCTGGCGGCAATACTCGTGGTGGCCAGCAATCAGCAAAGCAGTGGGCAAGGCGTCGTGCTGTTGGCCAGCTATTCGCTGGGGTTAGGCATTCCGTTCTTTATGACGGCGATTGCCCTGAACACTTTCTTTAACTTCTTTGGCTGGGTAAAGCGCCATTACCGCCAGATTGAGTATGCCAGCGCCGCTCTGCTGATTGTTCTGGGCTTGATGGTGATGACGAACCAATTCACGCGATTGGCCAGCTATTTTAACTATGCGTACTGAAACAAGACGGGTCTTCAGTTGTTCGTTGTCTGTTGAACGTTGCTGGCGATCCTTACGTGAGGTCCTATGAAAGAACTGAAGCATTGTCAGATGCCAGCACTGTTGGGTGCGCTCTTTGTTGTTGCTGTTCTTGCCGGCTGCACCGCTCCCAGGGATGGGGGGAGCGCCTCGGATGTCCCACAGTTTTCTTTCTCCAGTCTAGAAGGCAAGACAGTGGCGATGAAAGACCTCACCAACAAAGTGGTGATTGTTGACTTCTGGGCGACCTGGTGTGCGCCCTGCCGCGAGGAGATTCCTCATCTTAACGAACTCTATTCAGAGCTGAAGGGCAAAGGCTTGGAGATTGTGGGCATTTCAATGGATACGGACGGGACTGATGGCGTCAAGGATTTTGCCCGCGAATTCCGAATCCAGTATCCCATTGTGATGGGTGATGAAAAGGTGGCCGAGAATTTTGGCGGCATCATCGGGTTGCCAACAACCTTTATCATCGACCGCAACGGAAAAGTGGCCAAGAAGTACATTGGCCTGCCTCCAGCCGAGGACATGAGGAAGATTGTCAAAGAATTGGTAGGGTAGAGTTCATGGTGCCCTGGGTTGGAAGACCTGTAGGATCCTTTGTCCCCCTGAAGCTGTGAAAAAATTGAATCGGGACAATCCTGACCCATCTCGGTTCTGATTCCACAGCCGAAAACGCGCGCGGAGCGCATGTTCCAGCTGGATGGAGCGGGCGCCCCTGGGCACGCTTCTTGCCGGGAGGAGCCGATTCTGATTTATTCACAGCTCCCCTTAGCAAGGGGACGCCGCACTTTTGGCGGCAGGGGGTCACGAGATTGCTTAACACCTCTATAGTGCTCCTGAAGCTGTGAAAGAATTGAAAATTCGGCTCCCCTCACGGGAGGCGAGGGGAGCCGAATTTTTCGTTGAATTTCGATTTTTTCGCGTCTCCCCTTCTCAAGTGGGGCAAGGCTGCAGGGCGATCCAATGTAGCCAACCCTGCCGTGAATTCTCGTTTCAAAAGCACAATGATTACTCTACGTTTGCGAACCTTCGTGCTCATTCTAGGTCTCGCTGGCCTGTCTGCTTGGGCGGCAGGCCGTCTGCTGACTCGCTATTTCCCTCCCGAGCCTTTTTTTACGGAAGGCCCGTCGGCGGCAGCGGCTGACAAACCCTACCTGCCCGCCACGCAGGACGAGGCCAACAGCATTGAGATCTACCAACGCGTGAGCCCTGCCGTGGTCAACATCACTTCCACGACTGTGGATTTCGACTTCTTCTTCAATGCCATGCCAAAGCAAGGTTCTGGCTCCGGCGCCATCATCGATCGGCAGGGACACATTCTGACGAACTATCACGTCGTCGAGGGCGCCCGGACGCTGGAGGTTACGCTTTCCGACAAGCGGAAGGTCAAGGCGAAGATCATTGGCGCAGATCCCTCGAACGATCTGGCAGTCATCCAAATCGAACCGGGCGGCAAACCGCTGAGCATCGTCCGGTTGGGCAGCTCGTCGAACCTGCAGGTTGGGCAGAAAGTGCTGGCTATCGGAAATCCGTTTGGATTGGAAGGCACGCTGACAACCGGCGTCATCAGCTCGCTGCGGCGCTCCATCCGGGCAGAGAACGGCAAGCTGATCGACGACGTGATTCAGACCGATGCGGCCATCAACCCTGGAAACTCGGGAGGGCCGCTGCTCAATGCCTATGGCGAATTGATTGGCATCAACAGCCAGATCTTTTCGACCAGCGGCGGCAACATCGGTATCGGCTTTGCGGTTCCTGTTAACACGGCCAAGACCATCATCCCCGATCTCATCTCCGAGGGCCGCGTCCGTCGGGCCTATGCCCGGCTTTCCGGCTATGAACTGACGCCCGAGCTGGCTGAGGCGCTGGAACTTTCCGTGAATCACGGCATTCTGGTGGCGCGCACCCAGCCCGACGACTCCTTCGCTCAGGCGGGCATTCGCGGCGGCCGGCAAACCTATCTTGTGGGGAATTCGCTGATGATTCTCGGCGGTGACATCATCGTTGAAGCTGATGGGCAACCCATCAGGACGATGGCAGAACTCGATCGTGTGATCGAAAAGAAACGGCCCGGCGACGTCGTGAACGTAAAGATTTATCGCCAGGGCCGTGAAACGGCCGTGCGGGTAACCTTGATTGAGAGGACCCGGCCGGGACAGTTTCTGTAGCTGGATTTAGCGAGGCATTCAGGCACTGAGGGTGCGTCGGTGTAGGGACGTCCGCTCCGGCGTTCCGAAGTTGCGGAACTGCGATCCTTCCCTCAATAACTGTGGGGAGGCTTTCCAGCCTGCCGCCCTGCCGGTTCGCCGGACTTTCCAATCCGGCCTCAGGGCGACTGAAAAGTCGCCCCCAACTGGCAGACAAGAATGTCTGCCCCACGCTGAGCAGCCTTGCAGCGTCGCTGACCAACTTCTGAATTCAGGCTTATTAGTCCGAGCAGTGGTTGGAGGACATAACTTTTGCCGGTCCTCTCCCCTCGCCCCGCTCGGGGAGAGGGGATCGGGGGTGAGGGGTGGGTGAGGGGCGCTGATTAGCCCCGCACAGTGTCCTGCTACTTGTGCACCTGTTAATAATTCTTTCACAGCTTGGGGGGAAGCAGTCCCCGACCAGCGACCCTTGATTGACTGCCAGCTTACTCCTCGCCGTCGTCCCTCAAAATCTCACTGGCCCTGAACCTTCGAAGCCATATCCTTCACCTTGCTAATGATCAACTCTTCCACAGGCTCGGCAAACGGCCCGGGCATTCCGTAGTAGATCCCCGATGAAAGGGCCTCATAGCCTCCCTCTCTGAGAATCCGCACCGATGGAATATAGGCGAACACATCGTTAGCATAGCCAATAGGCCAGAGGGTCTTCACTTTCAGCTCCTGCCGGAGACGTAGCGCGTAGTCCACGACGACTTCACCCGCCAGGGCAACCAGCGTCAAGTCCCGGCCCAACTGGCACACTTGGATAGGATAGGAGTACGTTGCGGGAATCTTCCCGCGTTCGTCAAGCAACTGCAGCATGCGCCGGGCGTGGCGTTGGCGATAAACATCCTTGTCCTGCAAGCGCGTTTGAAACTCCTCGCGGGAAGGCACGACCACCGGCAGCTTGACGAACTCCAGTTTCGTTTTCAGGCTGGCTTGCACCGTCTGCAGCTGCCGATCCAGCACGTGAGACACTGCCTTTGCCAGCGCCTTGCCATGACGCTCCGCCAACTCCAGCGTGCTTCTCGGGTTCGGATTCGCATCGGCGCCGCATCCCATCACAAAAAGCGCCAGGGCGCCGGGGTATTGCTGCTCCAGAGCGTATTGGGCAAAACCGGAATAATCGCCGCTCAACTGATAGAACTCTCCAGTCAGCGTGGTGTTGTGGCAGGCGTAACCCATCACCACGGCGCGCAGGTTGCCATGGCGATCGTCGATCCGTAGCACCGGAACGCTGCGATCCACCGGGCCTTCCGGGTTTACGCCAATCTTTACTCCCGTGGGCGACGCCGCCCGCCGGTTGACCGCGAAGTCTGCCTGCCCGGTTCCGTAAGAAATCTTCGCGGTGGAAACATCCTCCAGCGCCTGTTCCACCAGGCCGATCAATTGCTCTGCCAGCTTTGCGCTGTACTGGCTCACCACTTCCACCTGCTGTGGATTCAGCTCGTACATGGTGATCAGAGAGTCGCGAACCACCGGCCCTGTGTGAGTATGCGAAGACGTCAGCAAAAGCCGCTCGCGCGCCAATCCGGCGCGTCTCCGCACGCCCTGAGCAACTTGCTCAGCCAGGCTTCGGCTGAAGCCGATGAGGTCCGTCGTGACCAGCACTAGCCGCTTGCCGGCCGGATCTTCCAAGGCGAGGGCTTTGGCGTAGAGGTCGTGAACTTTGCCTTCAGACGGTTTGTTCCGGCGGGCGTAACCCGACATCCAGATGGGCTGCTCGGGCGTGATGACCACTTTGGCCAGTCCTGCTTTCCATGTCTTGAGGCTCTTCTCGTTGGCACGGAGATCTAGGCGCATCACGCCAACACAAAGAATTCCTAACACCAGCCAGCGGGTTTTCTGGATCATCATCACGATACCTCTTCAAAGGGAGTTGTGAAGAAATTGGGCAATGCTGTAGCGAACACCCGCCGTGGTGTTCCCCGTGGCGGACGAGCTCTGATCTCAAAGCGCCTGTGAAGAAATAAAGTGCGCAGAAGTTTCCCTCCTTGGTTAAGGAGGGGATGCCGTGGCCGACGGCCACGGCGGGGGTGGTTCGTTGTCGTGGCCGCGCATGATGCCTGCTGCGAAGCCCACCACCCCGCGCTGGCTGACACCGGCGCTGCCCCTCCTCAGCCGAGGAGGGGATTTTTTTCAGGCAGGTTATTTCTTAA
>JAKEER010000168.1 GCA_022616615.1 Acidobacteriota bacterium
CACTCTCCTGCTTTTTCGTAATCCGCCAGACTTCCTTCATGATCAATCGCGCAACACCATGAAAGTAGCTGTAGGGATCAGGCGCCTGAACCTGTTCTCCAGCGGCAATTCTTCGAGCTACACGATCGATGGTTTCGTCGGCCTCCTCGTCAGGAGCCTGCGAGCCGTGGCACGTGAAGAAAGTAATCAAGCGCCGCCGAATGGCTTCATATTTTTCACCAGCGCTCTCCTGGTCAGAATCGAGCCAGGACAGGAGCTTTCTAAAGCCCTCCCCAGTGAGCGATTGATCCCTCTTGGTAAGCGGCATTGTCAGAAGTACGAAGTTCGAAGGTCGAAGTCCTGGTGCTGCTTTGTTGAGTCTCGGCGCCAATCCTGGGTGGCGCACACATGGCGCAATTTGTCATGTGTGCGAGACAGAATGCAGACATCGGCAAAGGGCACGATGACTGCGCCACCCAACCGAAGCCCTCGCTGGCGCTTCGGGCTTTCAGGACGCGCGACCTCCGGGGAAAGTCAGGGAGCAGTGGTGATTGGAACCCGGGGTGACAGCCTAACACCTGACACCCAACACCTGCTGCTACCTCCACTCCCCCTGGATTTGGAAGGCGGCCCAATAGCGAGGCTCGTGCCAACGCTCTTGCCGCCAGAGAGCCCGTTGAGCGGAGCGCAAGGCCGCCGCTGGAGGAACGCCGTCCTTGAGCATTGCAGAATAAAAATGCTTCATAAACTCGGCGGTCGCCCGGTCATCCACCTTCCACAAGCTCGCTACTACTCGGGCGGCGCCGGCCACCATGAATCCTCGGGTTAATGCGATCAGCCCCTCGCCGTGAATGTCTTTCCCCAGGGCCGTATTGCAGGCGCTCAGCACTACCAGATCAGCCGGCAACTGCAGGCGATAGATGTCATGCAGCCTGAGAAAGCCATCCTGGGGCTGCCCTCGCTGGTTGACGAGTGAGAGGGCAATCCCTGAAAGGCCGGGCGTTGCACGGTCTGCCACGCCGTGCGTGGCGAAGTGAACGATGCGGTACTGGCCCAGTTCGCCGCTCACCGCCAGTGAGCGGCTGGCTTCAAAATCCAGTGCTTTTCTTGATTGTCGTGGCCCCGCATAAGACAAGATAGCGTTCGCCTCCTGCCTGGAGAAGATCAACCGTGACAACTTACCGGGAGAATCGGAGCTCCCGTTTTCCTCCAACGTCCGATAGAGATCGCCCGGCAGGCCGTCCGCTCCAGTCTCCTGCTGAAGTGTGGTGACTTCACCCGCGAACTTTGTGTCATGTGAGCCGGAGCGGCCAACTCGCTTCACAGCCAATGTCTTCTGCACGCGGGGATCGGCGTCCTCAAATACAGGGTCTGCCAGCACAGCGATCTGCTTGGCGGCAGGCTGCCTCCGGGAGAGTTGCTGGCGAAGCGGGAGCAGCGACGATGCGGATGGCAGATGAACGAGGTCGTGGGCTTCGACGAGCCGATTCCAAACAGCCTCTGAAGGCTTCTTCGCGGATGAACTGCCCTCATTCTTGACCGATGGCGACGGCCTCGGAAGCGCAGCGAATGGCAGATATTGGAGGGCGCCGTCGGCAACAATGATTAAGCGCTTTCCCTGAATCTGAGAAGCGACTGGGCCGAGCAGAGTCTGGCTGAGCCAAGTGCCTGTGGCGTGAAGGGTGTTGGGAACATCGTCGTGTCTTCTGACCAGACCCTGGTTTGCCTCCTCTGCTCCAAGGTTGCCAGGCAGGAACGCACTCTCTCTGAGCGCGCCAGAAACGAGTCTATAGAACCGTTTGCTTGTCTCTTCGATCTGGCGGCGGCTGGGCAGTTCATGACTGGTAAAGGAAGCAGAGGTCACAGCCCACAGGTGGCTGTGTGGCTCGCCTAAGCCGAACTCCAGCAGCACGCTGTCGGAATCTAACACCTCCTGCTGGAGTGTTTGAACACTGACAAGCGGCACCTGGGTCAGTTGCAGGAAACGCGGGCCGTTGGCTCGGAGCGTTTCCTGGACTTCGCGCAATTGCACCGACAACTCTTCTATCTGCCTGGATAAACCGGCGACCTGCGCGACACTGCTAGCGAACGACGACTGCGAGCGGAGGTGGGCCTTCTGGTTGATTCGTTGTTGAAGCCAGCGTTCCCGCTTCAACAGCGACGGCTCGGCATCCTGACGAACTGCGACACCGGCTTCATCCAAGGCGTCCAGCAAGCCGCGCGCTTTGGCTTGCTCGTTGACAACAAAAGCCGCTTCCGCGTGACCTTCAGAAGGATGTACCCGATGGAGTTGCATCAGAACATCGCGGTAAAGCTCATAGTATTCGTGCACGCTGGCAAGATACTGGCTGCGCAGTTCCAACCTCGCTACGCGAATACGAATCTCTTCAACAATCTTAATTGCTTTTCGAATGTGTTCTAGTGCCTGAGGTAACCTGCCATTTTCGAGTTCGAGCCGCGCCGTATGAAAGCGCGAATTGGCCTCCCCTTCCCGATCTCCCGTTTGAAGATGCAGCGCCAAAGCACGTTGCAGATCTTCCTCAGCGCGGATTCTGTCTCCACTCGCCACGAGAGTGACTGCCAGCAAGCTACGGGCGGCGGCCTCGCCGCTCTGGTCGCCGATTTCGAGAGAGAGTTGCAGCGCGCGTTCCTGCTGATCGAGAGCTTGCTCCAGCTGGCCCTCAGACTGGTGGATCGTACCGAGCAGCAACAAGGAGGCTGCCTGTCCGCGCCGGTCGCCGATCTTGTCCTGGATCTCCCTGGCTCGTTGAACACACATCAAAGCGTCCTGGCGAGCGTTGGCGCTTAGGTGCGTTCGAGCGAGGTGCTGCAGCGACCCGGCTTGAAGGTGATCTGTGCGAAACTCTACTGCCAGCTCCAACGCCCGCCGATGAAATTGCGCGGCGCCAGAGGGATCACCCAAGGACGTCAGCACGCCGCCCATCCGGTTGAGCGCCTGGGCCTGACCCAGATAATCGGTGACGTTCTTCGCCATCCAGTTCGGCAGGGCACGCCGAAGGAAGGCGAGAGCCTTCTGTTTTTCGCCCCAACTGGCATAGATGCCACCCATTGCGGTAAGAGAGATCCCTTTGCCACGCGCATCTCCGGTTGAGGTGTAGATATCCAGCGCTCGCTGGTAGTACTGAAGCGCCTTTTCCCGATCGCCGATCCTCTCGGAAACGCTCCCGAGATTGGAAAGCGTCCAGGGCTCGCCCATGGAATCACCAATGGACTGCCAGACGCCCAGCGCCTGTTCAAAGGTCCGGAGCGCCAGGCGGTACTCGCTGATCTGCTGATAGGCTTCACCCAAGAACGTCAGGGTGTAAGCCTCATCAAAGGGATCACCCGAGGCCTTCCAGTGAGGCAAGGCTTCCAGAAACCTGTTGAGTGCTTGCCTCACAGAGGGCAGGGATTCTTCACTTCGCAGCCGCCAGCCTTGCAGGAACGCCCGTTCTGCCAATCCGCGAAACCGGTCTGCGGGGAGAGCGGATCGTTTTTCCTGAAGTGTCACGTTATAGGTGCCCAGATCCGAACCGTAGTATTGGCGCCTTTCAGCGCCAACAATTTGTCGTTTCTGCTCCTGCGCTGTCATGGCGTTTTGCCAGACGCACTTCCAAGCGGTGGATCCCCGTTTGTTGTGCTTCCAGCATGAAGCGCATGCGGCCATAGATCCTGTCTGGACTATACAGTTCTTCAGCTATGGTGCCATCCGGCGCAATCAGGCGCACCGCAGCATCAAGGCCATAAAAGTTGAACCGGACGTGAAAGTACTGCCCTGTGGTGAGCGTAAGCTCGTAGGAATGCGATTCATTCGATGTCAGTGACCGTTGGAGCGACTTTCCTTCTTCCAGCCTTTCCGATCTGGACAACAACGGGGAGGGTGAGGGACTTAGGTGTGCGGCATCCCGAACAAAAATTCCCCAGGAGGCGGAAAGAAGCAGGCACGCTAGAACACGCTGCCAGACAATACCGGGCGGTCGACCATCGCATTGTCGATGTCGGGCAGAAAGGACCATGGGCACTGGCTCTAAACGCGAAACAAGGAGGACGAATGACTGGGAGTTTATTGATTTCTGCGGCGTGCAGTCAATGGCAATTTGATCTAAGCTGTCTAGGCTGGCCGAGGGTTCAAAATTGTGCGCCCTCGCGTGGGGTTGGATTACCGGCACTTGAAGGCACAGTCAGCAACGCGCGCCTCAGCATGGGTTCGATTGCGATGAATCAGCATCAAGGTAGTGCCGGAAACTTAAACTGGCCGACATGGGCTCAGTCACGGTTCGGCTGACTTCGTGCGACTTAGAATTCAGGTTCACTGAGAGTTTTGCTAGAATTTATTTCCTTTCGTTACCACAACAGCTTGTTCAGCACCTTCTGTGAAGCGGTGTGTCGGTGCGGCATGCATTCAGGGTGCTTGTGTTAAAGTGACCCAAACGCAACGAGTGAAACGCTGAGGGATGGGGCTTCGAGTAGCAATGAGATTGCGCGCTCAGGCGCGTTTATTTCGAGATCCACCATGAAAAATTTGCTGCGTGGAATGCAGCTCGCGACTGCCTTCAGCTTGACAACTCTTGCTTGGTCGTGTGCCGGCACTTCGGCAACTCAGAAGTCGTTTGAGCAACTGCGCCACGCAATGGTTGACGAACAGGTACTGCGCCGGGGCGTTGAGGACCCGCGTGTGCTGGATGCCCTGCGCAAAGTGCCGCGACATCTCTTCGTCCCGGCACATTTGCAGCGGTTGGCCTACGAAGATCATCCGCTGCCCATCGGGCTCGGGCAGACCATTTCCCAGCCATATATCGTTGCCCTGATGACGGAGCTGGCGCGAGTGAAGCCAAACGATACGGTTTTGGAGATTGGCACGGGTTCAGGGTATCAAGCCGCCGTTCTATCTGTCCTGGCAAAGCGAATCTTTACAATCGAGTATCTTGCCGAGTTAGGCGAGTCGGCCCGGCAAAGGTTGAGAGAGCTGGGTTACAGCAATGTCGAAGTTCGCATCGGCGACGGATTTCGGGGGTGGCCCGAGCGCCAGCCCTTTGGAGCAATCCTCGTGACCGCAGCCAGCCAAGAGGTTCCCCAGCCGCTCATCGAGCAACTGCGAGCTGGTGGCAGGTTGGTGATTCCCGTGGGAGGGCAATCGGAGGCTCAAACTCTGCAGGTGATCGAGAAGGATGCCAGCGGCGCTGTCTCCCGCAGAAACGTGATTCCCGTGCGGTTCGTGCCGTTGGTAAGACCTCGTGACGGCGTAAGGAAATGACAACACATTCGAACAGCGTCCTAGTGCGGAGGCTGCTTCGGCAGTGAGCAACCTTCGAAGGATGAAAATACTCATTGCAGGCGTCATTCCCACGCAAGCGGGAATCCAGTCTGGAGCCGGGGGCTGGATTTCCCACTCTAGCGGGAATCTGGAGATTGGACATTTTTTGGAGTGGCGAAGCCCACCCTGGGAGCGCGGGCGGCCCGCCCGCAATTGTGGCCGCAGGTCCTCGGAGCGGCCTCCGGCCGCGCCGAGGCGGGCGGGACGCCCGCGCTCCCAGGGTGGCTGCATCAAACGCACGCTTCGTGTCGAGTCAGTGCGTTCCGCCAGCGAAACCCTTGCTTGGTTATGGCTCTACACAGAGCGCGCTCACAACAACAGAAAAGCCGTGCGAAAGACCGGAAAAAATGTCCAATCTCCAGCTTCCCGCTTGCGCGGGAATGACCAATGCAGCCAGTGGGCCTCAATCTGCCATCCGGATGTGCAGCTCAAATTAGTTTATGGGAAATACTTCCCGAGTGAAGCTGGGAGCGTTCGAATAATATCGTTGTAAGTCACGACCACCGCCAGCAGGATCAACATGACGAAGCCTACCTGCGTGATTCGCTCGCGGATCGGCAGCGTGAGATCGCGGCGGATCACGGTCTCAAGCAGGATAATGGCGATGACGCCGCCGTCCAGGACTGGGATCGGCAGCAAATTCATGATGCCCAGATTGAGGCTGATGAATGCCATCAGCATCAGGAGATCGGAAAAACCGCTCTCTGCCGCCAGGCCCGAATGCCGCGCAATACCAATGGGTCCTTCCAACATCCGCAGCGAGACCTCACGCTTAAAGAGCCGCTGCAAAATGTCAAAAATCGAGCTGACGATCTGAATGTTCTTGTCTATAGACTCTTTGAAGGCCTGGCCGAGAGACAGCGTTTTGACGATCATTTGCTGAGTACTATCAAGCTCGATACCAATCAGCCGGCGATCTCCCTCCTTGTAGGGTTTTACCTGCACCTTCTGCTCCTGTCCATTGCGCAGGACCGTAAGCTCCACGACGGTGTCCGGGTTTCGCTTGAGCACTTCCTGTAAGTCTTTGCCAGCTTTAATCAGGTCAACATTTCCTACCTTGATGATCTTGTCTCCCGGCAGAATTCCCGCTACCTCAGCGGGCTTTCCTTTGGAAACACGCTTGACAACTAGCAACGAGAAAGGTGGCGTGGCCGGAAACACACCGAGATAGCCGCGGTGTTCTCTACCTTGGGCTTGGGGAGTGATCGTCTGATGGATGGTTTTTCCGAGGCGAAGAATTTCCAACTGCATGGGACGATCGGCGCTGGTCATGACCTCAAGCAGGAACTGGTCCCAGTTCGGGTTTCTTTGCCCATTAACTGCGACAATGCTATCGCCCGGCTGGATGCCTGCCTTTTCCGCCGGAGACTCGTATTGCACGATACCTGCTACGACAGGTTGGGTGAGGATGGCGGGTTCTTCGTATTTGAAATAGTAAACTCCAGCGAGAAGTAAGACGGCCAGCAAGATGTTCATTACCGGCCCCATCACAGCCACCAGAAAACGCTGCCATTTCGGGCGCGAAAGAAACTCCTCAATACTCCCTGTCAGGTCTTCGCCAGGGTTTTCACCGGTCATCTTCACGTAGCCGCCCAGCGGGATGGCACACACTTTGTACTCGGTTTCTCCTTTGCGAAATCCAAACAAAGTGGGGCCGAAGCCGACCGCGAACGCCTCAACGCGAATCTTCAAAAGTTTAGCGACAGCAAAATGACCGAGTTCATGAATAATGACAACCGTGCCGAAAACGAATATGACACTAAGAATGTGTGACGAAATAAAATCAAGCATCCATGATCTCCTAACTTCGACGAACCTTCCTTCAACTTATCGGAAAAATCAATCCTCCGATTATTGATCTTTGCAGGGCGCTGCGCTGTCTTTCGCGCAACAGCGGCCTGCTTACCGCCGTGCTCTATAGGTAGTCCCGCTCAATCAACCGCCGGGTCTCCTTCCGTACCGCTCTATCATACTGTAGAAGTTCCGGGACGGTCGAGAAGTTGCTTTGACTTTGGGAGATGTCCAGCATCCTGCGGACAATCTCGGGGATGAAAAGGAACTGGATGCTCCCGGAAAGAAAATGCTCCACGGCAACTTCGTCCGCTGCATTGAGAGCGCAGGGCTGCGCTCCTAATTTGCGTGCGGCCTGGTAAGCCAGCTCCAGGCAGGGAAATTGATTGAGGTCGGGCTGCATGAACTCCAGTTTCTGTACGGCGCGAAAGTCCAGACATGCCCTTGCGCTGGCAACGCGTTCCGGATAGGTGAGCGCATACTGGATGGGATGCCGCATATCGGTGACTCCCATCTGGGCGATAATAGAACCGTCGCGATACTCGACCATAGAGTGGACTGTAGACTGAGGGTGAATGAGGACGGAGATCTTGTCCACTGGCAGATCAAATAGCCATTTGGCTTCCAGAACCTCAAAACCCTTGTTCATCATGGTTGCCGAGTCGATGGTAATACGGCGCCCCATGTTCCAGGTTGGATGATTCAGGGCCATCGCCGGCGTCACGTCTTTCATCATGGCTGGCGAGAAGCTGCGAAACGGGCCTCCGGACGCCGTGAGAATGACCTGTCTCACCTCATCACGTTTGCCGGCACGCAGGCACTGGTGGATGGCGTTGTGTTCGCTGTCTACGGGAAGAATGTCGACTTGGTTGCGCTTGGCGGTAGCCGTCAACAGTTCGCCAGCGACAACCATGATTTCCTTGTTGGCCAAGGCGATGGCTTTGCCGCAATCGATGGCGGCGAAAGTTGGCACCAGACCGTGGATGCCAACGATGGCGCTAACCACCAGCTCAGCCTCCGGGTGGGTTGCAACCTCGGTCAGTCCGTCGACGCCGGTGACGATTCGCGGCCGGCGAATGGAGGGAATGCATTGAAGGCGCTGGCTCAGGGCTTCTGCCGCCGCGCCGTCGGCCAGTGAAACCACCTGCGGACGAAACTGTTCAATCTGTTCGGCCAGCAATGCGGTATTCCTGCCCGCTGCCAGGCCCGCCACACGGAAATCGTGCGGAAATTCCTCGATGACGTGGAGGCAGTTCCGTCCGATCGAACCCGTCGATCCAATAATGCTCAGGGTTTTCATAAGTGTTACACGAGTCGCTTGCGGCGTCAGGAAGGATGACAATACGTTGGCGTCATTCCCGCGAAAGCGGGAATCCAGGCTAGGCCGGGGAATGTATTGCCGCTTTCGCGAAGCCAGCGGGTCTTCATCCAAGCTTATTAACTGGTGCAGAGGTAGCAGGACACGGCGCGGGGCCTAATCAGCGCCCCTCACCCCATGAAGGCTTCTCAAGCCTTCATCCTCTCCCCGAGTGGGGCGAGGGGAGCAAACATGCAGGAGTCGTGTCTTCTAACCACTGCCTGGACTAG
>JAKEER010000862.1 GCA_022616615.1 Acidobacteriota bacterium
AGTCCAACGAATTCTTTGTCGGATGCTCGCCGAACTCCCGTCCCAGTTCTCAGCAAGGTCCCGTCGCGGCGAGACCCGACAAAGAATCTTATTCGTTAGGCTGTATTCAGTCAAGCTACCGGCCGTAGAGCCGGACGAAGAATCTGTTGGCGATGAGGGCAGCCGAAGTGGCGTTCACCTCGTTGGACCGGGGGCTGCGTTCGGGACTGGGCGCTCAAGTGTCGTTCGATCGACGGGATCTTCTTGCAGGCTGAACGTGCCGAAGCTCCAGTCGCCGTGCCAGGTCTGTACCTCTCTCCGCTGGTAGCGGACCTTCAGGAACGGGATAAGTCTTGTTCCATACAGTCCTCGGTCTTAAATATTGATCTTGAGAGGCACTTTGATGAGTCAATTCGAAGCCGTTGCAGAGAGGCGAGGCTCATCACTTGGCTGGTATGGCGGTCAAATACTCGATCAGCCGATCTATTTCACGGGGGCTGAGGTTGTAGCCGGGCATCATCGTCTCTGGCGAATGGCGTTTGGGATCGCGAATCTGCACTTCGATCCACTGGTTGGGATGCCGGCCAGCGACACCGTTCAGCGAAGGTCCGACCTGTACTCCGACGCCATTCACCACATGGCACAGGCCACATTGCTGTTGCTGATAAATCATTGCCCCTTCCACGACCGCATCGGGAACTGATTCCAGGTCGGTGGCATTCCTGGGTGTCAGGGTTAGCAAGAAGGCCGCCAGGGCCGAGAGTTGGGCATCGCTCAGATGAATCGGTGGCATTGAGGTTCCTGGAACCATCTGGGCAGGATTCTTGAAGTGCTCCACCATCCATCCCACGGACCGCTTGATCGGCGTGGTCGACAGATTCGGCCCCACTTTCGTCTTCCCGTCCATCAGGTGGTGACAGCTCGCGCATTGCTCCTTGCGGTAGTATCCAATTCCTGCCAGCGCTTCGGGTGAAAGTTGCTGCCACCCTGCCACGGCCGTCCCACTCTCAGCAGAGCCGGGGGTCGGTTTCGGAGTGGTCACGATCGCGGTGACGGTGAGTCCAGTCCAGCCAATGGCCGCCAAGGCGACGGCACTGAAGGCGACGGTTCGCTGCGCCAATCGTTTGGCCGCTCCTCGATCGACGAACGGCACCAGCAGGAGGGCCAGGATCGCCATTGTCGGCAGCACCACACTACCTACCACTTCCAATGGCCCCTCACAAAACTTCAAAATCTGAAAAAGAAACAGAAAGTACCAATCCGGGCGGGGAATGTAAGTGGTATCGGTCGGGTCGGCCAGCCGCTCCAGAGGAACTTTCACCACGACTGCCATCACAAACAGAATGATAAAGGCAACAAAGATGGCGACTGTGTCCTTGAAAACCTGTTCCGGGAAAAACTTCTTGCGTGGACGGCTGTCGCCAGGTGCGGGTGTGACCCCGTGCTTTCGTACCAGGTAAATATGAAAGGCAATCAGGAAAGTCGTGACTGGCGGCAATAGCAGGACGTGCAAGGCAAAGAACCGGGCAAAGGTGACGACTCCAATGCTGTCTTCTCCCCCGAGCAGTCGAGTCAAATAAGGACCCAGCAGTGGCGCCTTGCTGGCAATCTGCGTTGTCACCACGGTTCCCCAGTAGGCTCGGTTGTCCCAAGGCAGCAGGTACCCAGTGAGCCCATAAGCCAGGGTCAGAAGCAGCAAAACGATTCCCACGCTCCAGGTGGCTTCCCGTGGCTTTTTGTAAGCACCATAAAGGAACACCTGGGTCATGTGCAGCACGACCACCACAATCATCATGCTGGCGCCCCAGTGATGCAAGCCGCGCATCAGGGCCCCACCCGTGAGTTCCGTCACGATGTACTTCAAGCTGTTGTAGGCCTCGCCAGGCGTGGGCGCATAGTTGAAGGCCAGGAGTAATCCCGTGAAGGCTTGGACCAGGAATAGAAACACCGCCACGCTACCGAAGACCTGGTGCCAGCCGCTGGAAGCTGGAATCTCCTCGAACAGGAAGTTCTTGACAGCGCTCTCCAGTCCAGTGCGATGTTCAATCCAATCGATCAGCCGCCGCCGTAATATCCTCACGAGCCAGCCTCCCGAGATTGACGGACTGGACCCAGCAGCAGCTTGTCTCCTTCCATTTTCACCTCAAAGCGATCCAGGGCTCGCGGCGCAGGGCCGGTCAGCACCTCACCTTCAATGGAAAACGTGGAAGCGTGGCAGGGACAGAGAAATTCGTTCTGTTTCGCGACCCAGTGGTAGGCGCAGCCGAGGTGAGGACACTGGGGCGAAAAAGCAACCACCTGGTTTTCCGCCATCTTGACGACCCAGGCAGTGCTCTTTTCGCTGGTCACTTTCCAGCCATCCACTCGATTCCTTCGGAAAACAAATTCGTCGGGGGTTCTCAGCTTCACCTGCGCCAAACTTCCCGCCTCAATCCAGCCCGCTTCTTTCTTGGGTCGTGGCGGCCATAAGAGGTAAATGGCTGCGGGAATTCCAAGTACGAACCCAATCAGTGCCCAGACTGCATAGATGAAAGTTAGATAAAAGGTTCTCCGATTCAAGGGAGTTTCTCCGTCAGAGCCACCGAAACTGAATCCGCGCCATGGGAACCACCCAGAAAACTTTCGGATTCAACTGTTCGCCAAACAGGCCCGCAGCCGCGTAAACGCTGCTGTCGCCACGAACGCCGCTCAGGGGAGCTACTGACACGAGCTGTCGCGTCTCTACCGGTAAGTGATGACGTGGTTACCCACATCATCCTCTGCATTGAAACTGCAAACGTGCTCTGGAGAGCCGTGTGCGGGAAAACCGCCTGCACGGCTCGGAGGGAGGGGCGGCTAACGCCGGGCTAACGCCCGCCTCTACCCCTATCTCAAAGCGACGACTTTGACGGGGGCCCTCTTCTGCGGACGCTGCAGACAACTGCCGTCGTATTTGCGAGAGTCGAAAGCCCAGACCGCGACCGTGTATCTTTGAGGGGCCGACGCGCCATTGCGCCGACGATAAATGCTGAGGTGGACCGCCGCTTCCGGTGACGAAGCTTCGGGATAAAACTGCATGGCATTTGTCCATCACGCTAAAATCGCCTTCACCGGCGCTGCGGGCTCGACGCCCGTGAGACGCTGGTCGAGACCTTGATACTTGTAGGTAAATTTCTCGTGATCGATCCCGAACAAATGAAGCAAGGTGGCCTGGAAGTCGCGGACATGGACGGGATCTTTGATGACGTTGTAGGAGAATTCGTCTGTCTCGCCGTGGACGATGCCGCCTTTCACACCGCCGCCCGCCATCCATAAGGTAAAGCAGCGAGGATGATGATCTCGACCGTAGTCGCTGGGAGTCAGCTTGCCCTGCGAGTAGATGGTGCGGCCAAACTCGCCGCTCCAGACGACCACGGTATCTTCGAGCAGACCTCGCGCTTTCAGATCCTGCACCAACGCCCAGCAGCCCTGATCGACATCCTGGCACTGGCTGGCGAGGACTTCCGGAAGGGTGTTGTGAACATCCCAGCCTCGATGATAGACCTGCACGAAGCGAACTCCGCGCTCCACCAGCCTGCGCGCCATCAGGCAACTGTGGGCAAAGGTGCCTCCCTTACGCGCGTCTTCGCCGTACATTTTGTAGGTGCTCTCTGGCTCCTTCGTCACATCAGTCAGCTCCGGAACTGAAGTCTGCATCCGGAAAGCCATCTCATATTGAGCGACGCGCGTGAGGGTTTCGGGATCAGAGATCTTCTGGTGCTGGATCTGGTTAATCTGGCCGACCGCATCGAGCATGCGCCGCCGGAGCGCAGAAGAGACGCCCTCCGGGTTATTGATGTAGAGGACCGGATCTCCTCCGGAACGCAGCGCCACTCCGGAGTATTGGGCCGATAGAAATCCAGCGCTCCACAGCCGCGCCGAAATAGCCTGCACGCCGGCTTTAGGGTGCGAGTGGGTTGCGTTCAGCACGACAAACGTCGGCAGATCCTGATTCATACTGCCCAGGCCATAAGCGATCCAGGCGCCGAAGCAGGGTTTCCCTGCGATCATGTTTCCCGTCTGAATGAAGGTGATGGCTGGTTCATGGTTAATGGCTTCGGTATGCGCGGTGCGGACGATTGCGAGGTCGTCCACCATCTTCGCCGTGTAAGGCAACAACTCGGAGACCCAGGTGCCACTTTGGCCGTGTTGCTGGAACTTGAAGATTGAGGGCGCAATGGGAAACCGGCTTTGAGCGGCGGTCATCGTCGTCAAGCGCTGGCCCTGGCGTACGGACTCCGGCAGATCTTTGTCGTACCAATTCTTCATCTGAGGCTTGTAGTCGAACAGATCCATCTGCGGCGGAGCTCCCACCATGTGCAGATAGATGGCTCGTTTCGCTTTCGGAGCAAAATGGGGCAATCCCGGCAGCCCCCCCAGGGCTTTTGCATTGGGAGCCGTGCTGGCAAGCAAGGTCTTATCTCCGAGCATGGTTACCAGAGCAGCCACTCCCAAACCTCGCGCGGCCTGTCCGAAAAACTGGCGGCGCGTTTCCAGCAAAATGGTTTCGTCAAACGGATGCATAACGTTCCTCCTAAGAAAATCCCCTCCTCGGAGGGGGTGGCTGGCGCAAGCGACAGCAGTCGCGGAGCGAGACGGGAGTGGGTGTTTCGCATCGAAGTCAAAACCCACCCCAGGGCCTGGCGGCCCTTGCCCCTCCCGAGAGGGGATTCGGCGCGATTTTCTAACCGACATCATACCGCACCGAGCGGTGTGCGTGCTCCTCAGAAAATCCCCTCCTCGGAGGGGTGGCGGCGGTAGCCGCCGGGGTGGGTCTTCGTCGCCAACAACCCGCCCCTGAAGGCCTTCTCCCCTCCCGAGAAGGGAATTGGGTGCCATTTTCTTTCTCACCTCACACCGCGCACCCCAATGGTGTTGGGGACTCTTCAGAGAGTATTTCAAGGACGAGCCCGGGCGCGTCACTTGTTCAGTCCTTCATCGAGATTCATCACCTGGTTGGCGACCATGGTCAAAGCAGCCGACTCCGGGACGGCCAGCTGCTCGTCAGGCTTGGATTCTCCTACCGATAAAAGCTTCTTTGCCTCGTCAGGGTGAGCGACGAAGTGTTGGAGGTAATCCTGGTAGGCTTTCCGTGTGATGTCTCTTTCCTTCGCGTCGAACGCTCGACCCAGCAGATGGGTAGTAATGAAATCGATCTCGCCATCGATATCTCCTCGGGCGGCTTTCAGGGCGCGCTGCGCCAGAGCACGGGCAGCCTCAACAAACTGCGGATCGTTCATCACCACCAGAGCCTGCAGCGGGGTGTCGGTTCGCTCCCGGCGCACGGTGCAATTTTCCCGGGTAGGCGCGCCGAAAATCTCCATGGAGGCCGGCGGTGCGCTGCGCTTCCAGAAGGTGTAGAGGCTTCGCCGGTAGAGTTTGTCGCCCGAGTCTTGTTTGTAAAACCGGGTGTTGCTGCCGGTCATTGCGACAGCCTCCCAAATGCCTTCAGGCTGGTAGGGCTTCACGCTCGGCCCGCC
>JAKEER010000863.1 GCA_022616615.1 Acidobacteriota bacterium
ACGATGATTGCAATTTGGCTTCTCTCGCTAAAAACCATCGTTCAATCCTACTGCCAACTGAGCGGCGCCATCCTGAAATCACTGGGTCGCATGGTTGTGATCGGGCAGATCCAAACCGTTCACTTCCTTTTTCTCACAGCGGGTCTTGCTTTCGTTTTTTACGGATCGCCGAGCCTCGCGTCCTTGCTTGGGCTGCTGCTGGCAGGGCAGGTTCTGGAATGGGTGCTTTTTGGAATTGTACTAGGGCGCTCCGGAGTGCGCCCGGCACGCGTGACGAGCATTGAATGCTGGAAGCTGATTCGCCGTTCTACACCCTTCGGCATAAGGCATACCTGCGCCAATTTGACGCTTCGCCTGGATGTGATCTTGCTCGCGGCCTGGGTTCCGCTTGCCGAAGTGGGTCAGTTCGCTGCAGCCCACACGCTATTGGTAATCCTCTACGTCGTCAGTTGGCTGTTTGGGACGGTTCTCCTCCCGGAGCTTGTTGCTCTCGTGTACAACAGTCCCCAAATGAAGGCTTATGTCCGCAGGTGGTCTGTCACAATCGTCGCAACGTGTGCACCGCTTGCGATTGTCGGTTTTTTTGTCATTGCCCCTGTAGTTCGGATTGTCTATGGAGAGGCGTTTGCGTTTGCGGGATCCCTGGCAGCTCTGATGTTCCTTGCACTTCCTTTTGTACAGTTGAATTCACTGTATTCCAATCGCGCGGTGGCGCTCAATCGTCCTAGAGTTTATCTTGGAGCCCAAGTGGCTAGCACCGTTCTGGCGGTTGCTCTGAATGTAACTCTGGGAGTGATGCTGGGCGCTTTGGGCGTAGCGATTGCAGTGGTGGGGCGGGAAGTCTCGATGTTTGCTTTTTTTTATCTCTCCGCGGGCACCGTTTCGGCATGATGCCTTTGAGTGCAAAACCAAGTCGAGCTGCGACTCTGCGGGGATCGTCCCCAAGCACCCTGTTTGTCGCTTTGATATGCATTTCTGTCTGTCTACATGTTGCTTTGCCAAAAGCTGGACTTAAGTGGGGCGCGGTGCCGATCACCGTGGCCGACCTTGTCTTTGGTATTCTTCTTTTGGCGTGGGCGTTCCAAGGGAACGCTTCGGCAAGCTTGCCTCTCTCTCTGGCGAAGTGCAGACGCTTGACAATGTACGGGATCATTTTTTTTCTCGGGCGAACGCTTCTTGAGACTGTGGCGACGCCCCGTGAATTTCAGGCTGAGGATTTTGCAAGGCTCACCGCGCTCTGTATTTATCCATTAATTTTTCTTGCATTTCTTCAGCTTACCAGCCGCCCCGAAACACATTGCCGCCTGCGCCGAGTAGTAATGGTTGGCGTCGTCGTTGTCTTGTTTTATGGCGTATTGCAGAAAGTCATGGGTGAGTACACGATTCTGATACCCGGAGTAACGGCGAATTGGCATGACGCCCAAATACTGGAGTTTCTAGCAGACAAGAGCAACCTGCTTCATGAAACCGGCGAAGTCAAATTGACCTCTACCTACCAGAACGGGAATCTTCTGGGAATTAATCTGCTGCTGTTCGTCCCTCTGGCTTTTGTTCAGATTCCTCAGCGCTGGATGAAGCTAACGTTCTTGTCCACCTGCACGGTGGTCCTTGCGTTGACCGCATCGCGGGCGACATGGGCGGGCGCAGTCTTCCTGGTATTGATTGCTCTTTATCTGTCCAGGCTGCCGAAGTTGTCGAAGCTTTCGATCGTCCTCCTTTTCGTCCTTAGTACCAGTGTGTTTCTGCAGACGTCGGTTGCTCAGACACGAATCGTCAACGTGCCATGGGAGGAACTGGCGAGTTGGGGGGGCAGGATGGAGGCGGCATCCATTCTTTGGAGTGAATCTACGCAGGAGATCCATTTCACTATGCTGCTTCTGGGGCCATGGGGAGAGCATCGCGAGCGCATCGTTGCCGAAGGTGGAGGTGCGTACGAAATGTTTTACCTGGCGTTGTACGAGACTGCGGGCATTCTTGGCGTCTTGGTCTGGATGGCGCCCGTTTTTGTGACGCTCAGGACGTTTTACCGGTACCGCCGAGATGTTCTCATTCGGTCCGTTCTTGTGGGCCTCTTGACGTGGTGTTTTGTGGCGGTGGCGGAGGGCGCATTTTGGCTGCCTCCAACAGCTTTCAATCTCTGGGCTCTGGCCGGCATCGGTTGGCTCCGCGTGTACACTCGCGCGGTTCGCCAGCGGGCTGATTCTGGAGGGGACACCTCTGAAGGGATGCTGTCCCTTTCGCGGGCGTAATGGGAATGACCGCAATCGGAACAGAATATCAGGAAGACGGCGTTTCTCGTACCGTTCTCCGGAAAAGGGGTCGTTTGGATTCTCAGATTGTCATCGACGCACGCTGGCTGCATTCGGGTATCGGCACATATGTGTCTGGGCTCGTGAGGAGCCTGGGAAGAGATCGGAATGGGCTTCGGTTGAAGACGATCGTCCGGCAGCAGGATGTGGGCAGATTTGCGCCATTCTGCGATGAGGTTGAGGTGGTCAACACCACAATCTATACGCTGCGTGAGCAGATACAGATTCCTTGGGCGGCACGCCGCTGTGACTTGCTCCACGTGCCCCACTACAACGCGCCGCTGCTGTATGCGGGGAAGCTGGTCGTAACCATCTGTGATTTGGTACACATTTCCGAGCCGAGCCTGCGGTGGACGCTAAAGTCTTGGCTATACGCCAGACCGATGTTGCACCTGGTTGCACGCAAGGCCGATCATATCGTCGCCCTTTCCGCACACGTGAAGGCAGAGATCGTGGAACGGTTGGGAGTGTCACCTGCGAAGGTGTCCGTAATCCACTGTGGTGTCGATAGCCAGTTTCGGCCTTTGGAACCAAAGGACTGCGCCGAAACCGTAGCCTCTGAACTGGGTATCACGCGTCCCTACATACTTTTTGTTGGAAACCTGAAACCTCACAAGAACGTTCCCACGTTACTTCGCGCGTTTGCGCTCCTCAGAAGCCGTAGGAATTTTGATCACCGCCTCGTTGTTGTCGGAGAGGATGCGCAAGGCACGCCCGAACTCAAGCAGGAAGCATCACATCTTGGTCTCGATAGCGCGGTTTCGTTTCTTCCGCACGTGCCGGATCGCCTCCTGCCCAAAGTGTATGGCGCGGCTGACTTGCTGGTTGTGCCTTCCACGATGGAAGGATTTGGCTTGCCGGTGGTGGAAGCGATGGCCTGTGGAACCCCGGTGATTTGCTCTCGGGCAGGGTCTCTGCCCGAAGTAGCGGGCGACGCCGCCGAGTATTTTGAAGCGCCGAGCGTCGAAGAGCTGGCGGAGTCGATTGGGCGCGTACTGGCTTCGCCAGAGCGACAGATGGTGATGCGGCAGAAGGGTTTGGAGCGTGTCAGACATTTCTCTTGGGAGAAATGCGCGAAACAGCACATCGAAGTCTATCGGCAACTGCTGAACGGGTCGGAAGAAAAACAAGCAAAGGAGATTTGACTTGGGAAAGTCGGCTTTCATCACCGGGGTTACGGGGCAGGATGGTTCCTACCTCGCCGAGCTGCTCATCGAGAAAGGCTACAACGTCACTGGGCTGGTGCGGCGGAACAGCAATCCGAATCTGGAGCACCTCAAGGCAGTGCGTGAACGAGTTCGTTTTGTTCACGGCGATATCCTTGACCAGCGTTCGCTGATCGTGGCGCTGGAAGAATCCCAGCCTGACGAGGTCTATAACTTCGCTGCGCAATCTTTTGTCGGCGCCTCCTGGACGCAGCCGGTTCTCACCGGTGAAGCGACGGCCCTTGGGGTGACGCGCATCCTTGAGGCCATCCGAACAGTCAACCCCAAGATTCGCCTTTATCAGGCCTCTTCCAGCGAGATGTACGGCAAGGTGCGAGAAGTGCCGCAAACCGAGCGGACGCCGTTTCATCCGCGCAGCCCCTATGGGGTCGCGAAGGCCTATGGTCACTACATCACTGTCAACTACCGCGAGAGTTTTCAGATGCATGCCTCATCCGGTATTTGCTTCAATCACGAGTCTCCCCGGCGCGGACTCGAGTTTGTCACACGCAAGATTAGTAATGCCGTCGCCCGCATCAAGCATTGTCAGCAAAAGGAGTTGAAGCTCGGCAATATCGAGGCTTCTCGCGATTGGGGATACGCGGGGGATTACGTCAAGGCGATGTGGCTGATGCTCCAGCAGACCGAACCGGATGACTATGTGATTGCCACAGGCGAAACGCATTCCGTGCGGGAGTTTCTGGAGATCGCTTTTTCTCGAGTGGGCCTCAATTGGCAAGACCATGTGAAGTTCGATCAGAACCTCATGCGCCCGGCAGAGGTCGACCACTTGGTGGGCGATGCCAGTCTCGCGAGGGAGAAGCTAGGGTGGAAACCCACCGTCACCTTCCAAAGGTTGGTCGAAAGCATGGTTGACGCGGATATGGAACGGGTGGGCCGTGGAGAGAATCACTGGATCAGTTGGTAGGCGAGGACAGCGGCTTACGAAATATGCGCGTTGCGCTAATCCATTACTGGCTTGTAGCTCGGCGCGGGGGCGAGAGGGTCCTCGAAACCCTGGCAGAGATGTTTCCGCAGGCGGACATCTTTGCGTTGATGGCAGACCCTGGAACTTTGTCGCCTATTCTGCAGGGTCACCGGTTGCAGACTTCTTTCTTGCAGCGCATTCCGGGAAGCAGGCGCTTGCATCGGCATCTGCTTCCCTTGTATCCCCTAGCCGTCGAGCAGTTCGACCTCCGCGACTACGATCTTGTAATTAGTCATGAATCCGGACCGGCCAAGGGTGTGATCACGGGAGCCAGAACCTGTCACATCTGCTACTGCCACACGCCAATGCGGTACGTCTGGGACCTCTATCACCAATACCGCAACGATGGCGGGATGGGTCCGATCTCTAAAGGTTTGTTCACGCTGGCCACCCATTACGTGAGGAACTGGGATTTGGCCACGGCTTCGCGGGTCGACGCTTTTATTGCCAGCTCGGAAAACGCCGCCAGCAGAATCCGTAAGACCTACCGGCGAGACGCGACGGTTGTTCACCCTCCGGTGGATGTCGAGCGCGGATACATCGCAGAAGAAATTGAAGACTACTACCTCGTGGTCGGACAACTCGTCAGCTATAAGCGAACTGATTTGGCCATCGAGGCATGCAACCGCCTGAACCGCCCGCTGAGAATTGTCGGAGACGGGGAACAGTACAAGCGACTGCGCAAGTTGGCTGGCGCTACGGTGCAGTTCCTAGGATATGTGCCAGATGACGAAGTCCGTAAACAATACGCTCACTGTCGCGCACTCCTATTTCCCGGCGAGGAAGACATCGGGATCGTGCCGGTTGAGGCACAATCGTTCGGCCGGCCGGTAATCGCCTACGGCCGAGGCGGCGTCTTGGAGACCGTGGTTGGGTGGCAGCCTGGAAGGGCGTTTCGAGAGGATTGCACGGGAGTATTTTTTTCGCAGCCGACGGTCGAGTCACTGACGGAAGCGGTACTTGCGTTTGAGAGCATTGAGTCAAAGTTTTCGCCAGCTTTTATTCGTGAGTCCGTCGAGGTGTTCGGGAAGGAGCGATTTCAGCAGGAGTTTCGGGCCGCGGTCGAAAGAGGACTTTCCGAGTTCCGGAATCCACGTCCGGCTAAGGAAGAGTTCTCACGGGAGCATGTCGGCGCATGATTCGGCGGCACGTCAATCTCGTGCGCTGGTGGATTACGCTCGGTTACTTCTTCGTGCCGACGCTGGCATTCGTCTTGGCGTGGATGGTTCGGTTTGAGTCCGGCTTTTTTGAAGCAGCGGATGCCGATCCCTATACGTACGTGGGCCTACTGCTCGTGTGCACGCTGTTTTGGGCACTGGTCGTCGAGCATTTTGGACTCAACTTGAGCGAGACGATTTTCGCACTGCATACAGGGGTGCGGACGGTTGCCAAGGCGGCCGCTTACACTATGGCCCTATTACTCACCTTCACGTTCTTTTACCGTGACGTCGCGTTCTCGCGTGTTTTCATTATGGTGGCTTGCGCTTTCCTTTTTGTGCTGGCTCTGGGGGTGCTGCACCTATTCAGTTATCTGATCAGATCCCGGCGCTCGAACGGGAATGGCGTGATGCGTATCGCAGTCCTTGGTGTGGACGGTTACGCGAAGAGGGTCGCCGACAGGCTGCGAGCGAACCCCCTGTTTACTTGCGAGATTGCAGCATTCGTGGGCCTTCCTGGTCAGCAGCCGCTGGCGGGATTGGGGCCGCTCGTCGTCTGGGAAGATTTGGATCA
>JAKEER010000169.1 GCA_022616615.1 Acidobacteriota bacterium
ACAATTGCGGGCGGGACGCCAGGCGGGACGCCCGCGCTCCCAGGGTGGGCTTCGCCACTCCAAAAAATGTGCAATCTCCAGAGCAAGCCTCCGGCTTGCCAGGAAAGGCAAAGCCTTTCCAATTCCCGCTTTCGCGGGACTGACGCAGAAAGGCATAACGGCAGTCTGAATAGGCTGGAACGCGGCGCCCATGCTTGGTTCTGCCAATCGCTCGATGAACCTCAAGCACCTCGCGGAAGGAAATCCCAGGGGAAGACAGCCTCTACTGTTGCACACCCTTGGTCTTCATTGCGGCCAGTTTGCCAATGTCAATGCTGGCTAGAGCGCCCTTGACAGCTTCTACGGGAAGACGGTAACCCTGTACTTCCACGACAAAGCGTTCGGCCACTAAAACGGTCGTTTCGCCGTTCTTGCTTTCCTTGTCGTATTTCTCTAGAGACTTGTGCCCCTGATAGGTGGAAGTCTTCTCGTAACCTGTTTCGGTTTCACGGTCGATTTCGGCAAGGGCCCATCCATAGGTTGCCATCGCTGCCAAGCCACTCATCGTTCCCATGTCCATGATGGTAATCTCAATCTCACTGTTGTCGTTCCGATATTCACCTTCGGCTTTGGCAACATTCATCCCCATGGCCGCGGCTCTTTCACCTTCAAATTTCGTGCGCTTCATTCCCGGCAATGCTTCAGGCAGCAGAGCTTTCAACTCACGAAAATCAACTGGCTCGACTTTCTTCCCCGCTGCAGAGCCGAACGCCTCACCCATGGCCTTCACGGCGTCTGCCATGCCTTCGCCACCCTTCTTGGCAGCCTCCTCCATCTTTTTGCCAGCTTCTTCCATTTTTTTTGATGCCTGCTCGAGTTCCTTTTCCCGTGAACTGTCGCAGCCAAACATCAGCACAAACGCCAAACAGAGTGCGGTGGTTTCTAAGCTCTTGCGCATGGGGCCTCCTCCTTGTCGACCTATCCTCACAAAGCCGTTTTGATGGATAAATTTGAGCAGCCGGATGCTAGCAGGCCGCTACGGGACCTGTCAATTTTGAGGAGACAGTAGTACGTCAGTTTCCGAAGCGGAGCGCCATTTCTCGATCACGAGTCTTTTGTCCCACATCCAGCACTTCCCGAACCGCTGAATGGCTGCGGGTGACGCTGAGAAATGACGCCTCATGATGCTGCGCCATGTCTATGCTCAAGAGCCGGATGTGTTGGTGCCTGTTGTACTCGTCAGCTGCCCCTTCTTCAACTTGCGTTCATTGGCCAGATGGCTGGTTCTCAAAAGCTCTTGAAATTGTCAGACTCCAACCGGGCCTCGGGTGGAATGAGATTTTCTGCTGCCGGCCTCATCTCGAGCGGGCAGATCTCGATGGATGTCCCGTGCATCGACTTTCGCGCCGTCGCGTTGCTAGGAAGGTCGCTAGTTTTGAGGAGAAACATTCCTAGCTGGGCACTCTCAAGTCTTGGCCGTTGACTTTGCCTCAGCGGTGCGCCAAGCTTGCTTCAACTCGAAGTAATCAGGTCTTGAGGTGAGCGTATGAAAAGATGCCTAGGATTGACTGGAGCGCTCCTGTTGTTCAGCAGCTTGCTACTGTGGGGCGATGTCATTTACCTGAAGAATGGAAACGTCCTGGTGGTCGAGAAGGCGTGGGAGGAAGGAGACCAAGTGAAGTATCAACTGGTCTCCGGCGTCCAAACGATTCCACGCGCTTCGGTGAAGCGACTCCAGAGCCAGAAGGCGGTTCCAGCCGATCCTTCGCGCAACCAGTCTGTCAAGGCCGTGGTCATTCGCGGGCAGGGGACTGCCGCTGCGCCGTCCGCTGCGGGTAAGAGTTCTCACAAGCCAGCCGCGACGGACTCTCGAGCCAGTGCCCGGTCGGCGCGATTCCAAGACGCGGCCGGCTACAAGGAAGCGCTGCGCGCGCAGGAAACAACTGGCAAGCCAGTGGCCCTCTATTTTTATGTGGACTGGTGCGGCTACTGCGCCAAATTGGAGCGGGGAATTCTAAGCCGCCAAGAAGTGAAGCAATACCTGGAGACCGTTCTCTACGTCAGCGTCAACCCGGAACACGGGAAGGCTGAAGAAGCTCTGTTCGCCAGCTTCGAGGGGCGCGGGTTCCCGGCATTTTTGATCTTGGCCAAAAACCAACCTGCGCGCGAAATTCCAACTTCCGCTCCGCCCGAGGTGTTCCTCCAGGCATGCAAAGAGGCAGCCAAGGGTGGAAATCGATAGTCTTGGCAGACTGACGGATTCGAATCAGGCTTCGATTGACGCCGACAGCAAGTTGAGCCAGAAACTCGTCTTTGGCTTGACACACAGCGTTATGGAGCTTCGGAGGAACCCAAACATGAAAGCCAAGAAACTTATCATCATTGGTGCTGTCTTCGTCTTGGTTCTGATTGCCACGCTGGCAGCCGTCCCGTTCTTCATTGATACCCAGAGCCTGAAAAACAAGCTAGTCACGCAGGCTGAAGCTCTTCTGCACCGGCGGATGTCCGTTCAGGCCGTGCAGATCACAGTTTTTACAGGGCTTGGGATGCGGCTCAGCCGCGCCGTCATTTTTGACGACCTCAGCTTCAGTGGCGCTCCTTTCATCACGCTGAATGCTGTGACGGTGCGACCCCGGTTGTTGCCACTATTGCGAGGCACTGTGGAAGTCGCCAGCATCGAATTGGAACAGCCCGAAATCCGCCTAGTCCAAAACAAACAACGCGTCTGGAATTTTGAATCGATCGGCACTGCGCCTGCGGCCAACAATCCCGGCGGCCCGGCGCGAGTGAGCGCTGCACCTGCTTCACCGCCGGCGCCCGGTACGCCGCCGCAGCGCTTCACGATCGCTCTGCTTGAACTACGCGATGGCACCGTCACCATTTCGAAACGCATCCCCTCCGGGGCGGTCGAGGAATCCCGTTATGACCACATCCAGCTGAACCTACGCGACCTTTCCACCGACAAGGCGGGCGCCTTCGATCTCCGTTTGCAGCTTCCTCCGGGCGCACAGGCGCTTCAAGTCAAGGGCCAACTTGGACCCGTCAATTTGAGTTCGTTCTCCAAGACACCGGTGGATGGTGAGATCCAGTTCTCCGAACTACCGGTCAGCAGGCTTGTCTCTCTGCTTTCCCCGCCGCCTGCCGAACCCGTCGAATGGCAAGGCTTCCTCAGCACCGCCGCTCGCTTGAAAGGCCGTCTCGATCAAGGGTTCTTACTTGAGGGCAAAACTGTCTATTCCAAGCTCGGCGCCAAGAGGGGGCCTCATCAGAGTCCGCAGGTGGATGGAGAGCTGCATCTCAAGCTCGACTACCAGCCCGAAGGCGGATCTCTTCAGTTGCATCGGGCAGAGCTTCGAATGCCAGGCTCGACGCTCAACGTGACGGGCAGCGTCGGCGCGCTGGATCCGGACCCCGCTCTGAACCTGCACGTCGAGTCTCCCCGGCTGGCCTTTGACGACTTGATCAAGCTGGCCGCGGCCTTGGGGCAAGGGGCGCCCGATGGAGTGCAGGCCTCTGGCAACGGCCAGCTGAATCTTCAAGTGACCGGCTCGTCCAAAAAACCGGTGGTGGCCGGGGAAACCAAATTTGCGGATGTCTGGATACGCTATCCCGGACTTCCTGAAAAGATCACCCTGTCTCCTGTCTTGCTGGCTTTCAGAAACAACACTGTCTCTTCGAATGAAATCCAGATCAGCTCCAGTGAGCGCACCCGGCTGCAGGCGCAGTGGGCCGCTGCCCTCGGCGACCCGGCTTCTCTCGATGCGCAGATTCGAAGTGCCAAGCCAGTGCCGGTCGCAGATCTGCTGGCCATTGCTTCTTCGTTTGGGGTGACTCTGCCCGAGGGGATGAAAGTTCAGGATGGTTCCATCGACCTTCAGATCAGCGCCAAACAGACCTTTGGGGAAAAGCCCAGCTTGTCTCTGCAGGGACAAACAGCGCTGAGCGGCAGCAAAGTACAAACGCCTTTGCTGAAGGCGCCGATGGAAGTACATCACGTTCAACTCCATTTCACCGGCCAGTCGGCATCGATTCCTTCACTCTCAGCCTCGTTTGCTGGCTCGAGGCTGGGAGGAAAATTGCAGATCAACAACTTTGAAGCGCCGACATTGAATTTCGCATTGAATGTGGACCAGTTGGATCTGAGCAAGCTGGAGCAGATGATCAACACTGCTGGGAGCCCGGCGCCGCCAAAGCGGGCGAGCCCGCCGGCTGCAAAGACTCCGGCTGCCGGCTCGCCTGTCACAAAGCCGTCCGTCGTCGATGCTAAGGCTGCGAGCCCCGTGGATCCATTGGGTGGCTTGAGCGTTCGAGACAGTACTGTGGCCGTTGATACGGTGCGCTATGACAACCTGCGGCTGACCAAGGTTTCCTCGAAAATCCAGATGAAGAGTCGCGTTTTACAACTTCACGATTTGAAATTCAACATGAACCAGGGGACGCATGTGGGAGCCGCCTCCTTTAACTTCAATGGCGTTCAGCCGCGTTACACGTTCAACTCAAAGCTGCGCGACGTCGATGCCAATGAGTTCTTGTCGCAAAACACGTCACTGAAGAACCTGCTTTATGGAAAGCTTTCATCGGACATCGATCTGCAAGGAAGTGGCAGTGGTTTCGACGAAATTGCCAAGCAGCTCAAGGGCGGAGGCAAGGTGACGGTTGCCAAGGGAAAGATCACCTCCTTTAACCTCTCCGAGCAGGTGGCGTTGCTCGGCAAGCTCACTGGCTTCAATGTCGGCCAGGCTGGAACAGAGTTCGAAGATTTGGTGAGCGAACTCACGATTGCCGACGGCCGCGTGTCGACCAATGGCATGCACTTCAGGGCCGCGGGCATGGCGCTGAAGGTTCGCGGCAGTCTTGGTTTAGACCGGTCAGCGGATTACCAGATTTCCGCCGAACTGCCCGCCTCAATGAGCAAAAAATACAGCGCGAATCAGTTTCTCAATCTGGCCACTGCCACATTTTTCCAGAATGAGAGTGGCAACGCAGTCATCCCACTGCGAATGACGGGAGACATCGCACGACCGCGGCTGTCGCTGGATTCCCAAATGGTCAAAGACAATCTGAAGAACAGCCTCCGCCAGGGCGGAGTGACAAAGGCTCTCGACACCTTTCAAGGGCTGTTGAAGAGTAAGGACCAAAAAGCCGCGGCCCAGCCGGCGAAGAATGATCCGGCAACATCGGGCCAGCCCTCTGGTGAGAAGCCAGCCGAGCCTAAGCCAACTTTGGAGGGTCTCTTCAAGGGAATCATGGATCAGGTCAAAGAGAAGAAGAAAGAACCAAAGAAATGAAGGGCAGGCGGTGGAGCCGTGAAAAAGCTATTGAGGAGTGCAGAATACAGTGACGAGACTCTTCGTAGCCCACGAACAAAAGGGACTTCGGTTCCCCTCTCCCCAACGCGGGAGAGGGGCTAGGGGTGAGGGGGCGAGCAGACGGTGGAATGTTCTGGCAAGTGTTCCAAGACCCTCATCCAGCACTGGGTTTTGGGAACTGACTAAGCCGACAGGGATCCCCCTCACCCGCAGCCCCTCTCCCGAGTTGGGGAGAGGGTAGCCGACTTTTTCTTTGAATTTCAATTTGTTCCCAGCTCCTCTTCTCAACGGAGCCGAGTGTCGAACTCTTTGACAGCTCCAGGCGGGATGAGCGCATTGATCCAGCACACCCAAGTAGACGGTGTCGCTGACTGCGATGGCAAGTTAGGATGTTTCGCGTCACACCTTGTACTCAGCCGTTCAATCCAGCTTCTTACGAAATCTCAGCGCACTGGCGCTGAGGATTGTTATACCGAAGACTGCCAATACCAGAATCTGCGGCCAGAAGATGGACGGCCCGGTGCCGCGGAGAAAAATGCCGCGGATGATTTCCATGAAGTACCGAAGGGGATTCAGGTAAGTGACGAACTGCACCAGACCAGGCATGCTGTTAATCGGGAAGGCAAAGCCGCTCAGCAGAAACATGGGCATGAAGATAAAGAAGAACGTCATCATGGCTTGCTGCTGCGTATGCGAGATGGTGGAGATAAACAGCCCGGAGCCCAGAGTCGTCAGCAGGAACAGGGCCGCGCAGGCCAGCAGCACGAGAAAGTTCCCGCGGAAGGGTACGCGAAACACCGCGAGCGCCAAAACCGTCATGATCGTTACTTGCAGCATGCCAATGAGCGCAAAGGGCAGCGTCTTGCCCAGCATCAGCTCCAGCGGACGAATGGGTGTTACCATGAGCTGCTCCATGGTCCCGATTTCTTTCTCGCGGACGATGCTCATCGCCGTCAGCATCACCGTGACCAGCGCCACGATGTTCACCAGCACGCCAGGAACGAAGAAATTGCGGCTCCTGAGATCCGGGTTGAACCAGACTCGCTGGCGAACGTCTAGCGAGGGAAGGCTAAGGTTTACAGGCCCTCCGGAAGCGATGCTGAAAGCCACCTGGCGCTGGCGCTGCTGTTCCTGAAGCGCCTGGTTGGCAAAGCGCCCAACAATCTGGCCCGCATAATTGGCCACCAAAGACGCCGTGTTTGAGTTTGTTCCTTCCACTAGCACCTGCACCGCCGACGTTCGGCCCCGCTTCACCTCCTTACCAAAGCCGGCCAAGACGCGCACAACCGCCATCACTTCACCGTGGTCCAGCAGCTCTCTGACCTCCGTCTCGCCGCTAACCACCCGGTTCACCGTAAATGTTGGTGAGGCGTCGAATGAGGCTCGCAGGTCGGCGCTTGCCGCGGTCCGGTCCAGATCCATCCAAGCAATGCTGGCATTGCTCACATCCAAGTTGACCGCGAAGCCAAAAAGGATCAGTTGCAGGACGGGAGGAACAAACAGCACGATGCGCATCCGGGGCTCGCGCAGCGCCTGGCGAAATTCCTTGATCATGATGACTCGGACTCGTTCCCACATAGTTTTTGGAGTGCAGTGACTTGACACTGCTTTCAATCACAGCTTTGTCAAACTCAAGAGTCAGCCCAAGAACCGGCGGGCGGACGAGCAAGTCCCCCCTTAACAAAGGGGGCAAAGGCCGCAGGCCTTGGGGGTTGTCCTGGCAGTTTCGAAAAGACCGAGGCACGACAACCCCCGCGGGGTTTCTTCGAAACCGCTGTCCCCCTTTGCTGAGGGGAGCTGTGAAAAAATTCGGTTGGGCACATAAACCTGATCCGGTAGGGACGCGGTGCTCCGCGTCCGTGTTGGGTTTCCCGTCGCGGACGCGCAGCAGCGCATCCCTACCATTGAATTTTTTCACGGCTTCAGGGCGACTTTACCTCTCATGCCAGCTTGCTCCCGACTTTCCGCGTTGCTCCCACAAAGACTAGCGTGCAGTAGGCCAGCAGAAAGCTCAGCTCCAGCCAGAGCAAGTTCACGCCGATGCCCTTGAGGAAGATCCCTTTCAGCAACGTCACAAAATAGCGGGCCGGGACGATGTGCGTCACCACCTGGACGACCGCTGGCATGTTCTCAATCGAGAAGATAAAGCCCGAAAGCAAAAATGCCGGAAGAAAAGAACTAATGATCCCCATCTGGTAAGCCAGAAGCTGCGACCGGGCAATAGCAGAGAGCAGAATGCCCCAGCAGAGAGCGCCGAAAAGAAAGATGCACGTGCTCGTGAACAGCAACACGAGATTACCCCGCAGCGGAACGCCAAACACAAACACTCCGATCAAGACGGCAATCAGTGCATCTGCCAGCCCCAGGCAAAAATAAGCGCTCATCTTGCCCAGCACCAGCTCCGCCGGCCGCAAGGGCGTCGAGAGGACTTGCTCCATCGTTCCCATTTCCCACTCCCGGGCAATGGTCAGTGAGGTCAGCATGGCTGAAATGATCATCAGGATGACGGCGATCAATCCGGGAACAATATAGTTTTTTGACTTTAGCTCACTGTTGTACCAGATGCGCAAGCGCGGCTCGACGACGGAAGGCATTTCCATTCCCGAGCGCCGGCTCATGAACTGCTCTCTGAGTTCAAGCGCGTAAGTCTGTACCACACCGTCGGCATAACCTACGGCGATGGACGCAGTATTCGAGTCGCTGCCGTCAAAGAGTAGCTGTGCCTCCGCGCGCTTGCCGCTGACGAGCTGCCGGGAGTAGTCCGGCGGTATCACAATTCCGAGCACGATCTCGCCGCGATCCATGCCTCGCTCGATAGCTTGCAGATTTTCCGGGAAGTCCAGGATTTTGAAATAACGCGAAGCCTGAAAGCGTTCGAGCAGCTCGCGGCTCTGCGGCGTCCGGTCCTGGTCCAGGACGGCAGTTGGAATCTCATCCACATCCAACGACAGAGCATAGCCAAACAGGAGAAGCATCATCATGGGAAGCGCCAGCGCCAGGGCGAGGCTGCGTGCATCCCGCAAAATGTGCCGGAACTCTTTCCGGGCCACGGCGCGCGTGCGTCGCAGATTCATGAGACCTTGCGCTCCTCTTCTTCGATCATGGCCACAAAGACGTCCTCCATCGACGGATCAATCACCTCCAGCCGCTGGATTCCAATCCCCCGCTCGGTGAGCGCCTTGCGGACGGCCAGTTCGGCAGCCGCCGCATCGCGCACCGTGAGATGCAAGCCACTGCCGAAGACCGCTGCTTCGGCTACCTCTTCGCAGCCTTCCAGCGCCCTGAGGCTCTCGACCAGATCGGTGGAATCCAGATGCATGAGAGTACGCGATGTCAGGGCAGCCTTCAGCTCGGTGGCCGGGCCGAGCCCGATGATCCGTCCCCGGTGCATCAGCGCCAGCCGGTGGCAATACTCGGCTTCGTCCATATAATGCGTGGTCACGAAAACAGTGTGCCCTTCGGCCGATAGTTGATAGATCAAGTCCCAGAAGCTGCGCCGCGCGATGGGGTCAACACCGGATGTCGGCTCGTCCAAGAACAAAATGGGAGGCTGATGAAGAATGGCGCAACCCAAGGCAAGGCGCTGCTTCCAGCCGCCAGCCAGCAGGCGCGTCATTGCACCGCTGCGGTCTTCGAGCGCAGACATCTGTAGAACGTACTCCTTGCGCTCGTGTCGCAGCGCCTGGGGCACGCCATAAACGCCACTGAAGAAATCGATGTTCTCTTCGACGGTGAGATCGTCATAGAGAGAAAACTTCTGGGACATGTAGCCGATGGTTTGCTTGATCTGCTCGGGCTGGGTGGCGAGGTCAAAACCTCCGACCCGGGCGCTGCCGCTCGTCGGTGTCAGCAACCCGCAAAGCATGCGGATGGTGGTTGTCTTTCCAGCCCCGTTGGATCCGAGGAAACCGAAGATCTCACCGCGCCCCACGGTAAAGCTCACATTGTCGACGGCGACGAAAGCCTCAAAGCGCTTCACGAGATTTCTCACTTCGACGGCTGGCCCTTGAGGATTCATTGGAAACTCCTCGAAAAAGACGACCCTGTAGCGCAGGCCTGCCCGTTGTTGGACAGGTCTGCGGCAGTTCCTGGAATTCGTGACGAAAGGCCGCAGGCCGCCAAAAGCCGCGGTCTGCGCTACATGAACTGCACCGCTCATGGTGCTGCCTGGTAGACCCTAGTGAGAACCTTGCGCGAAGCGCCGACGCGGGTCTGTGCCGTACGTCACAACGCATCCTCGCCCTGCCTTGATCGCGACGCCTTCCGCACCTCGGCGATAAACACGTCCTCCAACGAAGGCGTTACCATTTTGAATCGGGCTGGCCCCAGCCCCTGCCGGTCTAGCTTCGCTGTCAGCTCGGCGGCCGAGGTCACGTCAGAGTCCAGAAAGACGTGCAGCACCGGGCCAGAAGATTCGACGCCGACAACTCCTTTGCTCGATCGCAGCGCCGCGCGGGCGCCCTGAAGATTTGGGCTCTCCACTTCATAACAGGTTTCCTTCTGAGCCTGTTTCAAGCGGTCGGGCGAATCGCAACGAACCAGGCGGCCTTCAAACATCAGCCCCACGCGGTTGCAGCGCTCGGCTTCGTCGAGATAGGCTGTCGTGACGAAAACCGTCAACCCATCCTTGACGAGTTGATAAAGGATGGCCCAGAAGTCGCGCCGCGAAACCGGATCGACGCCATTCGTGGGCTCATCGAGAATGAGGATCTCGGGCCGATGCAGTAAGCTGCGCATCAGGGCCAGTTTCTGCTTCATCCCGCCTGAGAGCTGCCCGGCCTGGCGTTGGCGAAATGGCTCCATGCGCGTCATGCGCAGGAGCTTCGTCATCAGCGTGTCTCTCTCGCTTTCAGAGATACCGAACAAATCCGCATAAAAGAAGAGGTTCTCTTCAACAGTCAAGTCCAGATACATCCCAAAACGCTGCGCCATGTAACCAATGCTGTCTTTGACGGCCAGCAGGTGGCGCTGGACATCCTGGCCCGCCACATGGATCTCACCTTCCGTAGGGTTGAGCAGCCCGCAGAGCATGCGCAGAGTGGTTGTCTTGCCGGCGCCGTCGGGGCCAACCAGCCCAAAGATTTCGCCTTTCGCCACGGTGAGGTTCAGGCCAGCCACGGCCGTGAGCGCGCCAAAGCGGCGCGTGCAGTTCTGAATGGAAATGGCGGGTTCGGTGGTCATCGTGTTTCGCCGCAAAAGCCCGTCATTCCCGCGAACGCGGGAATCCAGTGTCGCTGAACGAGGTCTGGATTCCCACTTTCGCGGGAATGACACAGAGGGTATCAAGTTGGGAGGCAGTCTGAATTGTCTGAACCTCGCACCCTACTGCTGGGATAGTGGAATCTCTGCGTCAGCCGGCATGTTGGATTTGAGTTCGCCTGCTGGGTTGTCCACGTCAATTTTGATTCGATAGACTAGCTTTACCCGTTCTTCCTGGGTTTGGATCTGCTTGGGAGTGAACTCAGCATCCGAGGCAATAAAGCTCACCTTGCCCTTGTAGACTCTCCCTGGAAAAGAATCGGTGGTTACTCTGACCTCCGTCCCCAGCTTCACGCGGCCAAGATCCTTCTCGTTGATGTAGGCGCGCAACCACGGTTTAGCCAGATTGCCCAAGGTCACAACCGTGGTCCCGGCCGCTAGCACTTCGCCCGGCTCGGCCGCTTTCACCAGAACGACGCCATCCATCGGAGCGACTACCTCGGCGTTCTTGAGCAACGTTTGTTGAATTCCCAGCTGAGCGCTGGCCTGTTGGATGTCGGCTCTGCGGGCAAACCGCTCTTCTTGCATTCGCTTAACTTCCAATCGGGCCGCTTCCGCCAGACGCACGTTCGCCCTCGCGCGCTCAACTTGGGCGCGAGCGGCTTCAATGTCTTCTTTGCGCGGTCCCTCTTGCACCATGTCAAATTGCTCTCTTGCCTGCTTGAGCTGAGCCTTAGTGCTCTCAAAGCGCGCTTTGAAGTCGTCGTACTGCGCCGTTGAGATATCTTCGTCTTTGTACAGAGTCTGTGCTCGTTCCCAATCCCTTTCGGCGCGCTGGTGCTCGGTCTCGGCACGGGCCAGGCCGGCCCGCGCCGCCTCAACCTCCTGCCGCCGCGAGCCTGCCAGAAGCTCCTTCAAGACAGCTTCAGCTTGCTGGAGTTCTGCCCGGCCGCGAGCCACCTGCCCCTCCGCCTGCTCGCGCTGGTATTCAATGGCTGTGCCAAGTTGCGCGAGGCGCGATTTGGCAGAGTCGAACGAAGCTGCTGCGCTGTCTCGTCGCTGCAGCAATTCATCCTGGTCCAACCGGGCAATCAATGCACCCTTCTTCACAGTGTCACCCTCGTCTACCGCGAGCTCGATGAGCCGGCCAGCTGACTTGAAAGCAATGTCGGCCTCTGTCAGCTCGATGTTTCCCGAGACCGTGAGGACACTAGGTTCTCCTCGTCCCCAATCAACCCAGCGCACGACAGCAAACGCCACGAGCAGAAGAACCAGCACTGCGGCTGCAATGAATCGCTTGTCAGGCTTGTGCATAACGCTCTCCTGAAAATCCCCCTGGAGCTGTGAAAAAGGTCAACGGTAGGGACGCGCTGCGCATTGATGTCAACTTTAAGGCGGTTTCGTCCACGATTGACGCAGAAAGCGCGTCAATCGTGGCTACCAAAACGATTGACTAGGGCATGGGTAGCCACGATTGGCGTGCTTTTCGCCAATCGCGGGCCCCATCCTGCCTTATGTTGAAAACAATGCGCGCCGCGCTGCCATGCGTCCGCAACGGGCGACCCAACACGGACGCGGAGCACCGCGTCCCTACCGGATCAGGTTTACGGTTTAGAGTCCAAGCTTCAGCTTGCTTAGAAGCTCCCAAGCCGCCTGAAAACGAAACTCTAGACTTGACATTTTCAGCCTTCGTGGCACGCCCAGGGTGCATGAAAGGCTCCTCTGAAAATCCCCCTTAAAAAAGGGGGGAAAGAAAGCGAAGCCTTCAGGGGGTTGTCTTGATGGGTTCGGGAAAACGAACGGACAACCCCCTGGCGCTCCGCGACTGCTGTCGCTCCTCGCCGCCCCCTTTGTTAAGGGGGAATATTTTCATCAAAACGTGGCGCCGCAAGGTGGCATGGGCTCCTCTCCTCTGAAAATAAGCTCCCACAAGGCATCCTAGTTCCCCAACTGCCCGCTCTCAATCAAGCTACGGATCGTCCCCATTGCCTGTCCCAGATCGATCTTCGCCCGGTTGAACTGGAAGAGCGACGAGATGCGATTCTCCCGAGCGCGTTCCATCCGCGTTTGGGCGTCGGTCACTTCCACGTTGGTGGTCACGCCGGAACGGTAGCGGCGTTGAGCCTGAGCCAGTTCGCCGCCGGCCAGCTGCAATCCTTCCTCGGCGACTTTCACTTGCTCTTCCGTCGAGCGGAGATTATCCAGAGCAATACGGATTTCGAGCTCAATCTGTGCGCGGAGATCTTCGGTCCGGATCCTCTCTTGCTCCCAACGAGACTGGATCTCTGCGCGTCGTGCATCCCGCCTGCCGCCATCGAACAGGGGCAAGTTGAGCGACACTCCGAGCGACCTTGTTGGCAGCGAGTTACTGAGGCTTGAACCCAACGACCCGTAATCCGCAAAGCCATGGATAGACGGCAGCCGTTCCCACTTTACCGCACTATACTGCAGCCGCAGCTTTTCCTCCCGCTTGCTTTGCGCCTGGAACTCAGCGCGGGAAGTCAACGCCGTGGCAATCAGGTCCGCCAGCGGACCGGCAGGAAACCGGGCAGCGCTGAGTTCCTGGCTTAGCTCAAGCGGCACATCCAGCTTCAAACCCATAACCCGCAACAGCTGAAGGTGCGCCTTGTGGCGCTCGTTTTCGGCCAGCAGGAGATGCTGTCGCTCGTTGGCGAGTTGAACCTCGGCGCGTATGACTTCGATGCCGGTGCCGGCGCCAGCCTTCTTCTGATCAGCTGCCAGGTCGAGCAAAGCCTTGGCCAGTTCGACGTTAGCCCCTGCCGCTTGCCATCCCGCCTCCGCTCGCAGCGCGGACAGATAGTGGCCTGCCACCAGCCCGGCAACCTCGTTTTTCGCGCTTTCGCTTTGTGACTGCGCTTCGCCCACGCCGGCCTTGGAAGCCTGGAAGCGGCGAATGGCGCTGAGATCGAGCAGGCTCTGGCTGGCTTTCACGCGCGCGTCGAAGGTGTCGAACGGCCCGACAAAGCGCGGAGTCTCGAAGCCCGGGAGGGCAATGTCAAACTGGATTCCCACGGCCTCCAGGTTGGTCGTCCGGTTCTGCTGAACCACGCTGGCGTCCAAATTCGGTAACAAGGCAGACCTCTCTTGCGCCGATTGCGCCTTCGCCTGCTGCAACAGTTGCGCGGCCAGCCGGACCTTTGCGTTGCCGTCCTGCTCAATAGCGATGTCGACTGCCTGCCTGAGGCCCAGTCGCAAGACAGAGCCAGCGGTCTGGCCATTCGCAGCCGGCGCTGGCTCCGGTTGTCCCAGGGCAAACAAGGAGATGAGTCCCAAATGGAGCCCCAGCATGAAAATGGCTCGCCGCAAGCAAGAAGCTACCAGGCGTTTCCTCGGCTCCCATTTGCCAGTCCTCTTGGGCAGGCTTCCTGCCGATCCAGGTTCTCTTGTGCTACCTCCCAGGGTCCGCGCTTCTGAGTCTTGAAATGGCAGCATGTTATGTGTCCCTTGCTTTCACGGGCGTTGGTTTGCTGGCGGTGCCTTCATTCCAGCTGCCGTGTAGGCTATTAGCCGCTGGAGAACTCGCTGGACGTCGCGTTCCTGCAGATTCTCGTGGCTTGCGCTGGAAAGGACCTTCACGGGGATCCCGCCAGACAGGGCTCTCGCTGCCGCCCCGATGGTGAAGTTGATACGCCAAGCGATTTCCTGCTTTGGGAGATCCGGAAGGGCCCTATGCAAAGCTGCAAGGAAGCGAATAGCCACGCGCTCAAACTCGCTGCCGGCAGCCTTTTCCAGCATCCCGCCGGACGGCTGCAGAAGCCGTCCGGCCAACTGCATAAGAAGGCGTCCTTGCCCGGAATGCGGGAGCCCGACCCGAAGCATCGGCGACAAAAAGGCCTCCAAAATCTCTTCCACGGTAGGCGACCTTCCATCCGCCCGGCGTTCGCATACCTCCAGCCGGCGGAGGCGCTCGTCATTAATAGGAGCAAAACGCCTCTCGATTACTGCACGAATCAGGCCTTCTTTGCCCCGAAAGTGATAATGGATGGCAGCCAGGTTGACCCCCGCGCTGGCAATGATGGCCCGCAGGGAAGTGCTTTCAAATCCGTGGCGAGCGAAAAGCTTTTCTGCGGCATCGAGAATCCTCGGCTGGGTGGCAGGTTTCATTGGGCCTCTTTCATCCATCAAACGACTGATTGAATCATACGTTCGTCTCATTCCAGAGTCAAAGCTCTTTGAAAGAGTGGGACTGCCAGCCAGGATCCTGCCCCGCTTTCTGCTTGGAGCTGCGGCCAAAAGCTGTACCTCACACAGGCAGGCAGGGCCCCGTCAAAGTCCCGTGAGTCATTGTGATGAACTCAGCCCTGGCTGACGCGAGGGCTACTGACTTGAGCCTCAGCCTGTTCAGTAGCCCGGCCGTAAGGGAGGGCCGGGACTTTGACGGGGCCCCTGCACAGGCATGACCACCTGCTGGACATCAGGCTTCGGAATTGCTAAGCTGCTTTTGCCATTCGACATTGACGGAATGTTGCCTCTCTCGCCTTCGGGCTGCCAGACCCAGGTCGCGGGAGAGTGATCCCTGCGTGAGGTGAACCATGTCTTCCATCAACGAACAAAGAATGCATCCGCGGACCCCGGTGAACTGGAGGGTGGAGTACACAGGCACCTCCGGCGTGGGGGCCGTTCATGAGAGCAGCAAACTACAAGATTACAGCCCGTCAGGCGCGTGCTTTTTTACGATGTCGGAAGTCCAGGTCGGCATGCAACTGACGCTGCACATTTCCCTTCCCGTTCGGATGGCTCGGCCGCTGGTGCTCAAGGGGGAAGTCGTTCGAGTGGATGACCGGGCTGACGTAGGCGGAATGTTCAAAGCTGCGGCGGTCCGCTGGCTGCAGAATGCGCGCAAGCCCGGTTTGAAGGAAAGGCTGGATGCGCGTGGCGCTTCAGCTGCTCTTTCGCACTGAGTTTTGCTCATCTTGGTCCCAGGCGAATTGTCACGCCAGCGAGGGGCTGTTAGGAAACTGAAATTCAGTGGAAGAGTCGGCTCCCCTCGCCCCCACCAGGAGAGTGGCAGAGGAGCTATGAAAAAACTCGGTTGGGCGCTTAAACCTGATCCGGTAGGGACGCGGTGCTCCGCGTCCGTCTTGGGTTTTCCGCCGCGGACGCGCAGCAGTGCGTCCCTACCATTTGAATTTTTTCACAGCTTCAGGGGGTGAGGTGGATTGCCATGCTGTGACAGCATAGGCTTATCTTTCCGCATTTGGCATGACTCGTCGGCTTGTTTTCGGGAGCCGTTGCACCCTCACCCCTAGCTCCTCCCCCTCGCGGGGCG
>JAKEER010000864.1 GCA_022616615.1 Acidobacteriota bacterium
GCCTACCTCCAATTAAAAGATGGCGCGCTCGCGTCGGCTGAGTTTCCCCGCCTCGGAGCGGCCGGAGGCCGCGCCGATGGCCTGCGGCCACAATTGCGGGCGGGACGCCCGCGCTCCCAGGGTGGCTGCGCCACTCCAAAAAATGTCCAACCTCCAGGCCACTGGCTTACGCCAGCGGTTGGCTGAAGGCTTTGATTCTGACTTTGACGGAATCCTGATCGTGAGGGGGTCGTCTGTCGGATAGCCTCTAAGTTCTGATTCAGTAAGGGACGATAAACTAGAAAAAAGCAACTCTTAAGGAGGATAGCGATGTTTCGATTCGTGTTTGTTCTTTGCGCATTGGCCCTTTCGGTTCGCCCGGCCTGCGGCCAGGCCTCTGATCAGAAGATCTCCGAGCAGCAAGCCCGGGACTTGTCCAACATGTTTTACACGGACACACTGCCACCCAAGGAGCCCGCAAAAGCTGAGCCCAAGAAACCCGCGGTGAAGAAGGCGCCCCCCAAGAAAACGCCCGCCGTCAACGTGAGTTCTCCGGAGCGCCGTGTAGGGCTGAAGTATCGCATCCTGCTGCGAAGCCCCGACTGCGACATTCGCGAGGTGGACCCTTCATATACCTTCCATTCGGGCGACAAAGTCCGTTTGCAGATTGAATCGAATGTCGACGGTTATCTGTATGTCTTGCAGAAAGGATCCACTGGCCGGGACCAAATGCTGTTTCCGGATCCAAAGATTAACGGTGGGGACAACAAGATCACGCGCGGCATTCAGTATTCGGTCCCGGGAAACCAGTGGTATGCGTTCGATAATAACCCCGGTATCGAGCGGCTCACAGTCGTGGTGAGCCGGACGCCCATGAAGTCGGTGCAGCAGGCCGCCAAGCCGAGCACCGACGATGCACTGGTTTCAGTTGTTTCGGTCGTGGAAGAACTCAACCAGAACGTCCGCTCCCGTGATTTGGTGCTGATTCAAGAGAAAGCACCTGTGGTCTCGTTACCAGCGCAGGCCATTGCTGCACCGGCAACCCAGTCGACCATTGTCATCAATACCAGAGAAGATAGCAATAACGCCGTCTACACGGAAATCAAACTCAAGCATAACTAATGCCCACGGATCAAATTCCGTTAAGTACCCTCTAAGAGCGATAACACTTAGTGCATTTTATTAAACCCGCTGCGCTATCGGCTGAAACACATTATGATCCTTCGCCTGCCGGCTCGATTTTGCCTTCTTCTCGCGTTACTGCATCTTCCTGCCGGCCTCGAGGCGAGCAACCTCAAAGATGCACTTGCCAGCGTCGGGCAGATCCTGGCGGGCGACAACGACCGGAGCGGAAATACCCAGGTGCGCTTGGAAGGATCGGGCGTCGTCGTTGGCGCTGAGGGTATCGTTGTCACTAACTCTCATGTCGTCAGCGAAGGTGACCGATTTTTTTCCTCGATCTACTTCAACCTGCTTGATCCTAAGCACCCCTATGCTCCGCCAGACCGGTCGCGGCTCTATCGTGTTGAAGTTCTTCTCAAAAACCCGGAAAGAGACTTGGTGCTGTTGCGCATCGTTGCCAATGCCGACGGCAAACCCTTTCCCACTTCCCAAACTTTCGCAGCGATTCAGTTAGGCGACTCGAGCAAACTTGATTTTCTCGATGAGATCTATGCGGTGGGTTTTCCGAAAGCCGGCGGCTCAACGGTCACCATCACGCGCGGCCAGGTTTCGGGGAAAGAGGAACTCGAAGACTGGATCAAGACCGATGCCCAGGTCACTCACGGCAACAGTGGTGGAGCCGCCGTAACCAAAGAGGGAAAACTCATCGGCGTGCCCACCCAAGTGCGTCCAGACATCCAGCCGGTGGATACTGACAACGACGGCTTCCCCGATACGAGCGTCAGCTTCGGGGCCGTAGGGTTAATTCGACCTGTGGAGATCGTCGCCAGAATGCTGGAGGACGCGCGAAAGGGCCAGCCGCAAGCCGAGCGCCTTGAGGTGAAAGGGCTCGTGTTGAGCCAGGTGGGGGAATCCATCGGCCAAGCTTTGGTCGGCCTGCTGAAGGCCGGTAGCCGCGAAGCTTCGTTGGAGAACCTGCTGACCTGGGCCCGCGCGGATCAAAACGGCATCTTCAAGTTTCCACTTCCCATCCCCCCAGGTGAGTACGTCATCCGTGCCCGCGCTGCAGGCTACGAAACCCATCTGGAGACCCTTCACCTCAAGCAACAAGACAAGAACCTGCTCATCAGGTTGGGTCCCGCAGAACCTTAAGCAGCAAACCTTTCCGTTCTCTCCTGAAACTGTGAAGAAGTTAGACCGTTTCGGCTCCCCGCCACCCGCGCGGCGCAGGCGCTTTGAAAGAATTGCCGCAACGTTGGGACCGCCCGCCGTGGCGTTCCACGCGGCGGCCGAGTACTGATTTCAAATAATTTCGCAACCCCTGCGATATAGAGGGTTGGAGTCTGATGCGGTCACAGTCGCTAGAATCAGCTCCCCTCTCCCCAGCGCGGGAGAGGGGCCGGGGTGTTGTGAGCGCGGTCTGTGTAGAGCCGTAACCAAACAAGCGTTTCGCTGGCGGAGCGCACTGACTCGACACGAAGCCTGCGTTTGACGCAGCCCCCCTGGGAGCGCGGGCGTCCCGCCCGGCGTCCCGCCCGCCTCGGAGCGGCCGGAAGGCCGCTCCGAGGGCCTGCGGCCACAATTGCGGGCGGGA
>JAKEER010000865.1 GCA_022616615.1 Acidobacteriota bacterium
CAATGGGACTCCCAGCCGCGAAGATCGAGGAGCCAACGCATCGCCCTCCCGGTTGCGTGGCCCGTGATCCCGCACTGCTGGAGCGCGAAAAGCGCCAGCCCAGTAAGACCACAGCCGTCCGTGTCATCGCCGGCAAACGCCGACCAACTGCCATTCGGATTCTGAGTGCGAAGCAGGAAGTGGATAGCCCAGTCGCGCGCCGGATCCTCGTCGGAACCCAAGGCCAACAATGCCAGGCACGTGGGCTCAAGACTGCGCTGGCCGTTTCCGCCAATGAAAGGCCATCCCCCGTCCGGGGCTTGACGGTCGGCCAACACCTGCTTAAGCAAGAAACTAGCCTGCAAAACAGCTTGCACGTGGCGCGTTGTAGAGGAGGCTCAGGGAGCTGTCAAATAACCAGCAGGCGGGATAACAGACGGACCGGCAAGCCAGGAAAAATGTGATTGGCGCGGCCTGGAAGGATCGCTCACGCATTGGGCGTCTTCGTAAGCTAGTGTAGACTAGCTTGGCAATTGGCGCGCCCGGAGATGGACATGCCCAGAGCTACCTTGGCGTTTATTCTCCTGGTTTTTGCACTTTCCCTTCTAGCGGCTGAGAAGCCACGTGTGTTTATAACGGACAGCACTTCGTGGGAGATGTCCGGCGGGTTTGGTGCGAGCGGCGACACAGCCGCCGGTGCTGTAAGAGGCGGCGCTCGACCGCAGACCGCCGAGATCATGAAGACCTTTGGGGAGCGTTGCCCGGAAGTCATCGTAACCAACAAGCGGGAGAAGGCCGACTACGTTGTGTTGCTCGATCACGAGGGCGGAAAAGGCTACGCACGAAAAGACAACAAGGTCGTCGTGTTCAACAAGGACGGCGACATGCTTTACAGCGGCTCTACCCGCGCCCATGGAAACGCAGTGAAGGATGCGTGCAATGCCATAAAGAAGGAACTGCCGACCGCACCGCCCGCGCAGCCTAAGGACGATAAGAAACCAACATCATGAGGACTCGCGGTTGAGGCCGTGTCATGGCAGATTTCTTCTCCGGTGATCTATCCAAGTTAACTGTGCAAGACTTTGATGATTTCCTCGCGATCAAGCAGCCAGAGCATCTAAGGCCAACAGAAAGCCCTAGGATTGATTTTAAGGAGCCTCTCCCCACCGACATTGGCGATGCCATTGCCGCGATGTCGAACGGGAATGGAGGACTAGTATTCGTTGGCGTCAAAAGCGACAAGAAAAAACAGAACATCCCTGTGGGTCTAGTTGGGGTCACACTGGGCACCGATGCACGCGCTCAAATCACGGACAGAATCCTCGCAACCGTGAATCCCCGTCCCCATTTTGACATCGGCTTTGCTTTACTTCCCGGCACCAACAAGCACGTCGCCGTCATTAGAGTCTACGAAGGCTCGTATCCCCCCTACGAATACAAGCAGGGCTCCACTGTCAGAACTCCCATGCGCATCCAAGACACGAATCGGCAGGCTACTGTTCGGGAACTCGAAGAACTCTTCAAAAAGCGAACCGCATTTGGCAAATCCGGCAGCGAAGTAATCCGCAATCTAGCAACGGCGGACGACCTGTTTTGTACCTATGACAATCCCAGCGGAGAAGTTCGGGAGAATGACTACACCAGAATCGTCGCCGCCCCGAGAGTAGAATTGCGACTCCGACTCGACTCTCGTTTCGAAAGATCGTTCGAAAAGACCGTCGCATCCAGTTCGCCTTGGGACCGTCAGTTTAGCCGCAACCGACGCACCGGGCTCTACTATCAAATTGAGAGGCGCTCCAGCGGAGCTCATCGCATTCATAGAATCTGGCGCGTGTGGGCAAATGGAGCGCTAGGATTCGTTGGAAACCTCACTCGAAGAGGCCATCCGGGTGAGGCCGTCGGGGATCTAGCAGCGGACTTGCTGTTCTTCTGTCGAGTCGCACGACAGTTTTTTGCTGCGCAGGGGTTTTGGGGAACTGTGGTCTTAGAGCACGAACTCTCGTGCGCGGGCGTTAATTTCCTTCCTCTTTTTCCGCCTCCCGACGGATCAGGAGATTATGACAGGTGGGACGGAATCAATTTCCCCAATTCCAGACACCCATACCTCCAGTCAAGAAGCATTTGCATCGAGGAGGTTGATCAAACTGGATTGGAGAAACCCGAAACACTCGTAGCCGAAACCCTGCTGTACCAGCTTCGGCAAACATGGGGCGCTCAGATCAATTACGACAAACTCGCTGAGGCAGTGGCTGCTTTGGCGAGCAACGCTCGCGACCCCAATTGGGGGAAGTCCTTCTGAAAAGACTATTCAGTTTGAGAATCCGCATCCTGTTCCGGATGGCGCAACTGAGCTCGATCCTCGCTTACACTTGCCAGTTGGTCGCTCCGCATGACGCTCCGAGCGCCGAGGCCGACTCATCTGTGGAGGTGGAGTGTTGATGGGTTCACTGGGCCAGACACCATGGTGGATTGAACTCGAGACCAACAGTAGGAGTAAGGTTTCTCGTTTCGACGGGGATCTCATAGGATTCGGCCAAAGAATAGCCATCCTCCTCGGATCGGCAAAAGTAACCAAAAGTGTTTATGCCTTGGCCACGCTTGACGACTTCTTGGGCGCGACTTATGCATTGATTCTCGCGTTTCACAATGATCCTCCTTTCCAGTACCCGCGCGGAAAAGCTGACGCTCAAGTAGTACTAGATCGGGCGAGGAGCATCGCCAAGGCTCACAACGTACGAATGAACGGAAAATGGATGGCCGGGTTTCACTTCAATAGTGCATTGTTCAGGTTGTCCGCCGTTTACCACCGAAGCCTCAAGGTCGTAACGGGCAAACCCACAAGTCGTGCACATGTCGGAAGCGACAGGGACTCCAATTCCTTGCTTTCCCAGGCAAAGAGAATCTACACCACATGGACAAATCGTTCGTGGGACAACGACAACATTGCAAGGGTCCATGAAGAGGTGAACGACCTTAAGCATACAGCGGCGGGGAAGTTTTGGGGCAGAAACGTGAGTCAGCGTGTGGCAATCCGAGCTGTCGAGGAACTGTTAGGGCTTTTGGAAACATGGAACCTACAACCGTGAGTGCTGGCCTACCACCCGCCGCTTGGTAGCGGGGCCAGAGAAGGAACAGGATGCGGTGGGGATACTCGCGGTTTTCGCGGAAGGCAGCTGCGCTGCGATTGGTGTGGTGGTCGACGCAGCGGAACAAGCGGGAAACTATGGGGTCACAGGATGGCCCGCCACGCACGGCGACACGTTCGCTGCCTCAGTGTAAACAAGCTGGCGGTCCTTCCAGACACTGCTCAGACCGCCGTTGTAGGCCGAAAACGCAACGCCCAGCGAGCGCATCGAGTTCGTCAGGAAATCTGCAACCAGCAGGGAGTCCACGAAGTAAGTTCATGCCCGGTCCGCTGCAAAACGCTAGTCAGAAAGTCTGGAACTGAGCTGGAAAATTTCAGAAAGGCCGTCAGTAATTGCCGGCAATCTTCTCTGTTATGCCGTGCGAGCTTCAATTCAGCGTATTCGCCGCTGCTGGAGCTGTTCGTGAGCCCGAGTGCCGTCCTGCGATTCCTATCGTGGGCACAGAGGGTGGCCATTCGGGTGGGACGAATGGAAAGAGATTAAGCCTCACTTGAGTGCATGCACGACCGTGCTGCGCTATGTTCCCCCTCGCGCGAGGCGGATATTGTTTACTTCTGTCCAAGAGCTTGCTCAGAAGTTGCGTGAAGCCAAGTACGTGATCGACCCCATCACGCTACAGGTGGTTTACCTGGCGGCGCGCATGCAGAAGCCCCTTCTGGTTGAGGGTCCACCAGGTTGCGGGAAGACCGAGCTTGCTTATGCGGTGGCCGCGGCCGGCGGCACGACCGTGGAACGGCTTCAGTGCTACGAAGGGATCACCGAAGAAAAGGCCATCGGAAAGTTCGATGAGTCTCTGCAAAGGATGTTTCTGGAAACCGAGAAGGAAAGCTTGGGGGAGAACTGGTGTGCGATCCGAGAGCGGTTGCACTCGTTGGATTTCTTTTCCGAAGGGCCGCTGTTGCGAGCACTCCGCTATAAAGACCGACCCTGCGTGCTGCTAGTAGATGAACTCGACAAAGTCGATCACGCGTTTGAGGCTCTGCTGCTGGAAATCCTGAGCGCCTGGCAGGTAACCGTGCCCAAGCTCGGAACGATCGAGGCGGAGACAGTTCCCATCGTGGTTCTCAGTTCGAACGAAGAGCGGCGTCTGGGCGACCCGTTGCGCCGTCGCTGCATGTACCTGCGCTTCGAGTACCCCACGGTCGAGCGCGAGGTCGAGATTCTCCGGGTGCGGAGTGCAAGCCAGGAGCCGGCGCTGCTGGGACAAATGGCCGGCCTCGCCCACGCACTGCGAGGGTGGAACATGGAAAAGCCGCCATCCATCGCGGAAATGCTGGATCTGGCCGAAGCGCTTCGGCTCCTTGGCGTCAAAGAAATCATGCCGGACCAGCGGGACGTTTTGCTGCCTCTTTTGGCAAAGACCGAGGGGGACCGGGGGCGGCTTCTCCTTCGGGAGGGTTTCGAGGGATTGATTGCGGACTCCAAAGTGTACCGGGACAAACTGAGCCGCGCGGGAGCCGCGGCCTAGAGATGAACGTGGCCAGGAGACTAGCACAACTCGTGTTCGCCTCGATCGCTTTGGTCGCTTCTCCGCCGATCGTGGCACAGACGGTGACTGCGCGGGAAATCGCTGCTCAGCATGTGGAGAGCTATTCGCTGGCGTATCAGGTTCCCGTGGAGCTTGTCGAAGCTGTGATCGAGGTGGAGTCCAATTGGTCGCCTCACGCCGTCTCGCCCAAAGGTGCAGTCGGCTTGATGCAGCTCATGCCGGCAACGGCCGCCAGGTTTGGAGTGCGAAATCGCTTCGATATCCAGGAGAACATCCGCGGTGGCGTGGCATATCTGGCGTGGCTTATTCGCCTCTTTCGAGGCGACCTGCGGCTAGCGCTAGCGGCGTATTTTGTGGGTGAGTCACGGATCCTTTTGCGGGGACTAGCATATTCCTCTCCGGAGGTCTTTCAGTACGTGAGCCGTGCGGCCAAGCGATACCGCGCCAAGCGCGTGGAAACGCTGGCGAGACAAGGGCGCGGTTACCGTCATCGCAGCGAAATGAGGTGAAGCCATGAAGCTATTCCAGGTCGGCTGTCTATGGCTGGGACTGGGTTGCAGCAGCGGAGTCCTCGCTCAATCGGGCCAGGTGCAGCCC
>JAKEER010000866.1 GCA_022616615.1 Acidobacteriota bacterium
CCGCAACGACGAACCACCCCCGCCGTGGCCGTCGGCCACGGCATCCCCTCCTTAACCAAGGAGGGGAACTTCTGCGCACTTTATTTCTTCACAGGCGCTAAAGAAGTTCTTTCGCAATCTCCGCCATGCAAAACGTTACGTCAATGGCCTTCGGGCTACGCTTCCACCGATCATAGGCGAGGTACATCTTTGCGATTTCTTTGTTCTGGAAGCATTGCGGATCTTCATGCCCGATGTCTATCGTGATATCTGGCACGAACGCTGGTTTTACCTTCCCAGGTGGTCAAACGAAGCCTACTACGAATCAGACCTCGGATCTAAAGACGAAGAGGAAAATAGACAAAAGACCCGTGAGCACGTGGGAAAACTTATCTCAGAGGAAGACAAACGCATTCTTTCTCTTGTGCGGCAACTGTTCTTCGTCGTCGATGCAGCTTTTGGCGGCCTGATGTTTGGTCACGATACTCACGAGTCCACTTGCAGGGCAAGAAAGAGACTGACTCATCCCGATTGCTTTCCACGGTACTTCCTGTATCGCCTACCGGTCGGCGAGTTATCAGACATGGAGATTGAGAAGCTTATCCAGAGCTGGAATCATTCATCGAAAACTGAAAAGGAGAATCAGGTCAACGCGGATTTCTCAAGATTCCAACAATTGGATCAGTTCGACGCTTTTCTCGACAAGCTGCTGATCTTCACAACTTTGATTGAGCCAGACACCGTTAGACCTGTTGCCCGTAGTCTTGCTCAGCGGGCCTCAAGAAAGGGGAGAAGAGAGCCGAGAGGTAGAGAACGATACGACGAGGTTAAGTTTCGGATCTTAGGTTTGATCGACAACTGTGCAGATCCGACGGAAATCCGACCATTGTTGGAGGAAACCATCAAAGAATCCGTGTCGATCCCATTCGTCGTCTCTCTAGTGCTTTCTTGTCACAAGGAAAGGGGAGGAGAGTATTTCCGATTATTTGATTCCATCGATATTGGATCCCTCCGCGATATCTGCAGTCAGCGCCTTTACGCCGAACTCGTGGAAGCTGACGTGGATGTTTTCGAGTCGTGTGGCGAAGACGACGCCAACTTCGTGCTGTACCAATGGGGCATCAACTGGCTAAGCGGCGAACCAAAACATCGAAGTGTTGTTCAAGAGTATGTGATGAAGCTCGTTGACGCGCAACCAGAGTACCTGGGTCGCCTATTATCCTCGTTCGTTTCTTCCATCCATTCGGATGAGCCTGGTTTCCGGCTTGATGAATTTCACAAGGTCTATGACTCGAAGGTGATCGCCGAGAAACTGGAACAAGTACGGAGACCGGGCCCTAAATTCTCCAAAGGCTAGCGAGGCTGCTTCGCTGTTTCGGAAAGCCTATAAGGATCGGGCGGCATGAATGAAGCATTTGTTGAAAAGTGCAAGCCGTAACCCTGAGTATGTTAATCGACCCAGTTGGTGCACGGCGGCTCGCGTACCTAATACGTACCTCCAACATGCAATTTCGTGGATTCTGGGCATTCTCGCAAATCGACGTACCAATAAGCTACGTGTTATCAAGTGGTTGTGGCAAAACGATTCCCATTCGCCTCCGCCACCGCTCTACACCAAATCCTCAAGAAGAGAATTTGACATCCGCTGAATCACTCAAGCCTCGATTGGATTGCATTCGTCCGCAGCCTTCTCCTATTTTTCAAGGTTGAAGGATTTCTGCCAGGACAGCAGGCCGTGTTTGACTGGTAACCATCCTCCGAAACATACTGGCTCCCTCGATGACCTCACATGGCTGCCCGGCTATGGCCGGCACGACCAAAATTACTCAAAAGGAGATGCCCTGCTATGACCCGTCTGATAGCACTCTTGACCATTCTTCTCGCCCTCGAATCGGTCTCTGCCGGAATGCAGCCAGGCAACAATGCCGTCATCCCCGGAGAGTTCATTGTGGAGCCTGCTACGCTGATGAACCTCGGGTTTGAGTGGAGAATTCAGGGAGACGACAATCGCAACGCTAAGGTCGCGGTTCAGTATCGCAAGCAGGGACAGAGCGAGTGGAAGGAAGCTTTGCCGCTGCTGCGCATCGGCGACGAGAAGGTTTGGCGGGCGCGGGAGTACCTGGAGTATTGGACGCCGCGCATGTTTGCCGGCAGCATCCTGGATCTGGAAGAGGAAACCAGCTACGAATGTCGCTTCACGATGTCGGATCCCGATGGAGTGCAGGGCCAAGCCGCCCAGCAAGCCACAGTAGCCACGCGCGGAGTTCCCAAGATCTATTCCGGCGGCCGCACGCTCCATGTCTATCCCCCGGACTACCAGGGCCCCAGAGAGCAACCGGCCTTCAACGGACTTAAGGAAGCCTATTATGGTCCCGGCACCGGAGACTGGAATGTGGTTCGGGAGCGGCCGGTACAGCCAGGTGACGTCATCCTGGTCCACGCCGGGCTCTATAAGGCAGACCGTTCCGACTATGTGACGCCGTACTCAGTTCCTTTCGACGGAACGTACGTGCTGACGATTGATGGGACGCCCGAAAAGCCCATCGTCGTCAAAGGAGCGGGTGATGGGGAAGCGATCTTCGATGGCAATGGTTGCTTCCGGCTCTTCGACGTCATGGCTGCCGACTACAATTATTTTCAAGGTATTACCATCCGCAATACCGACATTGCGTTTTATGCTGGCCTCAAGGATGTGCTGGGGAGCAGCGGATTGGTGGTTCGGAACTGCCGAATGGAAGATGTGGGAATCGGCATCACGACTGAATATGCTGGCTCCAAAAACTTCTACATCGCAGACAATGTCTTCGTCGGCCGCGACGACCGCCATCGGTTGATCGGCTGGGCGAGCTTCGGAAAATACAAGCCTCATCCAGTCAAATCGTACTATGGAGTCAAGGTCTATGGGCAAGGCCACGTGATCTGCCACAACTCGGTCGCCTATTTTCACGACGGCATATGCGTGTCCACCTATGGAACACCGCCCAAAGCCCAGCACGAGAAGCCAGTGGCCATTGACATTTACAACAACGACATCCACGTGATGGTGGACGACTTTATCGAAGCCGACGGAGGTGTGCACAACGTTCGGGTGATGCGAAATCGGGGCTTTAACGCCGCCCAGCATGGGCTAAGCGCTCAGCCAGTATTCGGAGGCCCAACGTATTTCTACCGGAATATTGTCTATAACGTGCCGATGGGAGGAGCGATCAAGAACGGTGGAGCAAACCCGGCCGGGGTTTTGATTTACCACAACACGTTTGTTGCAGAAAACAGCAACGTGCGCGGCAATTCCAACATGCATTACCGCAATAACCTGATCATGGGAACAGATCATCCGGAAAAGCCGGTGCTGGGAAATCTAACCTACACTTCATACTCCTCACTGGACTACAACGGTTATCGCCCGAACCGGAGCGGCCGCCCACAGTACGCCTGGAAATCGCCGGCAGCTGGAACACTGCGCGATTACAGCCTGGAGGGGTCGGGATATCAGGAATTTCCGACTCTAGCTGAGTTTCGCTCGGCCACCGGTCAAGAGCAGCATGGACGGGAGGTCGACTACGACATCTTTGTGAATGTTCATCCGCCTCATGCCAAGCAGCCCCACGCCATCTACGAGAGTCGCGAACACGACTTCCGGCTGCGGCAAAGCGGCCTTGCGGTGGATGCAGGTTGCCGGCTCCCCAACATCAACGATGCGTTCGCAGGAAGTGCCCCTGATCTGGGCGCCCTTGAGCTGGGCCAATCTGTGCCGATCTACGGGCCGAGACAGCCGTAGAACTGCAGATCATCGCAGTCCGGCGCCAGCTCTCGCTTTCCGATCAGCCTGAGAGCCAGCCTCTCGAAAGGACCCCGGGTAGCGGGTTTCGGTCTCCCAGAGATGCTACACCCGCTGGTATTCTTCAAGGAACGACTTCCAACGGGCCTTTTGGGCGGATACAGGTATGTGGCAGTCAAGGTAGAACCGACTAATCCGTCCTCAAATAGCTCATTGGTAAGGACGCTTGCACTATGAGTCTACGCGACCCGTTGATGAGTCAATCTCTCCACGCCACGCTGCAGTCTTTGCTGAGCGCCGAACAGCGAAAGCCTTGGGGCCATGAAAGCGTGGGCAGCACCGCACGGCTGCTTGCTGAAACCGCTGACCGTTTTCTCATTTATGGCGACCCCTTGGCTAGCGAAACGGGTAAGCGGATGGGAATCACGTCAGGTGAAGTGTGGCTGGAGACTATCTTCCCTTCCGTGTGGGGATTGCTTTCCACCCGACAGGGCCTTCTGGCCAGCGCCAAGGCCGGCGATCCGCTCAGCCGGCTGAGGCATTTCTCCGCGAAGTTTTCTCACACCGGTTTCGCAGGCCGGCCGGCAATCAAAGTGTTGCCCGCGAATGCCCTGGAGTCCTTGCTGCTTCCTGGTTTTTCGGGACATGCGTTGCTGAAGCCTAATCTGCCTGCGAGTGGAACTGGCCAGCCCGCAGCCCCGGTAGCGCCTATCTCTCGCGAGGGCGGCTTGGCGCTCTGTCTGCTGCCCTTCAACTTGGCCAGCATCGGCGTATTGGACATCGTGCATCTGCTCTGCAAACAGCAACAAAGGGTCATTGCCAAAGTCTCCGAGAAAGCGGAGTTTGCCGGTCCGCATCTCGAGAGGATTCTGGCGCCCTTGATCGAAGCCAACGCCTTGCGGTTTGTCTACGGCGGGCCGGATGTTGGGGCCTGGCTGGCAGCACGGCCCGAGTTTTCGCACATCCACCTCACGGGCAGCGCACGCACAGCGGCTGCCGTGGCGAAGATAGCCGGCGCCGGCAGGATGACTGCTGAGCTCGGAGGGGTAACACTGGCAGTTGTTTTTCCGGATGCGCTGTTGACTGAGACAGACCGAAGGCAAGTAGCACGCCAAGTTGCTTTCGGTGCTTTAGCCAATAACGGCCAGCATTGCGTGAGTTTTCAGATCCTTCTGGTTCCAGATTCCAGACAACCAGCTTTCAAGCGGGCATTATGGCGGGAAATGACGCTGGCTGCAGAGCGTGAGCAAGGCAAGAGAGGCAGCAGAAGGCTGGTGGATGCTGCAGCAGCGAAGCGGTTGCAGAAGTTGATGTCGGAAATGGCAGCGCAAGGGGCCCGCTTGACGCCTGGTGAGCCTAAAGCCGACGATGAACATTTTCCCGCTTGCCTCATTCAGGGAATTGATGAAAAGATGCGGCTCTTCAGCGAAGAAGCTTTCGGCCCCGTCATTGGCTTGCTGTCTGTTTCGGGAACAGACTTTTCGGCGCAAGCTTTGACTGTCGCCAATTCCGGCAGCCTGAGCGGAGATCTGGGAATTTCACTGTTCACCTCAAATCCGCGGTCGCCCGAGATTCAGCGAATGGCGGGGGAGCTGCGGCATGGAATCGTGACGATTAACAGCTATCCCGGAGTTGCGTTCGCTGCGTCTGTGCCTTGGGGCGCCGGGCCAGGCGGGTTGAGCGGCAATGGCTGGGTGCACAACTATGCGCTTTTGCCGGAAGCTGCAATCGAGAAGGTTGTGCTCACGGCTCCTTTAGGCCGAAAGGGATTCGGTCCGCTGCGCTGGGAGGATCCGTGGCTGCTAAACGTTTCGGGAGAAAATACGGTTGAGTTTGCGAAAGCGCTAGTACGGGTGACGCTAGCGTACTTTCTGAAGCGGCCTCTGAGGTTCGCAGCCGCGCAGCTTCCATTGCTCCGTGCCATCGTCCAACGGGAGTCGGCGTCGCGAAGCATCGATCGAGACAGCAATGCCGGAAGACACAGGGGTGGAGCCGCCTGTGATTAAATGGGAACTCTTCTCTCCACACAGGGTTTTGTTCGTAGACGCTAAATTATTAGTCCGAGCAGTGGTTGGAGGACACGACCTTTGCTTGTCCTCCCCCCTCGCCCCGCTCGGGGAGAGGGGATCGGGGGTGAGGGGGCGCTGATTAGGGCCCCGCACAGTGTCCGGCTACTTCTGCACCTATTAATAAGGAGAGATTCATGAATCGCAGAAACTTCCTGCAGCTTGCCGGAGCGACCGCGGGCGCCAGTGTCGTAGACACAGGCGCCGTTCTGCCACAAGACTCGAAGGGCAGCCCGCCTCGCAAGGCGCTGATGAAGGTGGGCACGCAACATGGATCCTCGAACGAGATTCTGGAAGTACTGTGCTCGCTGGGAGTCAATAACATCTGCAGCTCCTTGCCGTCGGCGAAAATGGACGCGAATTGGAGCGTCGAAGGGCTGACGAAACTTCGGGAGCGGGTCGAGTCGTACGGCATTCATCTGGACATGATTCCGCTGCCGCTCAGTTCCGCCTACATTACCCGCGCCGAATTGCCCAGCATCATGCTGGGGCAGAGCCCGCAGCGGGATCGCGACATTGACAGCGTCTGCCAAATGATCCGCAATGCCAGCAAAGCAGGCATCCCGGCGGTGAAGTACAACATGAGCATTCTGGGCGTGGTGCGAAGCGATCCGACGCCAGGGAGGGGCCGGTCAACCTACAGTACATTTGTTTACGAAAAGGCTAAGCATGACCCGCCGCTGACCGAAGCGGGGCCTGTGCCGCCCGACGTCTACTGGGAGCGCATTACCTATTTCCTGGAGAGAGTGGTCCCGGTAGCCAACGAGCATAAGGTCCGTATCGCCTGCCATCCCCATGACCCGGGCATGCCGCACGACAAAGGCTATCGCGGTGTTCACACCGTTCTCGGCAGTGTGGACGGATTGAAGCGCTTCTTGAGCATCAAAGAGAGTCCTTACCATGGGCTGAACTTCTGCCAGGGGACCGTTTCCGAGATGTTACAGGATCCTGGTAAGGAGATCCTGGATGTCATTCGCTACTTCGGAAGCCGCAAGAAAATCTTCAATGTGCATTTCCGAAACATCAAGGGCCGCTTCTTGAATTTTCAGGAAACCTACATCGACAATGGCGACGTGGACATGCTGAAAGCTATGCGCGTTTATAAAGAGGCCGGCTATGACGGAATGATGATGCCGGACCATGTTCCGAAGATTGCCGCCGATCCCAAGGGCTACCAGGCGTTCGCCTATACCTTCGGATACATCAAGGCTCTGATTGCGGCTGTGAATGCGGAAATGTAAGAGGGCGCGCTGGGTTCCGGACCGATACAGTCTGGGTCTTACGCGCCTGCGGTAAGGGCGCGGTACTCCGGTCCTGTGGCAGCCAGAATCGTCACAAAGAACATGCGGCAGAGCTTCCCTACCGCCGAATTCCCCGTTTCGACGGGGGTAAATTGAGCTAAACTGAAGCCATGAACACCAGGGTTGCCATCAGTGTCGAAGAGTATCTGCGGACCAGCTTCGAGGATGCCGACTGCGAGTATCTGGACGGCGAGATCGTGGAGCGGAATATGGGCGAATTGCCTCACAGCGTCATCCAGGGCAGACTACTGTTACTTCTGAGCGAGCTTGGCAGTCAAGGCAGTCTCCAGGTCATCCCCGAAATCCGAATCCAGATCACTCCTACCCGCTATCGCGTGGCGGACATCGCGGTATGGCGTCCTGGTCCGATTGGGTCTCGTATACCGACCGTCAGTCCATTTTTGGCAATCGAGATCCTCTCGCCCGAAGATCGCATGGTACGCATGCAGCCTAAGATCCAGGAATATCTTGGCATTGGTGTCGAGTGGGTCTGGCTGATTGATCCCTTCGAAAGGAAAGCCCTGTCCTACTCGTCGCAGAATCCAGCCGGTGTCTTGACCGAGGCTTTGACCACAGCCAACCCCACGATTCAGATTTTCCTGGAAACTCTCTGGAAGTTCCTCCCGGAATCCTGATCTAACTCTCCCTCCTTGAGGAGATAATGTCAGCCACCGAGGCCGATTCAACCCGATGCATTTCCAGTTCGCCGGGAGGACCGTCCTTGATGCAAGACCAAGGCCTCATCAAATGCCTCAAGGTTATTGGAATGGCAATTTTGCCAGGGCTCACGCGCGGCGGTTGACTTGAGACATGTTCAGTAACCGGACCCCGACAAAACACCGGGCGAGGGAGCGCCGGGGGCTTTGACCGGGCACTGCAGTCTGCCGCAACGTTTACATTTCAGGAACCTTGCCCTAAGATATGGCGTCCTTGGCACTTTGCGGCGACCAATAGACGCGTTGCGAGCACGAAACTTTACCTTCCAAGGAGAAGTGTTTGATGAAATCTGTTCGTCCTGTGCAGGTCAGCGGTGTTGGCTGTTATGTTCCCGAGCGCGTTCTGACCAATCACGATCTTTCCAAAATCGTAGACACTTCTGACGAATGGATTCTTCAGCGAACCGGAATTTCTGAGCGCCGGATTGTCGACAAAGGCAAGGCAACTTCCGACATGGCAGAGCAAGCGGTGCGCTGCTTGTGTGCATCCCTTCAACTAGACCCCGGTGAGATTGAGTTGCTGATCGTCGCCACGGTGACGCCGGACATGTTCTTTCCATCCACCGCCTGTTTGCTGCAGGAAAAGCTTAACATTCGACATACCTGGGGATTTGATCTTTCGGCCGCTTGTTGCGGCTTCGTCTACTCTCTGTCGGTCGGTGCCGCTTTTGTCGCGGCCGGCTTGCACTCCAGAGTGGTAGTAGTCGGTTCTGACACGATGTCGAGCATTGTCGACTACCAGGATCGGGCCACTTGCGTTATTTTTGGGGACGGCGCCGGAGCCGTTCTGCTGGAGCCGGCTGAGAATCCGGAAAACTGCTTGATTGATTTTCATCATGAAGTAGACGGCTCAGGCGGTGTGCACCTGAATATGCCTGCGGGCGGAAGTCTCTTGCCATCGAGTTGCGAGACCGTAAAGAACCGTCTGCACTACGTGAAGCAGGAAGGCCAACCGGTCTTTAAGTTCGCGACCCGCAAGATGGAAGAGGCCAGCCGGATCATTTTGCGGAAGAATAACCTGACTCCCCAAGACATTTGCTTGTTGCTTCCCCACCAAGCTAATGCCCGCATCATCCGGGGGACGGCCGACCGTCTCGGGCTCCGGGAAGACCAGGTTGTCATCAATCTCCACAAGTACGGAAACACCACAGCCGCAACCATTCCCCTGGCCATGCAGGATGCACTGGCTGAAGGACGGTTGAAAGAAGGTGACCTCGTTCTGCTAGCCTCGGTCGGCGCTGGCTTCACGGTCGGCACCGCACTGTTGCGTTGGGCTTTTTGATGCCAACCCTCTGAATCAGGCTCCAAGTCCGGAGGACAGGAACACCCGCAGGGGCGTTCCCCGTTTGTAAGGGAACGGGACGGCGCCCGTTCCCTGCACTTCTCATGCGCTGTGACACCGGCGGTTCTGCCAGTTCCAAAGCTGCTCTGCCGTGCATCCCCAAGCGGCAATCTCTAACCTCTCTTTCGACTCCTAAGAAAATCCCCTCCTCGGAGGGCTGGCTGGCGCAGCGACAGCGGTCGCGGAGCCAGACGGGGTGGGTGGTCGGGTCGAAGTCGCAACCCACCCCAGGGCTTGGCGGCCCTTCCCCCCCGAGAGGGGATTCGGTTGCGATTTTCTAGCCCACATCGCACTCCGCCAAGCGGTGTGGCAGCTCTGCTGAAAATCGATGTTTTCATCCTCGGTGCCGCCCGGCGCCATGGATGCTTTCCTGTCATCATTGCCAGGGCCCCGTCAAAGTCGCGTAAGTCTTGAGTCGAGGCAGAGCCCTTGCTGACGCGCGGGCTACTGACTTGAGTCTCGGACGTCTTGAGTAGCCCGACAGTAAGGGAGGGCTCGCTACTTTGACGGCTCGCGACTTTAGCGAGACCCTGTCCCATTCTTGACGAAAAGCTCTAAAATGGAAGAGTAGTGATACCGAAAGGAAGGTGACAACCATGAACAACAAGATCACCGAAATCTCTCCTGCGATTCTGGCGAGAGCTCAAGCCGGAGAAATTACGGCCGCGAGGCTACACGAATACCAGTCATTCCTCCACGAAATCGAAACCAAGTTCATGAACCACCGAATCATCCTGGACAACCGGTACTGCCGCTGGTTCGCGAAGGGTGAGATGAACCTGGATCAGCTTCGCCACTTTGTTCAGCAGTTTTCCGTTTTCTCACACTTTTTCCTGGTGGCCCAGCTCAAGAAGATGATCAACGCTGGCAACCTGGAGAGTTATCGCGCTTCGAAAGAGATCCTGGCCAACGAAATTGGCGTCATTTTTCGCAAACCCGGGCAGGCGGCATCTGGCAGTGGCGGCCCTCTGACAGATGCAGAAAAGGATCTGTCGGCCGATCCGGAGCTCGTTTCCACTGAAGGCACCGTAGACGGCGGCACGTTCAAATTCAAGGCAGGGCACTTCGAATGGTTGCTGAGGATCGCCGAGCAGTTGGGACTAAGATTCACAGACCTGGGCAAACGCAAGCATGGCACGACCACTACGCTGTTCTTTTGCGACGAACTGGAAAGGCTGTACGGCAGCGAGGATGCCAGCATCGGCGAGGGCGCCAGCTTTGCGGTAGAGAACTGGGCTGCAGCCGGTTTCTGGAAACAGCTGGTTGAGGGCTTGAAGCGCTACAAGAGCCGGGAAATCCCCGACCTCAAACTGGCTTTCTTTACCTGGCATGATGCGGTGGAGGACCAGCATGCTTCTCACACCCAGGACGAATTGGCTGAAGTGTTTTTCAAAGAAGAGTTCGATCGCCAGAAGTTCATCTCAAGCGGGTTGGAGATGCTGGATGGCGTCGCCCGCTTCTGGGATGGACTCTACGATGACCTGCATTTGACACAGGCAGCGTGACTAGGCCAGGTAGGCCAGAATGAACAGGAAAACCGCAGAATGACTAATTTCTAAGCACGAATGACTAACGAAATCTGAAGTCCGAATGACGAAGAGGACTTTAGACGTTTGGCCTTCGTCATTCTTTCGTCATTAGGGCTTCGTCATTAGGCATTCGTTGTCATTACTCATTCGTTCACGCAAGGGGGCGTCCTTTCGAGACTGCCCAAGATTCTCCTCCGAAACGCCCAGAATTTTACTAAGGCCGCTAGACACCTGACATGTCCCTCGTTCCACCCTACATTGAATCGCTGCAGCTTTACGAGCCCGGAAAGCATGCTGACGCGGTTCGAAAGCAGTACGGATTGACTCACGCCGCCAAGTTGGCCTCCAACGAAAACCCGCTAGGCCCTTCACCACTGGCCCTTGAAAGCGTGCAGCAACAGATGGGTTCCTTGAACCTGTACCCCAATGGCGGCCTGGATCTTCGGACCGTGCTGGCGCGGCAGTACGATGTGAAGGTGGAGAACGTGATTGTTGGCAGCGGCTCTGAGGGAATCATTTCCAACATCATCCGCACGTTCCTTTGCGACGAAGACGAAGTGCTCACGACCGAGGCGGCATTTGTTGGATTCCAAATGCTGGCGAAGTCGCGCGGAGTCAAGTACCGGACGGTTCCTTACAATGCTTGGCATTATGACTTGCAGGCACTGGCGGCGGCGGTGAACGAGCACACCAAGATCATCTATCTCGCGAATCCCAACAATCCCACCGGCACCATTTTCAGCCGCCTTGAATTTGATGAGTTCTACCGCCATGTTCCGGAGCGGGTGCTGATCATTTTGGACGAAGCCTACTTTGAGTATGCGAAAGACAACCCGCGATATCCCGACTCGATGCACTATCGCTATGACAACATCATTACGCTTCGGACTTTCTCGAAGGTCTACGGACTGGCCGGCATTCGCATTGGCTACGGCTTCGCGCATGAAGAGCTGATCAAGAATCTGCTGAAGGTCAAGCTGGCGTTCGAGCCCAGCACGCTGGCCCAGGCTGCCGGCATCGGCGCGTTGGCGGACAAGGAGTTTCTTCACCGGTCCCTGGAACTGAACGCGCGCGGCATTCGCTACCTGATGGAATCGCTGAGGCAGCTTGGCCTCGATGCCATCGAATCAGAGGCAAACTTCGTCATGTTGGCACTCAAGGGAAAAGCACCAGCGAGCCTGTTGAATCAGAAACTGCTCGAACAAGGCGTGATTGTCCGGCCCCTCGAAGTCTTCGGTCTGCCGCACTGTCTGCGCATCTCGACGGGCAGCGATCAAGACAACGAGACGTGCGTCGAAGCCATGAAGAGGGCTCTGGCAACATGGAAACAGTAAACACGGCAGGAGCCACAGCTGCGAGAGACTTTCTCCCGCTGAACGGCACCGACCATATTGAGTTTTACGTTGGTAATGCCAAACAGGCCGCGTACTACTACCGGACTGCCTTTGGGATGGTTTTGGTCGCTTACCAGGGCCCTGAGACCGGCACGCGGGACCGAACCTCCTATGTCCTCCAACAAGGTAAGATTCGCTTTGTTTTGACAGCCGCGCTTACCCCGAGCCATGCCATTGCTGCTCATGTTTTGAAGCATGGAGATGGCGTTCACAGCATTGCTCTTTGGGTCGACGACGCGGAATCGGCTTACCGGGAAACCACGCAGCGTGGCGCGCAAGGAGTGATGGAGCCTGCCGCCTTGAAAGACGACGCTGGCGAGGCGCGGCTGGCGGCCATCGCTATTTATGGCGACACGGTCCACACCTTCGTCGAGCGCAAGGATTATCAGGGCGCCTTTCTTCCCGGCTTCGTCGCCGTTGCCCAGCCTGACCCTGTTTCGCGGCCGGTAGGTCTGAAATACGTCGACCATGTGGTCGGAAATGTCGGTTGGGGAGAGATGAACCGCTGGGTGAAGTTTTATGAGCAGGTGATGGGCTTCAGGCTCTATCAGCATTTTGACGACAAAGACATCAGCACGGAATATTCCGCATTGATGTCCAAAGTGATGTCCAACGGCAACGAGCGGGTGAAGTTCCCGCTGAACGAGCCAGCCGAGGGTCGCCGCAAATCGCAGATCGAAGAGTATCTGGACTTCTACCAGGGGCCAGGAGTGCAGCACATTGCGATGGCGACCGACGACATCGTCGAGACGGTCTCCCGCCTCCGCAATCAAGGCGTGGAGTTCCTGCGAGTGCCCCGAACCTATTACGACGATCTGATTCGACGCGTCGGCAGGATTGACGAACCGTTGGAGCGTCTCGCAGATCTTGGGATTCTCGTGGATCGCGATGACGAAGGCTACATGCTGCAGATCTTCACACGACCCGTGGAAGACCGCCCGACCCTATTTTTTGAAATCATCCAGCGGAAAGGTAGCCGCAGTTTCGGCAAGGGCAATTTCAAAGCACTGTTTGAAGCCATCGAACGGGAACAAGCGTTGCGCGGAAATCTGTAGCCCCGGGAGCGCGGACGTCTCGTCCGCAAAGGCTCCCGAAAGGCACTCTGCGAATTGGACGTTTTTCTGGCTCCCCTCCTGAGATCAGGAGGGGATGTGCCGCGCAGCGACAGCGGTCGCGCAGCGGCACGGGGGTGGTCTGAGGATGCACCAAGAACCGTCATTTCAAGCGTTTCGTATCGAGGAAGAGCCTTTGCGGCACGAAACGTCCGATTGGAGGCTTCCGCAAGGGCCGGTCGCACCACCCCGGCGCTGGCTCCGAGACCGCCGTCCCTGTGCCAGCGCCCGCCCCCCCTCAGCCGAGGAGGGGAATCAAAATGTCCAATCTCCAGGGGCGCCCGAAGGGCGCTAAGGGCGGACGGGACGTCCGCGCTCCCAGGCATGACGACATGAGACTCTGTACCTTTGAAGTCAGAACGCATTTAGGCCGGCACCAGCGTCTCGGCGCGGTAATTACGGAAGGCATTGTTGATTTGAACTTCGCCTGCTCCTGGTATCTTGCCCGTCACGGCGAATCTCGTCCCCAGGCGGTGGCCGGCGCCGTTCTGCCACATAGCATGCTTCAGTTCCTGCAGGGTGGAGAAACCTCGAGGTCTTATGCGGTCCGCACGCTGGAGGCTTTCGGAGCCCAAGTAAGGGACCGCCCGCAGGGAATTAATGAGGAGACGCTCGTCTACTCACCGGATCAGGTGAGGCTGCTGGCGCCGCTGCCCAATCCCACGTCTCTGCGCGATTTCTTTGCTTTTGAAGATCACGTCAGGATGGGTTTTGAGAAACGGGGCGAGCCGATGCCTCAAGAATGGTACGAGATCCCCGTTTATTACAAGAGCGGGCACCAGAACATTATCGGCACGGACCAGGATGTCTTGTGGCCATCGTTCACTGAGAAGTTCGACTACGAGTTGGAGCTGGCTGCCGTGATTGGCAGGGAAGGCCGGAACATCCCTGCAGAAAAAGCTTCGGACTATGTCGCTGGTTACACCGTGATGAACGATTTCAGTGCGCGCGACATTCAGCGCAAGGAGATGAAAGTGCGGCTGGGTCCAGCTAAAGGCAAGGATTGGTGCACCGCGCTCGGTCCGGTGCTGGTGACTCCGGATGAGATCGGAGACCCTTACAATCTGAGAATGACGGCCCGCATCAACGGCGAAACCTGGTCAGAAGGCAACTCGCGGGCGATGTATTGGAAGTTTGAGCAAATGATCGAGTTCCTTTCCAAAGACGACACGATTCTACCGGGCGACGTGATTGGATCAGGGACTATCGGCAGCGGTTGCGGTCTGGAGTTGAATCGCTGGGTTCAGCCGGGAGACGTCATGGAGCTGGAGATAGACAAGATCGGCATCTTGAGGAATCGCGTCGTGCGGAAGTCGAAGTAAGGCAGCGTCAATAAATAAAGGTATCAACTCTGGGTGGCGCATACATCGTGCTTTTTGCGATGTATGCGGACTGTACGCACACATGACAAACTGCGCCA
>JAKEER010000170.1 GCA_022616615.1 Acidobacteriota bacterium
ACCGGTCTTCCCCTCCTCAAAGGCCTGAGCAAGCTAGAAAGGCAAGGACTGCGCTTGGAGCCCGCTCTGCATCAGTCCATCTATCGTTCGAGACCGCAGCAAGCGATTGTGTCGGACTTCCTTTTCACTCAAGGCTGGTCTCTTAAAAAGATGCTGAGGATTATTCAGAAAGGAGGTTCTCGTGGAGTTAAGAAATCACAAATTCTATTTTGCTGGAGAGGCGATGGACTTCGCAGTTTTCTCCGACGGTCGCTGGCGGGCAAAGTATATGGATAGCATCGCACTCCCGATTTCGCGAAATCGCGTTGATATTTATGAAATCGAGCCCGGAGCTGATACCCAGTGGGTTGTTGTGAGGCAAAGGGACTGTGACGCTAACAAGTTCAGAGTTTTTGTTAGAAAGAGAGGAGAGCTTCTAGAGAAAAAGCCTCGACGACTCTCTAAAACGCTAAAGAAGGAAATCCTCCAGAAGTTTCCAAAGCTTGGTGAAGAATTTGAACTTCCGTGGGCAGCCTGATTGACCGCTCTCCAGGGCCAGATCGCGGTGATGGAACTCGGTGTGGTGTGGCTGGGAGAAGCCGAACGAATCGTGAAGCCCCTCAGCCAGATTGCCAGACAGGCTATATTGGGCTGATACATGCGTCTGCCGTATCATCCAAGCTGACCTTACTCGATGATCGGGTACCTATCGTTGAAAAGCTGAATCCTTGACGGCCCAGTATAGGAGAGGTGAATTCCTTTCTCAGTTTGACCGGACGAGAACGGCGCGGGTTAGGCGGCGGTCCGATCAGGCGGAGCATGCAATGTAGCGTCAAAGCCTAAGAATTCGTGCGGCAGTGTCTGCGCGTCGGCCACAAGAAGATGGCACCGGTCTTTGGGCAGTATGGCTCGGGCATAAGCAATGTATTCCTCAGACGGGTCAATGCCGCAAACCTCGCTCGGTGACGCCGACTGTAGAATCACCGACGCAAGCGCACCGGTACCGCAGCCCACATCAAGCCACCGACTGTGCGGTGGAACCGAAAGCCACGCCAGGAAATCGTGCGCCACGAGCTTGCTCCACCGGCCCATGAATGCGTCATATGCTAGCGCGCTGGTCGTGTGGTCTATCATGTTGTTGCCTTTGGGCCGAACGATTCGGCGCTGAGCGCCGCAGCCAACTCGCTTGGACGTGCGACGACCCTCAACAAGCTCCTGGGCTTGCTGGGTAGCATCGTCTGTTATAGAGCCGGACCAAACGCTTGATTTCTTACTTCATTACCACGTACCAGTTGTTCTGTATGTCATGTGCCAGCCTGTGTGTAGTAATCGATCGGAAGCCAGCTCGCTGAAGATATTGGCGCGTTTTCTCTTCGCCCCACATCGTGCCCAAGCCTTCTCCACCCTGTGCAAGGGACACCGTCATGCAGTGCATACAAGAGCAGGTGTAAAGGAATGTCCCGATCGGATGTTCAATATCCTTGTCCACGTGGCTCGTCCCGCTGATGTCCTGCATCAGGTACACGCCGTCCGGCTTCAATGCCCGATGAATGCCCTTCAGCACATTAAGCGGCTTCGCCTGGTCATGGATAGCATCGAAAGTTGTGACGAAGTCGAAAGATTCGGGTTCGGCGGTCTCGTCGAAGTTACTCAAATCGACAGCCGCAAACTCGATGTTGTTGAGGCTCTTCTTCGCTGCTTCGTCGCGTGCAAACCCGATTGCATCAGTCGAGAGATCCATCCCCGCAAACCTGCTGCGGGGGTACAGTTCGGCCAGCCGATTCATGACGCGGCCCCGGCCGCATCCCACATCGAGCACGCGGATTCCCTTCCCGAGCCGGTCGGTTAAGCCTGGCACGAGCGGGAGGATAAGCGATTCCAGCGATGAACGCACGAACTGGCCACTTTCTTCTGCCATCACCTCATGGAGTCGGGGGAACTTTTCATAAGGGACGCCTCCGCCTTTTCGGAAGCACTCGACGATGTCATCCTCTACACAACCAAACATGGCGATGTATTGTGCAAACACCGCCATGTTATCGGCAGCAGCCGCTCGCGTGAGAAACGCGGCATGTTCCGCCGGCAACGAGAAGCACGTGGAAGGAGGATCGATTTCAACCACTCTGGCGGTGACCATCGCCCCCAGCCACTCGCGGACGTAACGCTCGTTCAGTCCAGCCCGGACCGCAATCTCTTGCGAGGTTGCCGGAGGTGATTTGCTCATAACGTCGAAAAGACCGGTGCGGTGGCCAACCGACACCATCAAACAAAGGGCGCCGTCGTTCATAGTGGTTAAGAATCGGCCAGCAAAGGCTTCGGCCTTCGCCGGATCGAAATCAGGATGTAGGTGGGTTGTTGACATAATGTACCCTCATAGTTGCCGGAAAAATCGTGCCGCCCTAAATGAAAGTAGACCGGATAAGCCCCAAGGACTTTCGCCGCTTCCATCAACATCCGTTGAAAGAGATCTTAGACTATGTAAAGGCAGTAACAAACCTGCAAAGGCCACCGGAATCGTCGGTTATATCTGGAAGCCGACACCTATCTGCAACGCGAGTACTGCGAGCCCTGGAAGATAGAGCTTCATTGACTGTTGGATAAAATCATTTTGACAGCACTACGTTTTGGGAATCTAATCACCCAGTCCTCCTTGCAGAGTCCAACAACTGCCTTTTCTCAGCAGACGTGGGAGATTGGGTCATGGTGCAGGATCCAAAAGAAATCACCCATTTGCTCATCCGTTGGAGCAACGGACAGCGGGAAGCGCTCACTGAACTGACGCCTTTGGTTTATAGTGAACTGCGCCGCTTAGCCAATCACTATTTTCGTTCCGAGCGTGCTGATCATACCTTGCAGCCCACCGGCTTGGTCCACGAGGCGTATTTAAGGTTGATAGACCAGACCAGTATACGCTGGCAGAACCGCGCCCACTTCTTTGGCATTGCCGCCAATTTGATGCGCCAAATACTCGTAAATCACGCCCTGAGTCACCAGGCGGCTAAGCGAGGCGGGACGCTGGTCAAGTTAACCCTGGATGATGCAGTGGGTGTGGTAAAGGAGCAAGACCCGGACTTGGTTGCACTCGACGGGGCTCTGAGCCAACTGGCAACGCTCGACTTGCAGCAAGGCCGAATTGTAGAGCTGCGGTTCTTTGGCGGGCTCACGATCGAAGAGACCGCGGAAGTACTGCAAATCTCTCCAGCCACTGTTAAGCGGGAGTGGACCATGGCGAAAGCCTGGCTGCACTGCGAGCTGACAAAAGAAGCAGTGACAGGTGACGAGTGACAAGTGACGAGACAACGGCGGAAAACGGTCGCGAGCTCGGTTGTTTCCCAGGCTCAAACACGCGACGGCTTTCGAGCTCATTTCAGAGCTGCGCAAAATGCTGAACACGCTGCTTAGAACTCTTTCAATCCGCCAGTAGTTTTGTCACTGGTCACTCGATTCTCGTCACTCATCACTCGTCACCTGGACTTGCCCCCAAAAATGAGACAAACGGTTAAGATGCAGAATTCAGCGAATGGAGGAACGCATCATGGGTTTGTCTCGGCGGCAGTTTAGCAGAGAGTTCAAGCTGGCGGCGCTGCAAAGGTTGGAGCGTGGGGCGTCGGTAGGGGAGGTAGCACGGGCGTTTGAGATTAATCCGAACATGCTGCATCGCTGGCGGCAGGAGTTTCGGCAAGGGCCGGGGAATGCGTTTCCAGGAGTGGGTCAGCGGCGGTGGGAGGAAGGCCGCGTGGCCGAGCTGGAGCGCAAGATAGGCAGCAGGCCCTGGAGATTGATTTTTTGAAGCGGTGCTTGCAGCGGATCGACGAACAGCGGCAGCTGCAGGCCGTGACTGGAAAGCCGTTGTCAGGGAGCAGATCCGGAAAGAAAGTGAACGGGGCGGCGCGATGACGGTGGAACGGATGTGCCAGTTGGGAGGGATCAGCCGGGCGGGATTCTACCGGATGAGGTGCAAGTCAGAAGAGGTGGATCGGGACGTGGAACTGCGGGATGCGATTCAGCGGATCGCTTTGGAGTTCCCCAGTTACGGGCGGCCTCGAATCACCCAGGAGCTAAGGCGGCGGGGCTGGCGCGTGAATCCTAAGCGGGTGTATCGGATTCTGCGGGAGGACAATCTGCTGTGTCTGCGGAAGCGAAAGTTCGTGGTCACGACCGATTCCAGTCATGGGTTTCCGATTTACCCAAACCTGGCCCGGGAGCAGGTTCCCAACGCGATCGATCAACTCTGGGTGGCCGACCTCACCTATGTTCGGCTGGAACTGGAGTTTGTCTACTTGGCCGTGGTTCTGGACGCCTTCTCACGGCGGGTCATTGGCTGGGCCCTGGATCGCACGCTGGAAGACGCTTTAACCCTGTCGGCCCTCGGCATGGCTTTGAAGCAACGGCATCCCAAGCCAGGCCTCGTCCATCACTCCGACCGGGGCGTCCAATACGCTTCGGCAGACTACACGGGTCTGCTGGGGCAACACGGCATCCGGATCAGCATGAGCCGGACCGGTAACCCTTACGACAATGCGAAGGCCGAGTCGTTTATCAAAACACTGAAGTACGAGGAAGTCTATCGGCAGGAGTATCGCGACCTGGCCGAAGCCCGAGTGTCGATTGGGCGCTTCCTGGAAAAGACCTACAACCAGAAGCGGCTTCACTCGGCGCTGGGTTACCGGCCGCCGGCAGAGTTTGAACAAGGCTTGCCGGAACCCACGGCAAGGGTCAGGGCATCAGCATGAGTTTCGTACACTGTCTCTTAACTGTTTGTCTCACCCCAGGGGGCAGGTCCAATTCCTCTCCAGTGTCCGTTGTCTAACGAATAAGATTCTTTGCCGGGTCTCGCCGCGACGGAGTTGGCGGAAGAGACACGAACTGGGTTCGGCGAGCATCCGGCAAAGAATTCGT
>JAKEER010000867.1 GCA_022616615.1 Acidobacteriota bacterium
GCCTGTGGTCGCGACGGTCAGGGATAGGCTAAAGTTGTCAATGATTGTCTGCGTGCGTTCCCCAATGTGAAGCGGGTTGCTGGGAATTGTCTGAGATTGCGCCGCTACTGCCACGAGCAAACTTAACCCTATGCTAAGAAACAGATATATGGCTCTTGCCATCGTGAGTGCCTCCCCCATCGATTAGCGACTCCGCTCTCATGAGTTCATGGCTTTACTGGCTTTGAACCAGAAGGCGTAAAGGTCTGCATTCTTCAGCAGGAACCGCAACCTTATTGGTTTCTCACGCAATCGGTCGAGATTCGCTTTTCCTTTCCAGCGAACAATGTGGCGAAGCTCATCCGATCGGATCGGATCGCAGTCTGCCGCCGAATAGCCAACCATCGGCTGCCTTTTTTCGTTTAATATCTCGACGCGCAGTTCTCCACGGACCTCGGCATTCACCAGCAATGAATCGCCAGTCATTTTTAGGACCTTAGTTGTTAGGATCCCAACTTGTTGGCCAGCCTGGATCGAAACGAATCCATCTAACCGGAGCGTCGCCAGTCCGATGGCCCGTTGCATGCGCTGGCCCTTCTCGAACCAACCCTCCTCGGCACGCTTAATCGCTTCCTCGCTGTAAGGCAGATTCCAGCCGGCATAATAGATCCAAATTCTATCCTGGTGAATCACAGGTGCATTTGGCAAAATCATACGGCTGTCCCACGAACCGGGCTCCCCTCGCGGGAAGAAATACTTCCCCGGAAACACTCGTTGCCATGTGCTGCCATCGCGGCTGAAGGTAAGTTCGGTCTCGGCCGTTTGATTGTGATCAAAAACCCATAGCAATCCAAGATACAGATCTTCATAGATGAACGCGGCATTGCCTTTAAAATCCTTCCCCCCATCTGACGGTTCCGGCGCCAGTACCGTCTGCGCTTCTGACCAAGTAATGAAATCCGCGCTCGTCGCCCGGCCCACAGAGTTAGGAGAACCAGGCACCCGAGGGAAAATGACATATTGCCGGACGCGCGGGTCCCATCCCAGAAGATTAGAATTATGACCTCGTCGAAACCACGGTTTCCCATCCCCATTGAGCCGCCAGTTGACCCCATCTCTGGAATAGGCCTTGGTGAGGGCCGCCTTCCCCTCAATCACGTCCACATAGGTCATCTTGAACCGGCGATTGGGATCAGGATCATGCGTGTCTTTGATGACGTTGGGGCGGCGCATCCAGTGTTCGCCCCATTTCAGGATGTTGTTTTTTCGAGATCCCTCCCACTTAACCTGCCCCAGCTCAGGTTTGATCCAATGAATCCCGTCCTTGGACACAGCGTAACAGGTCTTGTAGTGAATACCGGAGGGGGCGGCAGTGTCCGTCAGAGGCGATACGTAATACATCTTGAATTCCTGGGTCTCGTCATCGTAGAGAACGGGTCTGCCGTCTACTTCGACTATCCATCTCTCCCACGGCTTATCTCCTATCAGTACAGGATTGCCGGCGTGGCGCTCGGGATGAGGCAAGACTTTGCTCAAGTTCTCCATTGAATCGATCATGTAATTATCAATGAAAAGCTGCTTGCGTTCCCCAGTCTGGAGTGGTTCTCTAGGAGTTGTGTGAGATTGCGCCGCTGTCACTACAAACAAACTCAAACCCAAGCCAAGAAATAGGCGTGTTGTTCTTTCCATCATTAGGTATCTCCCTCATAGATTGGCGGCTCTGCGATGAATTCATGGCTGGCGAGTCGCCGTTATCGTCGATGCATTCTGCTTGAGATAAGGAGCCAAGTCAGGCGCAATATCAGCACTGAAGTAGGCGGCCCCTCGATGCGAAAGGTGATGGCCGTCGACAAACAGCTCAGGGTTGGTGTAATCCCCCCTCGGAACAATGAGATCGGCGCCTTCTTGCTTTGCCACCCTCTCGAGGACGGCAACGATGTTTGGCATCGCTGTCTTGTGGGCTTCCCAGAATGAAGGATGCAGAGGCATGCGGATAAAGACCGGTGTTATACCAATCTGCCTCACCTGATGTATCAACCCGATCAGGTTTTCCCTGTCGACCGAGCTTGACTGATCGAATCGGGCCTTGCTCTTAAACGCCCCGCTGGTTTTGCCATCCCAGGCTTGAGGGCTCCATCCGTACCTGGTCTGTACGCCGTCCCGCATTTTTATTTCTCTCATCCGCATCCTAGAACTGTCGAGTGACACAAAGCACTTTCCCCAGAACCAGCATTTCAGGGCTGGAATAATCTCTTCATTGAGTAGGTCAGCGCGATAGCGGTAGAGCGCCAAATGGCGAGCTAGAAGAAATGAAAGCCAAGTTTCCACACGATCCCCACCGCTGCTATTCGGATGCGACATCCTGTATGCCCATGAATTTTTATACCGGTCGACGAGGCGTCTGATGCTCTCTCGGTTCAGAAGCCAATCCGGCGTGACGCCAAACACCAGATAGGCCGGGCGAAGGCCGATTTCCGCCAGATGAGGGACCAACGCTTCACGCGCAAAGCTGAGCCCCTGTGAGCCGGTGCCAAAATTGAAAAAGGTTTCCGCAGGCACTCCAAGCTTTTGAGCAATGATTTCAGGATTGACGCCGTTTTTCACGCGAGAGTCTCCGGTAAAAATAAGCCGCGGTGGGCTCTGATAGCTTAAAAGGCTGGCATTGCGGGAGGTAACACGTGGATCATGGTACGGTATAAGCTGGACGTTGAAGTGAGGAAGAATCACCTTTCTCGCGTTCAACTCGATAAATGCCATGTCCAATACCTTAATGCCTGCCGCCGCCAATATTAACCAGACCACAAGCCGCAGGCTGAAGCCAGAAATTGCCATTGCCTCCTGAATTTGAGAGGCACCCTCCCATTGAGGATTTTCTTTGACAGCTTCGATTGGCATCGTATTTATCCGTTTTTCCTATCCTCAATTTCCGAAATAGGGTCGTTCTCGATCCGTTACGTCCTCGGTGGGTCAAAATTGAAAATAGATAAAGCTGGCTTGCTGGCCGGCGGCGAAGAGATAGAGAAAAACAGCACTGATCAGTAGATAAGTGGCCCACGCCGGCACTCGCAAGCCGGCAAACACACGAGATAGATCGCCCGCCCAGTAGCTGATTGTATGAACAATGAAGAACACAATCATGATGAGGACCACCTGCGGATGGGCCTCTACAAAGGAATCCAGGCTAGAGGGCGTGAATTCCCAAAACAACATTTTCTTAAGATAGAAGACCAGTTTGTCCAGGTCGGAAAGGATGAAGATCAACCAACCTATGCACGTCACATAGAATGTGAACAGAATCTTGAACGGATCCCAGAGACGGCTGGTCATGAATGTCCGCTCAGCCAATAGAGACTTGTGAGCGGCCAGGAACAATCCCTGATAGAGACCCCAAATGAGGAAATTCCAGGAGGCCCCATGCCACAAGCCGCCCAGCGCCATGGTGGTTAATAAGTTCACATACTGTCTCGGCTTGCCTTTGCGGTTGCCTCCCAGTGGAATATAAAGGTAATCTCGCAGCCATCTGGATAAGCTCATGTGCCACCGCTGCCAGAATTCACTAATATTCCGGGAGAAATACGGATGGGCGAAATTGCCCGGAAAGGTGAGGCCTAATACTTTGGCCGATCCAATGGCAATATCGGTATAGCCGGAGAAATCGCAGTAGATTTGGATTGCGAAGGCTACAATAGCGAAGAAGATAATCAGTGAATCCTGTGTCAGTTCACCAGCAAATGTTTCCTGTACAAAACCCGAAAGATTATCAGCGAAGACAATCTTCTTAATTAACCCGTAAAGGATTAGGGTGAACCCGAGGCGAAAGTTCTTCCAGGTGAGCACTAGTGTGCTTCTCAGTTGCGGAAGAAATTCAGAGGCCCTCAAGATCGGTCCAGCAACCAGGTGAGGGAAGAACGTGAGATAGAGGGCAAAGGTCCTCAGCGAATCGATCGGTTGGAATCTGCCAAAGTAGATATCTAAGGTGTAACTGAGCGACATGAACGTATAAAAGGAGATGCCCACGGGCAGGACAATATCCAAGTGATGGAGGCCGGTAAGCACTCCCAACGATTCCAGGGCAGCCTTGGCACTGTCAATTGCGAAGTTGGTGTACTTGAAGTAACCCAACAGACCTAGCTGTGCGGCCAAGCTCAGTGACAAAAAGAATTTCTTGGTTCGCGGGTCGGTCGCACGAAAGATCGCTTTGCCGCAATAGAAATCAGTAAGCGTCGAAATGACCACCAGGAGGACATAGTGTGAGGAAAAGGCCCAATAGAAGTAATAGCTGGCAATCAAGAGGAAGGTGTGCTGAAAGTTTCGCCTGCGGATGGCATCAGTGGCGATCAACACCGCGATAAAAAATAGGACGTAATGAAAACTATTGAAGAGCATTGTTACTTCGCCACGACTATCGTCTTCTTCTAAAGAGGTCACAAGCGGGCCTGAGGGGCGAGTAGTTGCCCCCAAGACTGCATCTGTGCCTGTAAAGGGGGTACTGGAATAGCAGCGCCTGTCTTTAGGGACAGCGCTACGGCTTCGCAAAACGCCATATAACGAAGTCCTTCCTCAAAATCCGGAGAAACTTTGGCGCCTTCTCGGATTGCATAGATGAAGTCTGTGTCTGTGCTCTGAAAGCGTTCTTCTTGCGGTGGAATCGCGATGGGTTGCCACGGGGCGCTTCCCGTCACCCCGCGGATCTGTTCTGCGAAGAACTGATAGGTCAATGCTCCGTGCGAGCCATAGATTTCAACGGAGTGACCGGGACCAGAGGCAGCGCCAGTGGAAAAGTGATAGTTGGCCGCCGCCCCACACTCAAGCTCGGCCAGCACCGCCAAAGAGTCCGGCACCACGGCTTCGGCCCACTCTCCCCCGAGCGTTTTCCGTTGGTGGTGATGAGTCTTTCCCATTGCCACAACCCGCGTGGCCGGTCCTACCCAGCGGTTGAGCACCTCCACCCACATTCCCAGCGTCATTGCGTTGACCCCGACCACGTCTGGGTCATTGACCCACTCATAACCCTCTTTTCTTTCAGTAAGTGTCATCGCGGCTACACGGACTTCCCGAATCTCCCCGACAAAGTTTTCTTCATGAAGCAACCGGCGCATAACCCGGTCGCCTTTAAGCCCGGGCCGGGCTGGATAGAGAGCCGTGACCAAAGTTGAAGTCCGAGCGGCGAGAACCATTTCCTGTGCTTCTCTGAGATTCCGCGCCATTCGGGCTTGACAAAGGACGTGTTTCCCGGCCCTCAATGCGGCGAGGGTGGCCGGAAGGTGTAACACGGGAGGGGTCGCAATCACGACAGCGTCCACTTCCGGAGATTCGATGATCTCCTCCCACTCGGTGGCTATGCGAGCAATCCCGAACTCAGCGGCCACTTCGCCAGCCTTGTCTGGGCTGCGCGACCAAATCTGTTGCAGTTTTACTCCAGGTGCCTGCTGAAGTGCCGGAAGGTGGCGGTTTCGCGCCACCCAACCCGCTCCGATGATTCCAATGCGGACGTGCCTCATTACTTTCTCCGGCATACCCAAAGTAGCTACCAGTGTGATCCTAAGTCAATTGGCCATTGCTGAACCGAATCGACTCATCCATTCACAAGTATCCAACACCGTTCTGCTCAATACATGAGCTTCAAAAAACCGCTGGCGACGATGTTAAGACAACCCACTCAGTCAGCATTCAGCCGACACTGAGACGTGCGTATCGGATGTGTCTTACGCAGGCCTGAGTGCACCACCAAATTCTGTTCCTTTCCGGGCCATCACGCGCTCCAGTTGGTCTCGATAGATCTCCGCAGATTCACACTTGGAAGCGAAAGGCATACAGACGCGCATCACGCAGATGGACGCGCAGGCGCACGGGTTTGCCTGAAAGCGAGCTGACATCCTCCTTCTGCTTCCACCGGATGATCCCTTCAATCTTGTCTCCAAAAATCTCCGGACATTCCGCTAGACGAAATCCCGGCAGAGGAGCGCCTTTCTCGTCTTGCAGTTCTACCTGCAGGCTGCCCCCGCCACTTGTGCTGTAGTTGAGTTCCAACCCAGAGCCTTCGAATCGCAGTGGGTGAGTGGTGAATTCCCCTCCCTTCGTATAAGCTCCTTCCACCGACACGAACCCATCGGTGCGCAGCGTGCAGCGGCGCAGGCGGCTTTCCGGCGAGCGGTAGAGTTCTGAGTAGTACATTGAGAGTTCGCCTGGACCCGTCGGGATCATTCCTTGACCCATGATCGGATTACGGTCCACCCAATTGCGCTGATCCAAGCCAGGGCTGATCAACGGCTGGCGAAAGCGGCGCTCCCAGCGAATGCCGTCTCGACTGGAAGCAAACTGGAGATCCGCCAACCCAGGCAGAGACGCTCCCGGATACGTGCGGTCGGGGTACGAGAGTTCGTGGTTTGGAAATTGAAGGGGCTGCCAGGCTGAGAATAATTGCGCCGCGCATAGGATGCGGCGATCTTCTTTCCAATCGGGTTGATCCTGTCTTGAGGGATGATGTTGTCTGGGAAAGGATCGCGAATGAACCGGCTGGCATTATTCGGGTCGCGCCGGGTAGTCGTCGGGTCATAAATGGTGAATGGCGCCTTACTAAAGTCCCCGTTGACCCACGCCGGTTCCGGCACATTACCGAATTGCGTGATGCTGCGGCGGATGCGCGTGCCTTCGTAGTTGAAGAAAAAGAAGCTGTGGTCCTTCCAGATCGGTCCGCCCACAGCGCCGCCAAACTGGTTGCGAATGAAAGGCAGAGGTTTAGGATCGAAAAAGTTCCTAGCGTCCAGCGCTGCGTTGCGATGGAATTGAAAAGCTGAGCCGTGGAACTGATTGGTGCCTGATTTGATGGAGACGTTGACGACCGCTCCACCCGCTCTACCATACTCCGCCGAAAACTGGCTGCTCTGTACCTTGAACTCCTGAATGGCCTCCACAGATGGCGCAATGATAAAACCGCCGGTGCGCTCCTCGTTGTTCGAAATCCCATCGATTAAGTAATTGTTGGCTTCAGCGCGTGCTCCGCCCACGGTAATCGTTGCTCCGTAAGTATCCCGGCGGCGATCATTCAAGCCAGCGGTAGCCCCTGGAATCAACTGGGCCAAATTCAGATACATCCGGCCATTGAGTGGTAGTTCGAGCAGTTGCTTCTCTCGCACGTGATAAGCTAACTCGGCCGAGTCCGTACGCACCGTCTCAGCCGCGGCTGACACCGTGATCTCTTGCGTGATTTCTCCAGTTTTCAAGACTAGATCCACTCGTACATTCTCCCCAATCGGCAGACGCACAGACTGGACGACCTCGCGCTTAAATCCGACGCGCTCCCCTTCCACCTGATAAGTACCAATGGGAAGATTAGGCACCCGGTAGTTTCCCCACTCATCCGTGATAACTGAGCGTGAGTTGTTCGTCCCGAGATTGGTCACCTTGATTGTGATTTCTGGTAGTACCGCTCCGGTTTCGTCGCGAACGGTTCCCAGGATAATCCCTTCTGTGGCCTGCCCGTCTGCCCACCGGGACAATGGGAGCAGAAGAGCTGAACCCAGCGATACGATCAAAAAAATTCTGGAAAATCCGTGCAACCCTCGATTGGCGGCCGCCGGCTTATTCTCGTTAGATGGGGTTAAGCTACCAAGCGATTTTGCGGCCACTAAATGACCGAGAAACTTTCGGCGTTTCATATTCCACCTTTCCTTTCAGTTCAGCCGTCCACGATTATCCAGCACGGTTCCGCTCAATATATGAGTTTCCAAAAATACTGGTGAGGATGTTCGAGCAACTTTGTTGGCTTTCAGTCCAGAGTGAGGCGTGCGTATCGGATGTGAGTCACGCAGGCCTGAGTGCACCACCAACTGCAAATAATGTCGCCACAAGGCAGCCGGGCCGTGTTCGGCTTTCCGAACGCAATGTTGTCATGGCTGGCTGGATAATCAGGCTTGTGGGTGACACCCAGAAACTCCTGGCCGACCGCGTCCCAAACCAAAACCTGATCTTCCAGTTCCCAGGTTTTTCCCTCGTTGTGGCTAAGCGTGACAGCAATTCCCGGCCTCCGCCTCTCCCGTACGGTAAATGTAGCTGCCAGCAGGCCATTCCCCAGGTCAGCGACCCAGCTCGTCTGCGCCCCAATCCCCGTAGGTTGCGGCTGCGACCATTTCCTGCCGCTCGCATCCGAAATGACGAAATGTAGATCGTGGTTCTCCTTTCCGCCAATGCTCTGCGTCCACTGCAAGGCACAGATCCTCCCATCCAGCATGCGTGTGTAGCGGCTGTGGGAGAACATGCGGTCAGAGCGGGAGGCGCTGGGGAAATCGACTCGATCTTTCCAGGTCTTGCCCCCGTCCACGGAAAACAGGGCGAAACCCTTAATGTGAATTGGGGTTGGGTCGCTCCAATCCTTCCAGGATTCGCAGGCGAGAAACCAGTGACCGTTGTCGAGTTCGAGAATCGAAGACGGCGGGTCGATCGGTCCGCCGCCGAGATCCAATGGCTCGGGCTTGGACCAATGATGTCCCCCGTCATTCGACTGAAACAGCACGACCTCAGCGGATTTCATCCCACCCGTCTCGGGATTGAAGCGCGTCAGGTTTTGTTCGTCTGCGGGATAGCGGCTGGCGGTGAGAAGCAGCGTGCCATCGCGAAGCAAAGTGGCATGAGGCGCCGTATAAGTAAGTTTGTGCCGGTCCTGCCGAGCATCCCACACGAGTCCTTCCTGTGCCCACGTGCGGCCTCCATCTCTTGATCGAACTCTTGCAATCCTCCCGTCGTGCGAGTAAAAGGCTTGGCCGATGCGATAGAAGCAACAGAGCTCCTGATCCGAGAGCGGAACCACATTGGGAAGGTAAGCGCAGAGTGCGCGGTGACCTGGATCTGGATTTCGGTAGATTGCGCCTTCGTGAACAATACCAAGTTTAGCCATCGTTCGAGATTTCCCCTATACGCTGCTCAACTCCTTCAGAACTCTGCCCGACATTTAGAGGGCTGGCGGACGCAGGACCCCATCAGATCAGCCGCAATAGGCCGGCGCGTCAACGCTGAGGTTGCCCGACCCTGCTCCAGCGGTATGTGCCCGGAGAAGAACCGGCAACGCGTCTCAAGAGGTTGCACGTGGTTAGACCGGTATACATACAGTGCGATCTATCATATTGCTCAGAAATTCTGAGCGTCAAGATCACAATACGAATTCTACGTTCGGGGCCGAAGATGGCGAACGGAAACGAAATAAGACGCAGCGAACGATGGCGGACAAACCCGCCACAGCAAGGGATCAAACGCAAAACAGTCGACAGAATCCGTCAAGCGCCAGCCAAAGAACTTCAGGGTTCCGTCAAAGTCAGAATCAGAGCGTTCAGCCAACCGCTGGCGTAAGCCAGTGGTGGAGGTACTGGGCCGCTTCTTGCTCCCGATACCGCAGCCAGCGCGCCACAGGCGCGCTGGCTGCGGCAGCGGGAAAGATCGAAGTGGAAGCTTGGCCCACCGGCTGACACCGGTGGTTGGGTCAAAGCGATGACTTTGACGGGCCCTGCAAAGAACTTGAACACCGGTTGTGAGACCTACACAAAATGTTCTCAACTATCCCCAAAGCGAAAAGAGAACAGGTCTGCATCCTTCATTACGAATCTAAGTCTTACTGGCTTGCCTTGCAAGACTCCTACCTGTGCCCCTGACGTCCAACTCACCCTGCGGTCCAACTCATCTCCAAATATCTCGGTGCTCGCTCTCTCGTCGTACGCAGCCAACGGATGACCTGTATTATCCTGCACTTCTACTCTTATGAATCCAACGGCCGAGGTTGAGTAGTTAAGGTAGAGGTTCTTTCCCTCAAAGACTAGAGGGCGCGTGGTAAGCTCACCTCCACCATATTTGGCATTAACCGAGACAAATCCATCGGGGCGGACTGTACAGCGGCGAATTCGGCAAGAGTCTGTTTTTGCGTTCTCGAAATAATACATTGACAGTTCGTCTGGTCCCGTCTGCACAATACCTTGCCCCATGGCAATTGCGCGTTCGTGCCAGTTTCTCGAATCCAACCCAGGTCGCACAAACGCTTCCAAAAACGACCGGTCCCAGTGGAGACCGTCGCGACTGGAAGCGAACACAATGTCCGACTGGCCTTGTAGCGGCCAGCTGCTGTCAAACCTGCGTTCGGGAACGAAGCGCTTGGGAAACATGAGATAGATTCCGCGAGCGCGTTCGTAGGGCGCAGCTGCATTCGTATAAAGATGGTCCAGGGGTTTTTGGCCCATGTCTATAAACTCCAAAGCAGTCCAATTTCGAAAGTCCTTGGACAGTGAACGCCGGATGCGCCGGATTCCCTCCTTCATATCAGAAGTTTTGCCTTCGGGCGCCGGTGCAAATCCGCGCCCGAAGTAGACGTAATGATGCGCCCAAGGATCCTGAAACACGATGTTATGTGAATCAAACAAGCCACCCGTAAGGACTGGGTCTTGTTGCAGCAGCCGCCAGTGTATGCCATCTGGTGAGATCAATCCGTAAGCTCCTCGGGCTCGGGTAATGGCTTTATATCGTTCGCTTGACGGAATGCCGGGCTTCTCATCCTTGAAAACTGACATGTTTCCTCCGGGGCCAGCCCAAAGCAGGTTATTTTTCCCTGAGCCCTGGAATTCAAAGAGACCAAGATCAGGCCGCTCCCAGACAATTCCATCGGAGCTCTCCGCGTAGGCGGTGTAGGTGCGAACAGCGTTCCTGGACAAAACGCGCCGGTCTGGGTCCGCTCGATACCACATGCGGTATCGCTCGCCGTCTTTTATGACAACAGAGGCCCAGGACGTGATTCCTTCCCAAGGCCGCTCCATCCGTAGTGTGACTTCTCTTGGCATAGGCGGATGAAGCCTCAGGGCTACCTCCTTCACTTGTGCGATCAAGTCGTCGTCGACGAATAGTTGGCGATCGGACGCAATGCGGATGAGGGGCTCTGGAGCTGTGGGTGGGGCACTTGCCTTAGCAGTGGCCTCTTTCTCGTGACGATTTGAGTGGGAACCGCCTTGCGACGTTCGTGACGGTACAGTCAGAAGTGATACTGCTGCCATCTGTTTCAAAAAGTCGCGTCTGCTCATCTGCCTTGCTCCTTCTAAGTTTCGAGACCGCCTCTTTTCAGTGCAGGCAACGTTCGCCAAAACCGAGCAACCGAGCGGCACGAACCCAGGCTTTCGGGCACCGGACTTTCTAGCCTAGTTTCTGTCGCGAAACTCGAAAAGGCATGCCTGGCGCCATTCTTGCCGCCTCAGCACTTCGGCTCCCCTCTCCCCAACGCGGGAGAGGGGCTGGGGGTGAGGGGGTGGTGCGCGCAGTCAAGTGCTTCGGCCAGAGCCGAACAAGCCCACTAGAAGCGGGAAGACAGAGACTATCGGAGACGGCACGGCGGTCCCCCTCACCCCCTGGCCCCTCTCCCCGCTGGGGCGAGGGGAGCCGAAAATTGTTTAGACGTGTCGGTTCAAAGCCACACTGCGCAAGACTTTCCAGGTTTCGCGACAGAAACTAGC
>JAKEER010000171.1 GCA_022616615.1 Acidobacteriota bacterium
GAAGAACACCTGGGAAAGGCGATGCGAGAAGCGGAAAACTTTGGCAGTAACGACCTACGCCTCGCAATGACGCTGAACAACCTCGGCTCGGTGCATCACACCCTGGGACGCTTCGATGTAGCCATGCAGCACTATCGGCGAGCGCTAGCGATCTGGGAAGCCGCTTCCGGGCCGAAACCGCTGGAAATGGCGATGGGCCTCACAAACCAGGGGCGACTGCTTTACGATCAGGGACATTACGCTGAAGCCGAATCTGTCCTGCTTCGGGCCCTCGATCTGAAGAGCAAGCTTCTAGGCTCCGAGCACTTCAGCCTGTCGACGACGCTGCGGCATTTAGCAAGGCTGTACGCCGACACCGGCCGGCAGAGCGAGGCTGAAGAACTCTACCGCCGTGCGCTCAAACTTTCCGAAAAAGGGCAGGGACCGGATCACCCGGAGGTGGCACGCTGCCTCGACAGCCTGGCCCAGTTCTACGCTTCGCAGCGCGATTGGGTGAAGGCCGCAACTCTCTTTCACCACGCTCTCCGCCTAATCGAGAAATCGTTGGAAGCCCAACATCCCACGCGTGCTATGACCCTGAACAACCTGGCCTGCCTCTGCCAGAAGCAGGGGCGCTACTCCGATGCAAAGCTTTATCTCAAGGAAGCTTTGCCTATTCTGGAAAGGGCCTTCGGGGGAGCACATCCCACTGTAGCGGCCTGCCTGAATAATCTGGGACAGCTCCACAAGGCCCTAGGTGAGTATGCTGAGGCCGAGAAGCTTTACCGTCGGTTGTTGCTCAACATGGAACAGGCGCAGGGAGCGGGACGCCCCGTGGCGACTTGCTGCCTGAATAACCTGGCGCAGCTCTTGGGATCTCGTGGACAGTTTGGTGAGGCAGAACGGTTGCTGTTACGCGCCCTATCCATCGCTCAGAAGGCGCTGGGCCATAATCACGCTGAGGTGGCGACTTGTCTGAACAATCTGGCCTGTCTCTACTTCGATCACAAGCAGTATGACAAGTCTGAGCGACTATTTCGGCAGGCGCTGACAGTGCGGGAGGAAGTACTCGGCGACGGCCACGCCGCTGTGGCAGAGACTCTGACCAGCCTCGCCAAGGTCCTGCGGAAAACGCAGCGCAAGCCACATGCGGAAGAAGTGGAATCGCGCGCTCGATCGATTCTTGCCCGCCAAGGAGCCCAGCGGAGCAGGACGTTGTGGTCGAGATCCACGAGCTCTCTCTCCGAGAAGAGTACCGATAACGACTGCCCTCATACTGCTAGCAGAAGAGAGTGGTTCGGCGGAACGTCCCACACCTCATGAAGGTGTGGACCTTGACTGTTTTGTGAACCTTCCTTGCCGGCTCGTCTAGGCCTTGCGTCCTCTCGCGACACACCACTGCAAGAAGCGCTCCGTATAGGAAGACTGCGAGGGAGAAAAGCTTCGGGCTGCCGCTGAAACGTAGGGCTTCAGTTGTCTGGCCCAATAATGCAGGTAACCGGCTTCCTGAATGTCTTTCAGCGTCGTTGTGTAGTTTGACAGCAGCGTGCTGGCCAAGAGCATTCCGGTTTTCCCGGCAGCTGCCGTAGCGCACTGAGAAAGCCAGAGAGCCTTTGCGGGCAACTGAGTGACGGCAGACAAGGCCATGAGCGAAGACAGTTCAAAGACCGAACAGTCTTGCCGGTGTGCCTCCTCTCTGAGTTCCTGCCAGGATTCCGCCAGTTGCTCTTTCGAAGGCATTTGTTTTGGTGTGATCTTCCCAGCCTCTTGTCTAAGAAGCTGCCACTCTCGCCGAAGCACCTGAACGTCAAAAGGCGGGGCGTTCAGATTGTCTGCCAGCCGGCCTGAGGTCTTTTCGAGGCCGTCGAGAATCTCGTCGATGCTCGCGAAATCCACGTTTCTTTCCAGCAGCCCTTTCTCCTGCAGCGATTCTGAAATCTCTCGAATCAGAACACGCCCTGTGCTGGAGAGATCCGACAAGGCTGCTAGCACCCATACGGGCGAGAAACGGAACAGCAGGATGCCCGCCATCTCAATTCCGTTTCCCGCCGACCGACGCAAGGCAAAATCGGAAGGCAGCCGCGACTCTTGATCGCTGGGCTTCTCGACCTGCCCCACTTGCTCAACGATGAAACGGAGCGTGACATCCACAAGGGATCGGTAAATCTTCGTCTTGCGGAAGCTCGAAGGTAGAACGACCTCGCTGAGCTCGCGAGCGAAGCCACCCGCGAGAGCCCCGGTGGAGCGTACGCTCCGCTCGGGCAAAGAAATCAGGTAGGGCAGGCGATGCCTCTCGGGCGTGTGTGTCTTTGGGCCAAGGGGATCCGTCGAACCCGGACCGAGGGTTTTTCCACACTTGCTTGCCGAGGGAAAATCATTGGACATATCTTCAAACTGCCAGGAGAGCTTGCTTGGGGCCGCTACGTGGCTAACTGCTCTTTGCTCGCGATTCCAAGCGCTGCATGGAGTGTAGCATGAGAGAGAGGAGACCACGGCTTAGCCAAAGGCTGAACTCGAACGACAACAAGGCGACGATCAGAATCGCTGCGATATTGGTGAAGAGTTGCATTGTCGGCCTCCGGGCCCCATTCATCTGCAAGGTCAAATGCAAGGCGGGGGCCAGATCTTTGTGTTAGGACAACTGGCGTGTTTTGAGAGGACTATCAAGACCGTGAGTAGGGCCAGCCTGGGCAAATTTGCGCTTTGGGTGTAATTCTTGACACGATTCTGAGGGCTAGTTGCCCAGGAAGATCTGTGTGAAGAAGACCAGGCCCTCGGAGTTGACGGCGACTCCGATGCCGGTATCGGTGAACTTCTCGTTGAGGATGTTCTTCAGGTGCTTTGGACTTTGGCGCCAGCCTTCAATCGCGACGCGCGCCGAGTCTGGAGAATTGTTTCTTGCCACGTTTTCGCCTGCATAACAACGCTCGATCGTTGCGCTCCCGAGACGCTCTTTCAGGCCGCGCCCGAAAGAGTCGGTGTGGGACATGTAGCTATGTCCCGCCATATTGGAACTGTGACTGCGAGCCGCTTGTCGAAGTTTATTGTTCAGTCGGAGTTTCGGCAATCCTTCCTCAGCACGAATTCGATTGATTTCTGTGAGAACGAATTGTTCCTTGTCGTCGAAGCGGACATCGCCCGCAAACGCCGGCAGTTCAGTGAAAATTCCGAACAGAGTTCCGATCAGAAGTGTCATCGTTCGGTTTCGCATAGTGTGTCGATTTCCTTTCCACTGCGATTTCGATGCTTCGGATAGAGCAACGGGTTTGCCAATCCTTGCTGGAGTCCTCGATCGGTTTCTAAATTTTCTCTAATAGTTAACTGGTTGATCTAATGATAGTTGGTACTTCGAATTGAAGCGTCTAGACGCGGCTAAGATACAGTTCTGGAACGGACTCGAAGAGGAGGCGCAGGCAGGCGGAGAGCTGGCAAAAATTACGCGCTGGACGCGTCGAAAATTGGTCAGTTTTTCAGGCTACAGCATGGCCCTAAAAGCTGGAAAGCGTTGCACCCAAGCTCTGAAGCGCAGTCACTAAGTACTCTATTCGCAACTACCGTCAGATTTTTCGGTGCGGCTGTGCCGCCTGATGTGCGGAAAGTCTCTGACTTTCCGCGTCGCGACCCCCTCCGGGTGGGGCTTTGCCCAGGCTTTGCCCCACCCGGAGGGGCAGAGCCCCAGAACATCGTCGCAGAGCCAGCGGAAAGGCGCAGCCTTTCCGCACATCGAGCGGCACAGCCGCTGCCTCACTGAGGCTTAGGACTCGTAGCTTCCTAGAAGGGAAGATACGTCGCATTTATAAAATGCGGTACCAGGGTCGTTCAGTATGTAGCCTCAGCCGATACGCGCTGAGCGAACTGGAAGAAAGCGGCGAGGATATCTTTATGGCAAAGGCTGAGCGTTGAAGAACCCGCTCGTGTTTCCGGTGATATTGTAGACGCGCGAAACAGCGATGATGGGAGAACCTGTGAGGGATCGCATTTCGACTGGGCCAAACGTGGAGCTGGCACCAATCTCCGACAGAATGTCTTGACTGACAAATTGGCCGTTGGGGGGAATGGTGATGATGCGCGTTCCGGTGGCGGCGCCGTTGTTGGTGGAGCTGCCCTCGCGTGCCGTAATCTGAACCGAGACCGGGGAAGCGTTAGGATTCACGATCGCTAGCGTGGAGCGAAAGCTGGTATTGGCGGTGGACTTCAAAAGCAGGTTGGCGCTGCCGCTGCTGACACTGTTTTCAATGCTGGGATCGTTGGTCAAGTTGTCGATCTGCGTGGCAAAGGCCTTGATCGGCGAGTTGGATGTCAGTTTCAAGTAACCCTGCCGGTTGGTCACCGAGGCATTGCTGGAGCCGGCTAGCAGGAAGCGCAGGACATTGTTGATTTGCACGAGTCCTTGCGGAACCACGGACACTGGGGAAGCCGTGCTGGCCAGCAGGGCGCCATCCGCTTCGAAGAACGTCACGTTGACGCTGGCGTTCGTTGTACCCAGGTTGTTGATCCCGAGATTGGTCCGGAACTCATTCGTATCGATGGCAAACGGAATGATCTCGGCTAACTGTCCCGAATCGGCTGGCAGCGCCGGGAAAAATCCGCTGGTGCCGGCATTCAAGCCTGAAACACGCGAGACCGCGGCCAGTTCTGTACCGTTTGTCGAGCGGATCTCGACCGGGCCAAAGTAGTCATTGACGTTCAATGACGCGAGAATGTTGTCGTGAGATACGAACCCGTTGGCGGGCAGGGTTAGATTCTGGACAGGCGCTCCCACCGGCTGTCCGCTGTCGCGATCCAAAGGCCTGATGTTGACTCGCGCCTCGCTCGGCGCCAGGTTCACAACGATCAAATTCGAGCGGAAAGGGCCAGTGTTAGCCGCGGACGACAGAATGATTCGCGTGCTGCCCTGACGGAATCCTTCGAGAATGCTGGGATCTCCCGTCTGATTATCAATTTGTGAAACAAAAGCCTGAATCTGCTGGCTGGATTCCAAGGCTAACGTGCCTTCGCGACCTGTAATGGACGCCGAGCCCTCCAACTCGCGCAAGATGCTGTTACGCTGCGCAAACCCATTGGGCGGGACCATGAGCGATGCGAGCTGGTTGACCAGCAGACCATTCCTGTCGAGATGAAGGACGCGTACGTCGGCGCTCTGCGGACTAGGATTGTTGACGCCCAGATTCGAACGGAAAGTGGGACTGTCGATGGCAAATGCCAGGCGTACGGCGCCGGAGGAAACCGAGGCAGGATTCAGCTTGACGTAACTGAAGGCATTTCCCAGCGTGGCAGGCTGGGCTCCGGGGTTTGTCACTACAACCGAGGCGATACTCTCCACGCTGGGTGGCGTTACCGCCCTGACTAGAGTGGAGCTGATGCGCTGCACGCTCACAGCGGCGTTGGAACCCACACGCACGCTGACGCCATCCTGAAAGTTGTTTCCCGAAATGTAAAGCGGTGTGTTGCCAGCCGTGGGTCCGGAGGCTGGCGCCACACTGCTGAGCGTCGGGATGATGGGAATAGTGCTGAGTGTGGTGTCGGCACTGCCGAGACCATTGGTCGCTTGAGAGAAGAACTCCTGCCAGCGCTGCCGAAAGCGGTCCAGTTTCGCAACTTCTGCGCCGGAAGGCGCGGTGCCGCGCTGTACCAGGAGAACGAATGCTTGCTTGAAGACTTTGGGTGAAGCGGCCACGGTGGGAATGCGCGGACCTTCAGCGGCGATAATGTCGTCAACCGTCACATTCTGGCGGGTGCCCCTAAAGGTGACGCCGATAGTTGGCGCGCTGGAAGGTGTTCGCGTCGTGCCGCTGATGTTGCTGACGTAGAACATCGGCCCCACCTGGCTCGGTTCGCGAAAGCCCATGAGGTATTGGTCCAGCTTGCTGTAGCGGTCTGTTGCGGCCGTCGTTTCGAAGTTCCCATCACTCCTGTCCTCAATCTGGTTACCTTCCATGACGGAGGCTTCCGAGTTGAAGAAAAAGCTCCAGTGCGAATCATCTCGTCCGAGAAGACTGGTGCTGTTCTGGCCGTTGGCATTGCGAAACCGCACATACGCCAGCCAGCGGTGCCCGGCTTCCTGGCCCAGGATGTTGATGGTGGAATTAGTGCCGAAGAAGACAGTATCTGGGTCGTCAGGAAATTCCGTCAGCTGATTCATCGCCAGGAAGCTTTGCAACCGGCCGCTACTCGAGAAGTCCGAGCTGAAATCAAACTGCTCAAGGCCAATGCCCCGAATCTCATTCTTAATGTTCAGCTCGAAAGCAAACGCCCCTTCAAGGTCGAAGGGGAAATTGGTGAACATCACTAATTGGTCATATTCATCGCCGTGGGTTTGATAAAACTTCGCCGCCAGCGCCGGTAGGTCTAATTCGGTCGAGCGCGCGAACCGTTCGGCCCTCGGCCCGGAAAAGAGAACGCCCGCTGAGGCGCTAAGGTCTGCCAGCCCCAGTGTCTGGTTGTTGCGTCCGCCGCTCCAACCTGAAATGCCGCTTTGGGCAGAGATGCCTCCATAGATCAGTTCAAAGGCGCCGTCAGCGAACAGGGTCGCCTGAAATGAGCTTTCCGTAGTCCCGCCATACTCACGAACGCGGTCCCAAGTGACCACAAAGCGATCGGGCAAGGCGTTGTAAAAGACGCCGCCGCTCCCTGCCGTTGGATCGAAGTCTGCAAAGAAACCACCGATGCGCGGAGGGCCGGCGTTGAAGCGGGTGAGATTCCGGTCGGTTGAAGCGTTATCGGCCTCACCAAATGTCAAGTTCCCATCGGAGTTGATAAATACGCTGGAGTAGGTCGTTCCGAAGAAAGCAAAGCTAAAACCGCTGCTGAAGACGATCTCGCGGCTATCGTCGTCGGTTAGCGTCAGTGCCGTTCCCAAGTTGCTGCCGACGGTTTCCTGGCGTTGTGACAAGAGATAACTGCCACCGGATCCGGCGGGGCTGAGCCGCAGCGTGACAGCAGGCAAATCAAACGGATTCTGTGCGGTGACGATGGTCCCATCGTCTTCCATCACCGCGATCTGGCCCATGTCCTGCGTCGCGCCTGCCGCAGTGCTCAAAGCTTGGCGTTCGGCGCGGAACTGCCGCACCATTCGGAGGTCGCGTGAGCGCTGCAGTTCGCGCTGTACGCGATCCAGCGTGGTTCCACAGAAAGGATGCGACGATTTCTGAGGGCGGTTCTCCGAGGTGGAGCGGGCAAAGTGGCTAGTGGTGGCAACTGCGAGCAGACAAGGAATCAAAAAGAGACGCTTCATTTTCGATTGACCTGGGAGTATGAGCCCTCCCATTTGAAGTCCCTTTCGAAGTGTCTTGATGTTTTCTGTAGCTAGGAGAGCTTTCCAGCGTTCTGTAAAGAAGTGTGACTTGTGCCGAGCCCACTGAAGTCCCAAGATAAGAAACTTTCGCAGGTTTGTGAGCGAAATCAAAGAAAATCTTGTGCGCTTCGCGTTTGAGTTCAGGCACGGATAGCGGAGGCCTGGTTCTCTTCAAGGCGACGTTTTGCAGATGGCAATCCTCTGACCAATTGAGGCTTCCTTTGGTCCGCATGATGGGCACTGCAGGCTCTGTCCTCAACCACTCCCGAAGTCTTGTTGTGCCATATGCGTGAGGATGTTGCAGCCTTTTTCTCATTCTTCAATGCTGAGGGAGCGAGTGGGGGCCTCGGGGCAGGGGAGAGAAAATGATTTCGGTATCGTGGAAGAAAGCGGGCACGAAGGCGTGTTAAAGGCACGACTTCTATTCTTTTTGCAGTCGCATTCTTGCGTGATCGTCACTGGGCGTCTCATTCAGCCGCCCGTGTGCAATCTCCAGCCATCAGCGGCGTTGGATGGGTCTGACGTGCTAGATTCACTTGCCCCCAACGAAGTTCCAGATTCGGTCAAATTTGCATTTGTTTGAACCGCCAAGAGCGCCAAGAACGCAAAGGGAAATCTGAGCTGTCATTTGGAATCTCAGAATCGGGATGGCCGACTGAGTACTTCTACGAAAGGCTTCATCAGGCAAGCTCTTGGCGCTCTTTGCGTCCTTGGCGGTTCGCTGTTTTGGGTCTCGGCGGTCAGAGGTCGCTCGCTACCCCTTGCGAGACATGACGATCTTCTCTTGCCTATTTTCCAAAAGACTGTTTAGAATTTCTACAGTCTGATGACAGTGGCCGTTGAAGGTGAAAATTCTGACCCATGCACCTGCTGGTTGAAGAGGATGTTCCTGCTGCTTCACCTCACCGATCCCACGAAGGACGAAGGCCCCTGTTCTAGCATCAGTCGCCGGTGTGTTCGGAGAGTCGGGACAGTGGATGGTCCATTGATCCGCCCCAATTGACTTCTCAGCGCCGACCTAAAGCTGAAAGTTCCGAGAACCCGGCCAAAAGATCCACACACCCACGGGAGTCGGAGAACTCTTGAGGCATCTTTTCTTTTTGCCTCACCCCTGAAAGAGACTCCGGCAGGTTTCAGTCCATCGGTACAGATAGTCGCCTAGCAATGTCGGAGCCCTGGCAGATGGCCTCTGTGCATTGCAGTAACCGCCCGCTTGATCAAGACGAATGTGCCGTCAGCGATTCTCTTTCGATAGAGCCCGTACCGGCCCAGGACGCGGCCAGACCACAAAGCCGGCTGGTCAGCTTGGGAGTGTCTTCACGGAAGACATCCCCGAGCAATCACCTACCCTTCACTTTTTTCAATCACGCAGTCTTGTCAATGGCTGAGATGGAGGAATCATGCAACTCGTCACAATCCAAACACCCGAAGAACTCAAACAGCGACTCGAAGCGGAACGTGCCAGGCTCCGTCGTGAGGCGGGCCTGACCCCTTCCGAGCACTTCCACCGACCCGTGGAACGGGCATTCACCGCCGAGGAGCGTAGCAAGGTAACGCTTCTGTTCGGTGGATTGACGTGGAAGCACGAAGATCTGATGAAGGCAGTTTTCGAGGGCAGCGGCTACCGTTGTGAGAAAGTGCCCACGCCGAATGTGGCTGCCTTCCAGATCGGCAAGGAATATGGCAACAACGGACAGTGCAATCCCACCTACTTCACTGTCGGAAACCTGGTGCAGTACCTGCAGTGGCTGGAGTCCCAGGGAATAACGAGACGGGAGATTCTGGATAGCTATGTCTTCTTCACCGCGGGTTCCTGCGGGCCGTGTCGCTTTGGCATGTACGAAGCGGAATATCGGTTTGCATTAAAGAACGCCGGGTTCGATGGGTTCCGAATCCTCCTGTTCCACGACAGTGATGGCTTGAAAGCCTCGTCCGGCGAGCCGGGACTCAAGTTCAACGTCGATTTTGGTTTGGGAATGTTGAACGCTCTGCATCTAGGCGACGTGATTCAGGACATGAATTACCAGATCCGCCCGTTCGAAGTGAACAAGGGGGAGACAAACAAGGTTTTTCGAGAAGCGATCGACATCTTGTGCTCCATCCTGCGTGAACGGCCGCCCTTTGAAATCACGAAGGCTGCTCCCCAGTGGAGCCGCGGTTTCCTCGAACGAAAGAAGGCTGTGAGGAACACTTTCAACACACTCGGCAAGATTCGAGAGCATCTCTACGGAGACGTTTACGTCAATGCTCTTCGCCAAGTGAGGGATCTGCTCGACACGATCGAAGTGGACCGCACCCGTATCAAACCTATCGTCAAGATTACGGGCGAATTCTGGGCGCAGACCACGGAAGGGGACGGCAACTTCAACATGTTTGCCTTCCTGGAACGGGAAGGCGCTCAGGTGCTTCCCGAGCCCATTGCCACTTGGGCCGCCTATCTGATGTACCAGGGCAAGTACAATCACGAGCGGAGGAAGGCTGTGGAAGAACATCAGCGGCAGCTAGCCTGGTGGAATCTGAAGGAGCGAGCTAAGCTCGAATTGAAATATGCGGGAAAGTTTGTCGGGATATCTGTCGGCGAAGCCCTGTGGCGCCATTTCTATCATCGCGTAATTCGCCAACTAGGCGGCCTCACCCACGAGTTAGTACCCCAGAAGGAATTAGCTCAGTTGGCCGCGCCGTTCTACAACAAGTTCACCCGCGGCGGCGAAGGACATTTGGAAGTTGGCAAGAACGTCTATTACACGGTCAACAATCGGGTGCACATGGTGCTGGCTCTAAAGCCGTTTGGATGCATGCCCTCCAGCCAGTCGGATGGTGTTCAGTCAGCGGTGGTCAACAAGTATAGAGACATGATCTTTCTGCCCATTGAGACTTCCGGCGAAGGTGAGGTCAACGCTCACAGCAGGGTCCAGATGGCGCTCGGCGAGGCCAAAGCCAAGGCCAGAGCTGAATTCGAGAAGGTTCTGGAATCTACTGGCAAGCGGCTCGAGGACATCAAGGAGTACGTGGCCGAGCACGGAGAGCTGCGACGGCCGTTCTATCACGTGCCGCATCGACCGGGTATCGCAGGCACGGGTGCCCAGTTCGTCCTGCATGTTAGCGATCGCATGGATCGGGATTCCCGGTTCTGGCGCCGGACGCGTGTCGCGGTTCCAGTCGGGGTCTCACGAAATTAGGCGCGGCGCCGAGGATGAAAATGCGCAAGTCCCCTCCTTGGATAAGGAGGGGAGCAGCGGCTGTCAGCCGCTGCAGGGGTGGTTCGATCCGTTGGGACGGAGCACCACCCAGCAACCACCCCCGCCGCGGCCGTCGGCCCCGGCATCCCCTCCTCAGCTGAGGAGGGGAGCTTACTTTTCAGGAGAGCATAATGACAACTCACAATCTCCAATTCATGGTGGGCCTGGACGTAGGATCGACGACTGTGAAGGCAGTGGTTGCGGAACCAGGCACAGACCGCATCCTCTGGCAAGACTACCAGCGTCATGAAACGAAGCAGCCGGAGAAGGCTCTGGAATTCCTGCAGCGGATCGAAACTGAAGTCGGTGTTACGACCAGTAATTCCCGCGTCTTTATGACCGGTTCGGGCGGCACGACACTGGCGGACCTGATCGGTGCGAAATTCGTTCAGGAAGTTACGGCGGTTTCCCTGGCGGTTGAAAAGCTCCATCCGGAAGTTTTTTCCGTTATCGAGCTCGGCGGCCAGGACGCCAAGATCATCATTTTCCGAAATGATGAAGAAAGTGGCCGCAAGAAGAAGATTCCCTCGATGAACGACAAATGCGCGGGAGGAACTGGGGCGGTGATCGACAAGATCAACGCCAAGCTGAAAATCCCTACCCTCGAACTCGGCAACCAGGGCTACCGAGGTGTGAAGCTGCACAAGGTCGCCGGTAAATGTGGGGTTTTCGCTGAAACAGACATCAATAGTCTGCAGAAGGTCGGAACTCCATCGACCGAATTGATGGCTTCGTTGTTCGAAGCCATCGTGCTGCAGAACCTGACCGTTTTGACGCGCGGTCACACACTGTTACCCCATGTGCTGTTGCTGGGTGGGCCGAACACGTTTATTCGCGGCATGCGCGAAGCCTGGCAGGCCAATATCCCCAAGATGTGGGAAGACCGGAAGGTACAGATACCCGGCGGATCAACCCCGGAGCAACTTATCAAAGTCCCTGACCACGCGCAGTACTTTGCTGCCCTCGGCGCCATCGAGTTCGGAAAGGACGAGGAGGACGAAGTCGGACGCTATGTTGGCACCGAGAAACTCCTTTACTACATCGACTATGGCCGCGCTGAAGAAAAAGCCAAATCGGGTGGCCATGGACTCACGAAAACCAATGAGGAGCTTGAGAACTTCAAGACCGCCTACCGTCGCCCGAAATTTATCCCGGCCAAATTCTCTGGAGGGCAGACGGTGCGCGGCTTCGTGGGAGTTGACGGTGGCTCTACCTCGACCAAAGCTGTGCTGCTTTCCGAGGAGGGCGATGTTCTTTGCAAAGCCTACCAGCTTTCCAATGGCAACCCGATTCAAGACACCATCGACATGTTTGACAACCTGGAACGCCAGGTGAAGGCACAGGATGCCAGCATGGAGGTTCTAGGGGTTGGCACGACGGGTTACGCCAAGGACATCCTGAAAGATGTCTTGAAAGCAGATGTGGCCCTGGTCGAAACTGTCGCGCACACCGAATCGGCGCTCAAGTATTACGATGACCCTCACGTCATTGTCGATGTGGGCGGGCAGGACATCAAACTGATCGTCCTAAAAAACGGGCGGGTCAAGGATTTCAAGTTAAACACGCAGTGTTCTGCGGGCAACGGCTACTTCCTACAGTCAACGGCAGAAGGTTTCAGCTTGCCGGTGGAACAGTACGCCGACAAAGCCTTTTCCGCCCAGGCCATGCCGCTCTTCGGCTACGGCTGTGCCGTGTTCATGCAGTCGGACATCGTCAACTTCCAGCGCCAAGGCTGGCGTGCCGAAGAAATTCTGGCAGGGTTGGCAGCTGTGCTGCCCAAGAATGTATTCCTCTACGTGGCCAGCGTTCCAAACCTGGCGGCTCTCGGTACACGCTTCGTCTTGCAGGGCGGAACACAAAACAACATGGCCGTGGTGAAAGCGGAAGTGGATTTTATCCGCAACAGCTTCCGGGCTGCCGGGCGTGAACCGGAGGTCATTGTTCACCAGCACTGCGGAGAGTCGGGTGCGATTGGCGCCGCGGTCGAAGTCCGCCGTCTCTGGCTGAACGGCCTCAAGACGACGTTTATTGGTCTGGACGGAGTCCGCAGCATTAGTTATCGCTCGACGCGCAACGAAGACACCCGCTGTTACTTCTGCAAAAACAACTGCCTGCGCACCTTCATCGATGTCAAGACGGTCGGTTCTGCGGATTTCGTTCCCATCAGCCAGGTGTCCAAAGTCCCACTACAGGCCGGTGAACAAAGGCTGATCATCGCCACCTGCGAAAAGGGCACGGTTGAGGACATGGAGTCGATGAAGGAAATCAAGTCCGGCATTGACTCGAAGAAGGCGGCCTACCCGAACTTCGTCGAACTCGCATCACGCGAGCCCTTCCGGTTCCGTAGCCTGCCAAGCCTGGCAGATCCGGTCCCCAAAATGAATTGGATGACTCCTGCAGGGATTCGCCAGCGGGTTGAGCTCATGGAAAAACGCAAAGACTTGCGAGTGGGCATTCCACGCGTGCTCAACCAATACACTTACGCCCCGCTGTTCAATGCCTATTTTGAGAGTTTGGGGCTCCGTTCCCAAAACATCATCTACTCCGATTACACCAGCAGTGAGTTGTATCGCGCAGGCTCGAGTCGCGGCGCCATCGACCCTTGCTTTCCAGCTAAGATCGGCATCGCTCACGTCCACAATCTGTTGACCGTGAAGTCGGAGCACAAACCGCTCAACGTGATCTTCTTCCCCATGGTCGATGTGCTCCATTCACCCTTGGTGAACCTCACCGGCATCAACGCTTGCCCAACGGTGACGGCTACTCCTGAAACCGTGAAGGCGGCTTACACAAAGGAAAACGATGTGTTTGCCCAGGCCGGCATTGCCTACGTGAGCCCGGTCCTGAACTTCACCGATCGAAAACTGCTGGCTTACCAGATGTTCCAGGCTTGGGAGAAGATTCTAGGTGTCTCCAAAGCAGAAAACGAAAGAGCGATTGAAGCTGGATTCAAGGCCTTGGAGGAGTATGAAAAAGGTATTCGTCGCAAAGCCCGTGAGGCGATGGATCAATTGGAACGCGAAGATCGCATCGGTATCGTAATGCTGGGCCGGCCCTATCATCATGATCCGGGGCTGAATCACGAGATCATGGACGAATTCCAAAAGCTCGGCTACCCGATCTTCTCGCAGAGCACGCTGCCACTGGATGAGGACCTGCTGGAACGATTATTTGGTGAGGAGGTGCGGGCAGGAGTCATCCAACATCCGCTCGACATAACGGATGTCTGGAAGAACTGCTACTCGGCCAGCACCAATCACAAGATCTGGGCGGCTAAGTTTACGGCCCGACATCCCAACCTGGTCGCGTTAGAAATCTCAAACTTCAAGTGCGGCCACGATGCTCCGATTTACGGCGTCATTGAAGGGATCATCGAGAAAGCAGGCACACCTTACTTCTGTTTCAAGGACCTCGATGAGAACAAGCCGTCAGGGTCGATCAGGATTCGTGTTGAAACGATCGATTACTTCTTGCGGCGCTATCGCGAGGAGATCGTGAAGAGAAGAGGAAAGGAGCAAGAAATCGAAGCACGACTGGCTGAACTCGAACGCGAGCTGCAGCAGTCTCTGGTTGGTGCCAGCTCTGTTGGCAATGAAGACGTGGCTTCTTCGTCTGATGAAAGCCGCGTCCTCGTGGCCAGTGCGTGAAGGCAGTGCCTTCGCACGGCAGAGTGACTTGCTTTACCGACCGACGGGCCAGGCCGGCTTTTTTGGGTTTGGCCCTTTGATTTTTGACTTGGGAGCGCCGAAGTCCGGGCGGCTTCCGGAGGCGACGTTGGCGCTTCCAGGTGGCCACTGCGGGGAACGAGTCTCGCACCCAGAAATTTTTTTCAGCGTTTTGCTTTCAGCAACAAGACCGGAATGTTGACGGCGTGGCGAACATCATGCGAGACGCTTCCATAAAGAATGTCGGAGATGAAACGATGCCCGTGCGTCGTCATGGCGATCAGATCCACTTGCTGCTCTTGGGCGATTCGAATGATCTCGTCCGAGGGCTCTCCGTAGGCGAGGATGTAGTCTGTTTCCATTCCCTTGCTGCGCAGTTCTTCGCTTAAAGCGGCCAAATAGTCGCGGTCGCTTCGCATTTCTTCCGATTCCCGCAATTTGAGCTGATCGAAATTGCGCGCCACCCAGCCATGCGCCACACACACCAATAGCAATTTAGCGCCCGTCAGCGACACAAGATCTTGAATGTGGTTCAAGATGACCTGGTCGTTTGGGGAGTTTTCAACGGGAACGAGAATCTTGTGGTACATGATTCCTTCAGCGTTTGATCAAATGTGACACCTGACCTCTGGACGGATCGGGGAAACAGTCGACGGCCGCCGTCCGGAAGCCGGCTGTCGCCTCTAGGCCATCCACCCGCGCACTGTCTGAATCAGCAACCAGGCGTTCAATGAACCAATCACCACTGCGATAATCCAGGCAAGCGACTTCAGCCACAGAGGGTTTGCAAACTCGCGCATCTTGCTGCGGTCACTCGTGAACTGCACTAGAGGAAACACGGCAAAGGAGAGCTGTAGGCTGAGAACCACCTGGCTGAGAATCAGCAGTTTGGCTGTTCCACTTTCGCCGTAGAGAATAACACAGATGACGGCCGGGACGATGGCAATGAGGCGCGTGATCAAGCGCCGCAGCCAGGGGCGCAACCGGATGTTCAGAAAGCCCTCCATGACAATCTGTCCGGCGAGCGTTCCCGTCAACGTCGAATTCTGGCCGGAGCAGAGCAGCGCCACGGCGAACAAGATGCTGGCCAGCGTGGTCCCAAGCAGCGGCGCAAGCAGCTTATAGGCATCGCCGATTTCGGCGACACCTTGGTTTCCGGACTCATGGAACGTGGCAGCCGACATGATGAGGATGGCGGCATTGATGAAAAGCGCGAACATCAAAGCAACGGTAGAGTCGAGCGTGGCGAAGCGAATGGCTTCTTTCAACTCCGTGGGACTTGTCCCATACTTGCGGGTCTGAACGATGGAGGAGTGCAGGTAAAGATTGTGCGGCATGACCGTGGCGCCGAGAATTCCGATGGCGATGTAGAGCATGTCTGGGTTCCTGAGGATCTCAGCCTTGGGAACAAACCCCGCCATAATGCCTGCCAGACTGGGACGCGAGAGAACAATTTCGATAGTGAAGCAGGTTCCGATGATGCCAATCAGGGCGATCACGAACGCTTCAATGTAGCGGAACCCCTTCTGCTGCAGATAGAGAACGGCCAGCACGTCCAGCGCAGTCAGACAGACACCCCACGCCAGCGGCAAGCCAAACAGCAGATTGAGAGCAATGGCCGAGCCAATTACTTCAGCCAGGTCGCAGGCGGCAATGGCGATCTCGCACAAGACCCACAAGGCAAAGCTCGTGGGCTTGGAATAGAAATCGCGACAGGCCTGAGCCAGGTCGCGGCCAGTGACGACGCCTAGCTTGACAGCCAGGGATTGCAGCAGAATTGCCATGAGGTTGGAAATCATGATGACGGAGAGCAGCGTGTAGTTGAACTGCGCTCCTGCAGCCAGATCCGTCGCCCAATTGCCGGGATCCATGTAACCCACCGCCACCATGTAGCCCGGACCGGCGAATGCCAGCATCTTTCGCCAAAAGCCGAGCGATTGCGGCACTTCGATGCTTTGATAGACCTCGGGCAGGCTGGGCGAGCCTTGCGGCAACCGAAATCCCTGCGGCGGAACAGCGGCAGTGTTTTTCTTGCCAGGCAAGTTCATCTGGACCTCCCGGGCGTCTGGCGGGACCGGTCTCGTTTGCGGCGCGATGGCGCCGCGCTTCCGGAACGGCTTTCAGCTATGGGAAAAGCGATTGTCTTTCCGTGGCGTTCCTTACGCGACCGGTCTTCGCCATGCAGCTGGCCGGCTGGCAGCACATAGATGCTCTTGGCTGCTTCCAGTCCGAAGTACTGAGCCTCCTTGCGTCCATCGAGCAGCAGCTTGAGGGGCCCATGGAATGGACCCCTTTCCAGCAGAACGAAAGACCTCCCTGGCGTCAGCGACTCTTTCTCAAGGTAAGCCAGAAACTCCGGCCGGTCGTTGGTGACCTTCCGAACGGTGTATTCGCCTGGATCGGCCAGCAGCAGGCAGATGTCCAGTTCCTGGCTCCGAAAGCCACGGGCGTCTGGAATGACTTCGCCATGCGGGTCTTTGTCCGGATGGCCCAAAAAGGCATCGATGCGTTCGACGAAAAAGTCAGACACGACGTGTTCCAATTTTTCGGCTTCATCATGCACTTGCTCCCAGCCGTACCCCATGATCTGATGGAGGAATAGCTCAATTAGACGATGCCGCCGCAAGATGCGAAGTGCGAGTCTTCGCCCCTCTGCCGTCAGCGTTGCGCCGTAATAAGGAGTGTATTCGAGCAGGCCAGTCTTCTGCAGCTTTCGGAGCATGTCGGTCACGGAGGCGTCAGCGACCGACAGATGCCTCGCCAGGTTGGAGGTGCTGGCCTTTTCATTCATGTCCTCCAGTTTCAGGAATGCCTTGAGGTAGTCTTCCACTGTGCTGGAAATCATGGCGCCTCTCCTATAAAAATAGGCCTAAGTTGTTGAAAAACTCGTCGGAGCACCCGATCTTCTGGCCGTGAATTTTCATGCTCTGTACCCTGGGAGCGCGGGC
>JAKEER010000868.1 GCA_022616615.1 Acidobacteriota bacterium
AGAATCCAGGTTTTGGCGCTCCCCTTCCCGGGATCAAACAGGTAGGCCTTGCGGTAGATTTCCAGGAACACGTCCTGCATCATGTCTTCGGCTTCACCCGCATCCCGGAGGATCCTGGAAGTGACGCTTAGGATCAGCCGGTGAAACCGGTCGAACAATGCCGACATGGCGTCATGAGAGCCCTCGCGGAGCAGAAGCAACAGATCGTCGTCCGAGAGGCAGGCCACCTCAGCGGAATACGCCGGGGATACCCGGCTGCGCGCCGGGCTTTGATGCGGGTTGCCGTGACTAGAACTCAAAGCTCAGATTCCCCGGACGATAAATTGCAAACGGGACGTGCCCGAGAACGCTGGACGTGATACAAGGCCGTCGTTACGAGCCAGTGCTCGCCTTTCATTTTGAAGATCAATGCACTTGTCTAGGAGTCCCCAAGTTGCCGAGCGAAGGCGGTCATGGTCGGAATCATAACCACAGTGCAGTCGGCGGAGGGATGTATATGACGTTCGGTTCCGCCTGGCAAGCCCCCAGTTAGTTACGTCATCTGCGGTAAATAATGGTACGCCCGGTACGATCCTCTGGGCACCAGTGAGATTCCCCCAAACTACACGATGCGCGTTGCTTAGGTCCTTACAAAAGGCCCAAGCCCGAAGAAGTTGGCCCAGACTCATGCGTGACTTGGGACGATTTTTTTTCACTTTTTCCACCGCCCGCGTGGACGGGATTCCGACCATTCTGCCTCGCCCACCTGCCTCCCGCTGAGAATCCGCACTCCCAAGGGCGCATCTTTCTGGCTGGAGCGGATCACGGCAATCTCCCGCGGTTCGTCCCAGTCCGGATGGCACAGCACCACTCGAATCACGAGGGCACCGTCGTCCTCCTCATGGCAAAGCACGACGAGCGAGCCCCACATTTCTTCCGCGCCGTCTCGCAGGATGCGCTGGCCAACTGTGATCGAAGCGCGCTTGGCAAATGAACAAAGCCGACCTGACTCGCCAGCGTCACACTCAATTCGGAACGGCCCGCTGATTTCTCCTTCGACCAGCTCTGTAGGTGACGGCATCAAGCTCTCTCCCATATTTGCAGCACAGCCCGACAAAGAGAATGTTGGTTATCACCCGTTGGTTTATAACCATCACTCAGTCAGCATTCCTCCATCATGGGCTTGCGTCGAAAGCAAGTTCAGCCTCGCTCGGGGCCCGAAAAGGCCTTTGGGCAAGTTGTCAGGGAAATCCGAGAGAGCCGGGGACTCTCGCAGATGGACCTATACATGGAGAGCGGTTTAGACAGAACGTTTGTCAGCGCGATTGAAAGGGGCATACAAAGCCCTACCCTGAGAACGATCGTGAGGCTCTCCAAGGTATTCCGCGTCGCACCATCCGAAATGATGCGTCGAATGGAGAGATCCCACTTCTACCGCGTCTAGGACGCCTGGGCGCTTGGCCCTCCTCCGGATTTCGGCAGTTGAGGCACCTCCAAAATACCGCCGTGAGCATAAGAATGCAATATAAAAGTACGCCCAGAGCATATGTATTCCCTCCCGCACTCCAAGTAGAGTCAGGCCGCGATCATGAACCTACAGAAGCGTTTCGGAAGGAGGGTTCGGGCCGCTCGAAAGGCGGCGAATCTTACCCGTGAGAAGGCAGTGGAAAAAGCGGGTTTGAGCGGTGCGAACTACTTGGGTGAGATCGAACGGGGCGAGAAATGGCCGGCACCTGAGAAGATCGAAGCTTTGGCACGAGCGTTCGGTGTTGCCCCTGCGTCGTTTTTTCAGTTCGACCGTGACGAAACTGACCCAAAGCTTCTGCGCAAAAGGATTGATTCCCTCCTCGAGAAATGCAGCCCCCAGCAACTCCAGCTAGCCAACCGCCTCCTCAAATCCCTCCTCGAACAATAGAAAGTAACGCGTGTCGGCGCAAGCGAAGCACATCTACGGGACACCGCTGTTCGAGCGGCCTTCGCTCGGGTGCTGGTAGAGCTACGAGAGAAGCGCGGGCTGACTCAAGAAGTCTTGGGACTTGAGAGCGGCTACCATCCCAAGTATGTCGGTCTCTTGGAACGCCGCAGGGCATACTCCAACATTAACTGCGGTGATAGAAATCTCGCGCGCGTTGGGTGTTTCGCCTTCCTCTAGTCGATCGAGTTCGAAAACTGCTTCCACAGTTCAAACAACCGGATAAACAAACCTCACCCTTTCATTCACGGTGCTCCTCATACGGCTTTTACCTTCCGGAGGATTTATTTTATCTAACAAGTAATGCCATCCGGGTGTAGAATGGCGGCCCGTTATGCCCGGGGACGGTTATGCCTGTCGCCATAGCAGCGAATGCCCTGCAGATCGGCGTGTTCCGGTTCACGATCGTACCGTTGCAGCCACTCGTAGTTCCCGCGGTTAACAAAGGGAACATGCTTCGCGGCGGCTTCGGACATGCCTTTCGCCGCCTTTGCTGTGTTCCCCAGTGCCGAGACACGAAGTCTTGCCCGCTCGCGGCAACGTGCCCGTACAAGTCTGTCTTTGTGCCTTCCCCTCCCCCTGGCTCGGAGCGGCTTTCCAAGAATCAAGACATTCCACGCCCGTTCGTCTTCCGTGCGCCGCAAGCAGCACAGACTCGGTTCGAGAAGGGCGAAACATTCGAGTTCGGCGTAGTTCTCATAGGGCGTGCCTTGGACTTCCTGCCCTACTTCGTGCTGTCGTTTCGCGAACTCGCAGCGGAGGGGCTGGGCCTGAATCGGGCGCGATGCACATTGGAACGTGTTGAGCAGACCGGGGTCTCCTCGAATGGCGCGGCACCGGCTTCTCCCGAGCGAAGCCGAGGGAGCCATTGCGAAGCAAAGCCCATCTACAGCGCGGAAGACCAAGCCTTCCGGGCGACCGGAAGCGTCAGCACGGATGAATGGATCAGGGCCCGCCTTCGACAACTTCCCGGCCCAAACGGAAGCGGGCCTACTCAACGCATAACGATCCGGTTTCTGACGCCGACGTTTCTCCGTGCTGACGGAGAAGTAGTCCGCCGCCCGGAGTTTCACCACGTCTTCAAGCGCCTGCGCGACCGGATCAATGCCCTCAGCACGTTCTTCGGCGACGGCCCGCTTGACTTGGATTTTCGGGGGCTCGGCGAGCGCGCCGAAAAAGTCCGAACCGTTTCCGCCCAGACCGATTGGGTCGAGCGCTTCCGCACATCATCCAAGACACGCCAGCGCCATGGGCTTTCAGGCTTCGTCGGCGAAGCCACCTACGAGGGCCAGTTGGACGAATTTCTTCCCTTGCTGGCCCTGGGCGAACTTGTCCACGTCGGCAAGCACACCGCCTGGGGCAACGGCTGGATGGGCGTACGACGCGGCAACCGAAGAGGAGATCTGTGTTGAGCCAAGCGGAGAGCACGCGACTGGAGGTGGCTGCTTCGACCGCTGCATCTTATGAGGAGTTCTTTCGGGACCGCACTGGTCGCTTGCCCTTCAAGTATCAGTGCGCGGTCTGGCAGGGGATTTGGGAGAAGAAGAACATCATTCTGCGTGCGCCAACAGGGGCGGGCAAAACATGGGCTGTACTTATACCCTTTCTGTATGCAATCCATTCGAACGGGGAGGGACGCCCGAACCGCCTGATTTATGCGCTTCCCTTGCGAACTCTAGCACAAGGGGTCTGTCGAGTAGCCAGAGAATTGGTGGAAAGAATGGGACTTCCTGTGGACGGGCGGATGGAACTCGGGCGTGAGGTCGTTCCACCCTTTGTCACCATGCAAACGGGAGAGCAGCCCGATGATCGCTTCTTCGACCGGGGGCGGATTATCGTCACCACGTACGACCAAGTTCTGAGTGGTTTGTTGGACGGCCCCTACGGTCTGTCGTCCCGCCTGCACAACATCAATGCTGCTGCCGTTGCCGGATCTCTTGTCGTGTTTGATGAGTTTCATCTCATGGAGCCGCAAAAGGCCTTTCTGACCGCCGTAGCTGGGCTTCATCTCTTCCGAGACCTCTGCCAATCGGTCTGGATGACGGCGACGGCAACGCATCCTCTCGAATGTGCGCTAAAGGATGCGTTGAACGCGCAACGTATTCCAGTGGACAACAAAGAAGAAGATGAATTGCTAAATTCACTCCCGGCCGTGACGACGGTCACGCGAAACCTTATCGCTGAGGATCATCCCCTGACCGCCGATGATGTGCTCCGGCAGCATTCGAACCGCTCGATCGTCCTGTTGAACACTGTGGGACGTGCCCAAGCAATGTTTGAAGCTTTGCGGAGCAGGATCGGCAAGAGGGACCCAAAGCCGGAATTGATCCTGCTCCACTCGCGGTTTTTCAAGAATGACCGAAAGGCAAAGGAAGAAAAACTGAAGAAGTTGTTCGGGGAGGATTCCAGGGGTAACGCCATTCTTATCGCGACCCAGGTGGTTGAAGCCGGGTTGGACATTTCCTGCGAACACGTTCATTCAGAACTGTGCCCAATGAATGCTTTGATCCAGCGAGCCGGGCGATGCGCGAGGTTCCCGCATGAGAAGGGTACGGTTCACGTTTATCCTCTGCTACCCGGTGAACGGAACTGGTTGCCATACGGAGATCAAAGGGAAGAAGCAGAGAACCTAAAGAAAACTCGAACGCTTTTGGAAAGAGATGTGCGTGCAAAGTTGGACCCCAGACGAGCCGCGGCTTGGGTGCAAGAAGTCCATGCGGAGGATGACGATCGGGGGCTAAGGGAAGGATGGAGCGCCCGACTCACGGAATGCCTCAGGCGAATCGAGCAAAACGCAATCGTGCGAAATTCGGTGCGGGTGGCGGATCTTATTCGGGGAGACGATACGGACTCGGTGCGTATCATCATCAGCGAGGAAGCCACCCGACCAGAAACTCCGGGACAACGCGAGGCCGTGACAGTGCGCCGCGGGTCGGTTTCGCGCCTGCTTCGCGCGCATCCGGGAGAAATCGGATGGGTGTGGGATGGTTTTGAGGATGTCGGCTGGAAGCCCTTGCAGAATGAGGAAGACCTCAAGGCCACCTATGTTGTATGTGTGAGGCCCGCGGCAGCAGCCTATGACAGCGAGATTGGACTCCGTTTGGGAGTTGTCGGAGCCGAAGAAAGCCCGCCCCGTGCAGAGCCCCCCCGGCCTGGTTATTCACCTCTTCGGTGCGAGCCATGGTCCAAACATGCCCGCGGAGTCGCACACGAAGCCGCAAGCCGATTGGAAAGCGGGGGTTGGAATCGGGGCCTACTTCGGATCGGACTCCAGCGGCGGTATGGTCTCGACCCGAACGCGGTCGCGGAGGCTGTTCGAGCTTGTGCGCTGCTTCATGATTTGGGGAAGCTTCAAGACGGTTGGCAACGATGGGCCGAAGCCGCGCAAAAGGCACGGGATGCGGAGTATCAACACACCACGGCGTTGGCGCACACAGACTTCGATCCCGAAAACCCGAAAGACCGAGAGCGAGAACGTGCGCTGGGCTTGCGCCGACCCCCTCACGCTGCGGCCAGCGCGTACTATGGGGCCGCGTTCCTGGCGAAGTTGCTGCCCTCTGTCGCAGCCGAGAACTTGGAACACGTCGCATCTGCTTGTGCCGCTGCCATCCTGAGTCATCACGGAGGGTGGCTTCCAGAACAGATCGATCTGGGTGTCTCTGAGTTGTGGGCTGACTGGGAGGCCCCCATTTCCGAGACCCTTGGTTGGGTTCCACAGAAAACTGTCCTGGCCAGACTGGAGGCGCACAGAGACAAGCGCGGCGCAACGGAAGAGCTTCTAGGTGTTACCTCACGATTGGAATGCCTACAAGCATGGTGGCCACTTGTGGCGTTCTTGAGCCGAACACTTCGACTCTCTGACCAGCGCGCTACCGCCGAAAGCGGAGGACTTGATGGGTGAAACAAGTCGGACGTTCACAATCCCAAAGTCAACGGGCACTCATGGCGATGTTTTTGCAGCCGTCGGACTCGCCGACTTACTTGCGGGGATTCCGCGCGTTGGTGACGCGCGAATTGTGGAGACCGATGCGGCTTTTGGAGTGGTTCCACCAACGCGACTGGGGAGCAGTGAATTCGATTCAGTGCGCCAAGTGCCAGGCTATCCCTATCTGAGGACAACCGAGAAGGTAAAGGCGCCAAGAAACGCTGTGGACGTTGTTGACTACAAGGCGGAAAAGGCTAAAGCAGATCGGAGGAAGCAAACTGCGCAAAAGAAGAGGACCAAGAAATCGAAGGCATTAGACGCCGAGACTCAAGAACTCATGCAACAGGAGGAGCTCCGGCCAGACTGGCGCTTGCTACAAGTTCTCAATGCGTTGCAGGGGGACGAAACCACGAACAAAGTCCACGCGGCAATAGTCAGCCGGAATGGCAACATCTTTCACAAAGAAATTGCTGCTTCTTTGGAGGCCTTGGTTCAGGGGAAGGAGTGTGGCCTGGACTGGGAGGTGAGCACTGTCCAACTGTTCACGCCGACGTCCGCCAAGGGATACAGCCGACTAAAACCGGACAGCACTGATCGCAATGACAAGACAAAGGAGCAGTGGGCCGATCCTTTTATCGAGTGGCTAAAATACAGGGGCTATTTCCGCGTGGCCTGCCCGTATTTCCAAGGTCAGAAAGGTGAGCATGTTCGCCTCTTGTGTCCCATTCCTCACGATATTGGAGTTCGAGCTCTCGAATCCGTTGCTCAAGGGCTTCGATCGAGTAGTGTTTACGGCGGTTCTCCGAAAGTGGATATCCTGGCTGTTCTCAGGCTCGCCGAGCTGTTAATCAGCCACTCGGAGGAATACCACGACAAAGACACGGAAATCTTTCAGGGGTTGAGCCTGCGAGGAAAGAGCCCCCGTGAATTGATTTCCGCCGTAGCAACAACGCATTACCAATCATTAGGAAACGCCAAAGCCGTCTCCGCGATGTCGGTCATTGCTGTCCCTGGGTGGTTTCCAGTCCAGTCGAACGAAGACGCAACGTTCTGGTTGTCGATCTTGAACGAGCACCAACGCGTGGTGCGGGGGCTTCAGGATGACTATTCCGATGAGATTGGCCTCCTCCTTGGCTACAGGCGGTTTCTGGAGCATCGGGGCGAACCTGCAGTCTGGTCTCTGGTTGAGTTCATGGGGGGGTACGGGGCGCTCATTATGCGAGCCAACGGCCTGAAACGGGAGAATCGCACCCGATGGATGACCCGTTTCACGGACGAATACTTCAGGAGGATGGTCAGCGAGATGAACACCACGTTGAGTGACATTGTAAATGACCCTGGGTTTGATGCAATTGCGCGAGCCGTGAGGCAGGCAACTGTAACAGCTCAAAACAAGAGAGCTAGAGGTGGAGAGGTCTGGCGGGGGATCCGCTACGACCTGCTTCATGATATCCACAGAACTCGCAAGGTACCAGGGAATGCGTTCCTCGAGTGCATCAGCGAGTTCATCTCACGCTACAACTACGAAAATGCACGCCAGCGCGAAGTTACGAAGAACCCGAAAGCTGCTCCCGCTAATGTGAGCGATGAGGAATTGAAATCATTCTTGGGTCTTGTGAACCAGCATGGGGCCTCGGTGGTTGGTGCTCTTCTCGCCGCCTACGGAACTTGCAAGGAGAAGTGGGAAGGCGACGATGAGGGCGCGCGTTCTTCCGAGAAAGAATTGATGCCAGAAACGAAGGAGGAATAGGATGCCAGTCATTCAATCGCTTTCGCTTTGTGCCCGGGTGACCCTCGATCTCCACAGCTTGAACAACGAGGGTACCGAAGGCAATCAGCAGCAGACCCGCATGGTCCACATAATCGACCAAAAGGGACAGCGGGCAGTCGTCAATGCCATCAGTGGCGATATGTATAAGCGCATTTTGGTGGGCCATCTGGTTCCTTTACTGGAAGAGGAGAAGCAGCCGTTGTGCGAACCCGCCAAGCGACTAGATCCGGATCGTATCACTGCAGATGAGACGTTTACGGGGCCGGCTAAGAAGCACAAAGGTCCGAACTCGGAATTGCTTACTACCGTCCTGACGTCATGCAGCCTAACCGATCTTGCGGGGGCTCTGTTTGTTGACAAGGCGCTGCCCCGGAAGTCTTGTATTGAATTCGGATGGGTTGTTGGACTGCCGGCCGACGGAAACGGATCACCCCTAACGACAACGGAGCAATACTTCCACGTCAAGTATGCCGCAGAACGGGGTGCGGCGGCGGGGGGCGAAACGACCGTGGGAAAGCAACCGATCTTCCATCGCCCGGCGTCCTCGGGAGTTTATGCGTTAATTTGCAACCTGGATCTCTATCGGATTGGTTTGAACGACATAACCCGGACCTATGTCGTTTCGAAGATAGACCGGCAGAAACGAGCGAAGGCGCTGATTCACGCCTTGACCGGGACGCTTGTCAAACCGGCAGGCGCTCAGAGGAACACGCAAAACCCACATATTGTGTCCTGCGAAGGGATTGTTGCGCGATCCTCAAACTCCCTGCCGGCTCCGACGGTGAGTCCGCTCAACGACAACTACCGCGACCAGATGGATGCATTAGCTGGTGCACTGAATGGAATCCAGAGCGGTGCAATAACGATCGCGCGGTTTGACAATCTCGCCGACGGCGCAAAGACCCTCACGGATATTGCTGCCCAAGTCGAGCTTCCGGGGGCGTAGCCCGATGACCCCTCCGAGGAAGAAGCGAGAAGATGAGCAGGTATTAGTGGCTCCAGACTCCCACCGGCTCAGAATGCTAGAACGTGACGACCCGGTGGTTGGGATTCCGGGGCCGGGTCGCTGGTTGGTGGTGGATTATCAGCCCACTTCGCTCTTCTCACTCAAAACAAGCCAAGCCACTAGCTCCGTGGGCGTCAGCTTGGTCATTCCAACACCCTATGCCATCAAAATGGCTTTCGTTGATGCCGCGTTCCGAGTTGGCATCAATATGGACCAATGTGCAGGGCTGTTTCGCTCGCTCGTGTCGGTGGACGTTCGCATTGCTCCCTCCCCTGCCGCCGTCGTCACCAACACCTTCGTGAAGATACGACAAGAGCCTAAGACGCCAAACCCCCGGTCTCCGTATATTTCAAGCATCGCGTACCGAGAATTGGTCTATTTGTCGGGGAGGTGGAGCTGGGCTTTCGACCTTGCATGTTGCAACGACATGCTTACCGCACAACTCGTCACTCTTGCGCCGCTCGTGAACTACGTCGGCAAGCGAGGATCTTTCGTCCAGTTTCTCGGCAGGCTATATCGCCGAACTGATCTTGGATCGGGTTTCACTCAACCAATTCGAGGCGAGGAGGTTGCCACCCCGGCCCGGTCTCATGTGCGCGCGTTGGACGATTTTGGCCCAGATGCGGACCTGGAAACCCTGAGCTCGTTCACCTCCAAACCTGCAAAACGAGGGAAACACCGGCGATTCATGGAGACCGTGATCCCTGTTGGGCTCTCCAACACGGGACCAGGCTTCAGTGAGTATCGTATCGATTAGCGAGGATGTGGCCGATGATTCCAACAAACGAGCAGCTACTACAAACTGGCGTACGGCCTCTTCCTTCGGAGGGTTCTCAGTTTCGGTCGTTCGGCCAATGGAATCTTTTCACAGGCGAGTTGGAGCCGATCGCTGCGAGCGACGGGAAGGCACCGGAGTCGGGATGGTTGTTTGATCCGGACTGGGGAATGGTGCTGCCGGAGAATCCTGCGGGCCGAGAGATTGTCATCGACGAAGGAGTTTCGGTTGTCTTCCCGGACGGTGCGTCAGGAGCCATCAAGGAACCCCTTATCTTTGGTGTGCTGCCGAAGCGCGCGAAGGAACCTCCGTCGGTTGCCAAGACTGCCGATTCTGCCCAACTGATTCTTTCCGGCTTCGGCATCTATCTGGGCAAGAAGAGCGAACGGCTGCTGGTGAAGCTGAATGGCAAGACGGTGTACGAGTTCCCGTTCTTCCGCATCAGCGAAGTGGTGGTTGCTTCTCGCGGCGTTTCGGTTTCCTCTGACCTAATCAAGGAATTCTGCGAACGAGGAATCCGCATGACTTTTGTGGAACCGTCGGGCCGACCCTACGCCATGCTTTCCTCGCCGATTCTGACGGCTACCGTCGAGTCCCGCCGCGAGCAATTGCTCGCGTACAACGATGCACGAGGCCTGGAGTTTGCCCGCCTGGTCGTGCGAGGCAAGATTCGCAACCAACGGCATGTCCTGCTCTACTTCGGCAAATACCTGAAGCAGTCCGGCCCCGGACG
>JAKEER010000869.1 GCA_022616615.1 Acidobacteriota bacterium
AGCGAGTGACTTGCCACCAAAGGTGGCTCCCTGGGGTGACATTCAACAGCGATGGGTTTGATACCGCTAAGGGGGCACAGGTCCTGGCCACAATAACGAGGGAGGGTTAGGATGGAGAGACTTAGACTGCGCCGTGGGGAACTCTATGAAAAGGTTTGGACAGCTCCTATGCAGAGGCTCGCCAAGGATTTTGGCCTCTCAGACGTGGGACTGGCCAAGCTCTGCCGAAGACATCAAATCCCGGTGCCGGGAAGAGGCTACTGGCGCCGGCTCGAAACCGGCAACGATCCAGGTCGGATTCCCCTTCCCCCGATCGCGAACCCTCAGTTTGAAGTTATCGACATTGTGATTCATGACAAGCCATCCAAAGTGCTTGCGAAGGTTGGCCTGGGCGACGCATGTCCGCTTCCGATCGCGGTTTCTCCCAATCGCCCAATCTCGCACCCGCTGACCAAGAAGGCCAAAGAGCAGCTTTCCAAGGGACGAAGGGACGACAGAGGGCTCCTCATACCCTACGGGCACAAGACTATCCGCCGCCCCTTAGTCAAGTCAACGGAGGACTGGTAATCCTGCACCAAGCCAGTAGACAAGACCCTCGGTCCATGCTATAGGAGCATCAAACTTTGGTTCTCCCGGAGAGGTTTGCGGCAATGAACGTCTCCTTTTCTTCCTAACCCGACCGCCAGCTCACTGAGGAGGGTGAAGATGCACAAGATAAGATCGAGATTCCTCGCTGTCCTGCTTCTGTTGCTTTCCGTTCCCGCATGGGGGCAGCAACCTGTACGAGTAGCGACGTACAACATAAGGTTCTTTGACACGAACGTGACTCAGCAAGGCGACCGCCTTCAAAAGCTGCAGGAGGTTATCCAACTACTCGATGCCGATGTGATAGGACTTCAAGAAATCGATGACCGCGCAGCTCTCGAGCTCTTGTTTGCTCCATCGCAGTGGACAATTGTGATCGACAATGACAGTGCAAATAACCAAGACGTGACTGTGGTGGTTAGGCAGCCGTTCACTGTCATCGGCGTCGATTCCGATCTCGATGCTGAAGATAGGAATTTTCTTTTCCCAGGAGCACAGAACAACACCAACTTCCCCAACCGCCGCGACCTCCTTGCCATCGAGATTCAAGTTCCGGGTCAGAGTTCAACCTTCTTTGTAATGGTTCACCATGCTAAGGCGCGCTCAGGTGGAAGGGCGAGCACAGATAGCCGGCGTGAGGGGGCCTCACGCGACATCCTGCGGGTTCTCGAACAGGATTTCGACGACAGAGATTACATCCTACTCGGAGACTTCAACGACAACCCCGACGACCGTTCCCTCAACATACTGGAGATGGGAAACCCGGACGCTCCAGGAGGACCTGAAGAGATCCAAGGGCCATTCCTGATAAACCTTCTCGAACCACTTGTTGTATTAGACCATGTGAGTCATGGGCGAAAAAGCTCGGATATTGTGACCAGTCAGCCCAACCGGATAAAACACGATCGATCAAGGAAGTCGCCAGCGCAACAACGACGCTCGCGGCACCGACGATCACACAGGGGACATCCTATTCGACCAGATCTTGATTCCTGCCCGGATGCTTACCAAGTACAGCCCAGGCTCAGCACGGGTATTCGATCACGCTGTTGCGATTCGTGGAAACGAGGGGAATAGAGCTTCAGACCATCTGCCTGTCTACGCAGATTTTGTCTTTGACGAGGCTGCTACTCCGACTGTGCCCGACGAAGGAATACGGATAGTGGCGCTCCTTCCCAACCCAGTCGGCGATGACAAAGGAAACGAACAGGTGACACTTCGCAATTTCTCTTCCTCACCGATCAACTTGGCCGGTTGGAGGCTTAGGGATCGGGCCGGGAACGAGTTTGGCCTCTCGGGAACAATTGCCGCAGGGGGCACACGCGCCATTACGATGTCTGTTTCTTCTATGCCCCTGAACAACTCGGGCGACGATGTCTCTCTCATAGACAACCAAGGGAACGTGAGACATCACGTCAGCTACACCTCCGGTCAGGCCCAACCGGGTGCCATCGTCTCATTTCCTTAGATTTCGAGGGTAGCTGAAGAACAAAGACGGAGGGGAGGCGCACCAGCGCGAGGGACGAAACGCCGGGCCGCGCCGCGCAGGTCTCTTGGAGGAAGAGTGGTTTCTGCGCCTTCGATGAGTAGAATGGTCCCGTGTCAGGTCTCACGCCTTACGCCCGTCGCCGCTCTCTGAAGCTCAGACTGGACTACATCGAGGAGAAGATTGTCAGGGTACAAGGAGAGCTGGATACCCTTGAGTGTGAGATTTCTGCGAGCAGTCCAGGATTGTTCCCGAACAATCACTTAGGGGTTAGCGCCCTAAAGAGTCAGCTAGAACATCTGGAGCAAGTAGCAAGGAAGATTAGGGGGGAACTCCGGCAATGAGCGACGACAGAGCCACTGTCAGCGTTGAGCAGCTAACTCTGAGCAACTCTCTGCAACTGACGGCCATAGTGGAGTTGCTGGAGGAGAGGGGCATCCTCAAGCAGGGCGACGTGCTCCAGAGAATGCGGGAGATTCGGGACAGGAAGAAACCAGCTTAGCCGGCCGGAGAGTCCCAAGCGTCCACGGGGAGTAGGGTAATGGCCGCCAGAGGGTGGGGAGTGCTATTGGATCTTGATCAGACGCTGGTTCTTACCAGCGCGATCGAACACCTGCGGCGCCAGCGTGCTTGGTCCAAGGTGTATCGGTCATTCGACAAGACCAGTCTGCCGCCTGGGACGGCACGATTTGTCACTAGGATGGGCAACCTTGCCAAGATAGGCGTCGTAACAACGTCTCCTCGGCCTTACGCGGAACGTTTGCTCGCCCATCATCGAATAGAGATTCCCGTACTTGTCTCCTATTATGACGTGAGGCACCGGAAACCGCATCCTGAGCCAATCCTCAAGGCGGCCCGAGCGTTGGGGTTGAATCCCACACAATGCATCCACGTGGGTGACCAAGTGAGCGACATTGAGGCCGCGCTCCGTGCCCAGGCAATCGCGGTTGCACTTTCGTGGGATGGGGCTCTTGACAAAGACAGTGTTCAAGGAAAAGTGGCGGCCTTTTGCCAGGATTGGGATCGAGTGTATAACGTCATCGCGGAACTGGTCCGTGGTTGAGTGATGCTCGGATGAGATTCGACAGGCAGGAAATCGAAAACGCCGCGCTGTGGCAGTGGGAGGGGGACGACTTTTGCGTACTCAGCTACCCTCCCAAGAGAAGCAAGAGGAGGACGAAAGCAACAGATTTGATCCTGGCCTTCAAGGTCAATGACGGAGATGCGGTTAGAATTGCTACTGGGTTGATTCTGGTTGCTTTGGAGAAGATCGAAGCTAGGTTGAAAAGTCATCATGCTAGGTACATAGTATCCATACCCCCTCATGAGGCCGGGAAGATCAACACGCCGTGCGAACACATTTGTCAGGCTGTGGAGCGAGAATTCATGTGGCTAAAGCACCTCCCCAAGGCTCTGCGCAGGACAAAGGCGGTTCCAAAAGCTGCATTCTCTCTCCCAGGTGAACGTCCTACCTATGACGATCACAGGAAAAGTATCGAATATGTGGGAGCGGTTCGAGATAGAGAGGTATCATTCATCCTGCTCGATGATGTCCTTACCACAGGGAGCGTCTCCAGTGCGTGCCGAGATATTCTTGTGGAGACAATTGCGTGCGAACGCGTAATCGGTCTATTCCTGGGGAGGACGGAGTGAAGTCTGAAACGGAACAGTCGGCGTATGTTTTCACGCTCAGCCAAGTTGAAGGCATCGGCTTCCGGTCTTTGCTCCAGATCCTCAAGGTCTTTCCGCACGCCGAATCTCTGGTGGGAGCCACGAGCCAAGAAATCGCCGACAAGCTGGGGAAGAATCTTTCTAATGTTGTCCTTCATCGCGCCCTCGGACACTGGGAGCGGGCGTTCTCGTCAGCAACTGAGCAGATGCTGTGCCATCTTGATCAGAATGTAGTGCCGATTGCCATCACTTGCCGTGAATACCCACCGCTGCTTAGGCTCATTCCCGATCCGCCGCCGCTCCTTTTCGTAAGGGGTAGCCTGGAAGTCCTCTCCTCCATTGACACCGTTGCCATCATCGGTACCCGAGACGCCACGAGACGCGGCAGGGAGGTGGCAAGGCGTGTGGCCACAAGTTTTGGCAAGATGGGGTACGTGATCATCAGCGGACTCGCAAAGGGCATTGACACTGCGGGTCATGAAGGGGCCCTTGAGGGAGGCGCAAGAACCGTCGCGGTGCTGGGAACAGCTCTGGATCAGATCTATCCTTCAGAGAATCGGGGGTTGGCAGACCGCATCGCAAGTGATTCTGGCGCACTCGTAACGGAGCTTCCTCTTGGAAAGAAGTCGTTTAGGAACGCTTTTGTACAGCGGGACAGGATCCAAAGTGGCATGTCGCTCGCAGTGGTGCCGGTGCAGACCGACATTACTGGCGGCACGATGCACACTGTGAAGTTTGCTGAGACGCACGGGCGGCTCCTCTTTTGCCCGAAGCCGCTGGCGGACGAACAGGGCCTGAAACAATACCGGGGTATTCTCGAGCTTGTCCAAACACAGAGGGCTCGAGAGTTTCAAGCTGAGGACTACACGTCGCTCCACGCGCTTCTGCAAGAACACAAACGGAATCTCTTGATTGATTTCGCCGCAGTCGAGCTTCAGGCAAGAAAGGACGTTCCCAAGGCGGTCACCAAAGCTCGCCGGCGAGAACGGAAGAAAGCACCCGTAAAACGACAGCCGGCGCTGAAGTTTCCCGAACTTGAGTCTGATACGAGCGCTCAACTCACCGCCCACCTCGACGAGATTGTTGAGACCGTTCGCAAACTGGGTCTCGATTCAGACCCAAGCCGGTTCGACAAAGCTATGGCCTACGTACACGAGAAGATATTTGGCCGCAGGAAGTCCAAGCGTGTAGCGCCCAAACAGTCCTAATCTGCTGGCACCGGAGAGCGTAGTCCGGGGATGGCACAGCCCCTCACAACACCTCAGTGCGTGAAGAGAACCGGAATCGACCTGACGGCCGTGTCTGCTCTGCCGCCGTGCCTTCAATGCGATCGGCTTTCTATCTATCCTCATGCGGCGACACGATGAAGCAGCAAGATGAACGGAACCACCAGTATGCGCTCGAAGGGTTGCAGGCCAACTGGCCCTAGACTGCCAGGAATAGGCAGAACTCAACTCTCCGCGTCATGCATTCCGCTTCCCGAAACCACCTGCTCGTCGGTTGGTTCCGTCAGGCGACAAGCCGCCTAAACCGCATGTTCGGTCCCCGCACATGCGGCGGGGCCCCACTGGACTTTGGCGCCGCTGCAAACAAGTCGCCCCAGACTACTAATCTTCTCCGGACTTTTGTCTCCCCTGTACCTGCCGTGTACCTCACTTCGGCGTTTCTGGCGTTTTTGGCGATTTTGCCGTATTGAAAAATCAACAAGTTACGTGCTATCAATACCCCGTTGTGGTTCGACTCCCGCCGCCTCCACTTTCTTGGGCTTCAGCCCGAAAAAGTGCCCTGAGCCGAGCGCAGCGGCGCCAGCCGCAAGCACAGTCGAAGGGCTCCT
>JAKEER010000870.1 GCA_022616615.1 Acidobacteriota bacterium
TCCGCCTCCAACAACGAACACTCGACAGTGACGTGGTCATTACCGACCGCTCACGGCGCTCAAACTTCATCCTCCGAAAGTGCGAAACTTGAACTTAGAGCGAAGCCCTCTGTGCCCCAAGCCCCCTCGCTCTAGTGGCTTGGGGAAAATTTGGGGAAAACTCTGGGACGTGTTGGGTTTGTGTCGCTGGTCCTTTCCGCAGCCCCGGAAAGAATCGCGATCATGGCTTCCCTAGAGAAAAGGAATGGCCGATTCCGCATCGTCTTCTGCTACGGCGGAAAGAAACTCACGCACTCGCTCAAGACGAGCAACGAACGAACGGCGACCCTCGCGGTCGCCCGGCTGGAAGACAATCTCAGCCGCATTGAGCTCGGCTACTTGCCGCTACCGGAAGGCGTCGATCTGGCGACCTTTCTCTTGTCCGATGGCCGGCTGCCGCAGCGGCCTGCCGTCACATACGCCGAGCGAGCACAGTCCTGGACGCTCGGGGAACTGCTCGACAAGTTTCTCGCGAGTTTCACTGCTGGCGCCCTGGAGCCATCCACCGAGCGCTGCTTGCGGATTCATGCCGATCATTTCAAACGCATTTTGGGCAAGAACCGACCGCTGGACTCGATCGACCTGGCAGCGGTGCAGGACTACATCGACACTCGTTCGCGTGCCAAGGGGCTCCGAGGTAAGAATCTCAGCCCGAACACGATCAAGAAGGAAATCGGTTCGCTCACCACGATGTGGATCTGGGGCCAGAATCACGAACTGGTGGACCGGAGCCTGCCGAAGAAAGGATTGCGGTTTCCCAAGACGGCCGACAAGCCGCCGTTCCAGACGATGGCGGAGGTCCAGCGAAAAATCGCCCGCGGACGACTGCCAGAGGAAGAGCAGGCCGACCTTTGGGACTGCGTATTTCTGACGCTACCCGAAATCGACGAGCTCCTGGAGCACGTCCGGCTGAACGCGCTGCATCCGTTTCTGTATCCAATGTTTGTTTTCGCGGCCCATACGGGAGCCAGGCGAAGCGAAATGCGGCGCTCACAGATTGAGGACATTGACCTGGACGGCAAGCGGATTTTTATCCGCGAACGCAAGCGAGTGCAGGGGAGGCACACGCTGCGAAGTGTGCCAACTTCGCCCCTGCTGGAATCGGTATTGCGCGAATGGCTCGACAATCACCCAGGTGGCCGTCACACGTTCTGCCTGGAGGCAATCGTCCCGAAGAGCTCCAAAATTCGACTGGAGCCGATTCACCTGACGTGCGAAGAGGCCGGGCACCACTTTGAGCAAGTGCTGCTCGGCACCAAGTGGGCCAAGCTTCGCGGCTGGCACGTGTTCCGCCACTCATTCTGTTCGAACTGTGCCTCCAAAGGCGTCGACCAACGAATGATCAACGCCTGGGTCGGGCACCAGACCGAGGACATGGTCCGCCGCTACCGGCACCTGATTCCCAACCAGGAGCAGTCAGCGATTCAATCAGTCTTCGGGCCCGAATGAATCCAACAACTGCCAAGCACGAATGTGTTACTCTCGGAGGTCGATGAAATCGGCGGAAGAGGACAGCAATGACTACGACTCCAGGTGAGCGTTACTACTTCCTTGGCAGCCAGCCGCGAAAATGGCCTCGCTCTTGTGTGCAGATCGAGACACTGCGGACACGGTCACAGATGAGACGTGCGATTGCCGAAGCGCCAAAACAGAATGCAGTTTGGATTGCGACTAAGCCCGATTCGACGGACGAACTCCTTCGAGAAGCGATTGCCAGTCAGACGATCGGTAGACGGCGATTGGGCGGCTTGCTCATGTTGTTTCCGCCTCGGCTAGGTAGCTTGCCCGCGCTTGAGGAAGTCTTTCAGCCGATTGCATGGGGACCTGCTGACTTCGCGCTCTTGCCATTTCACGAACTCGTTGCGGCAACCACCGCAGGGAACAGGGCCAAGCTTTTCGTTGCCGGCTTCGTGGACTGGGAAACGGACGTGGCCACTCTTTACCGCGGAAATCTCGACCGACTGGTATTCTCTCTTTCGGTAATCGGACGAAGATTTCAGGCAAGGGCAACGCCACTGTCGATCATCGATTCTGGCCAGACCGTCTGCTTTGGCGACTACCAAGCAGCAAGCGACGCCATTTTGTTGGAAGTCGACACACCACAGTGGGCTCAACGCCGGATTCCATGAATTTCCCGAGCTCCTGCGTATAAGGTAAAATCACGGGCCACTCACGGATGTCGCGACGCTTTGCTGAACTGTCCAACCTGCGGTATACCGTCGGTGCTGAACTCGTGGCTTGACCGATGAACTTCTATACGAATTTGTTCTCCCCTGACACCTTCGAAACTTTCAGCCGGTCACGGCGCGAGGTATCCGGGTTCTCCAAGAACCAACTGAGTTGGGCGCGGCGGCTCGCCCCAGGTGACCGCTTCATTTGCTACATGACGAAGTTATCGCGCTGGGTCGGAGTACTTGAGGTGCTGACTGAGTGCTACGTCGACGAGACTCCGCTGTTTTACGCAGAGGACGACCCGTACATCGTTCGCTTCAAGGTGGAGCCGTTAGTGTGGCTTCCAAAGGAGCACGCCGTTCCGATTCACGAGAAGCATATCTGGGACAACCTCTCATTTACGCGAGGGTGCAACCCCGGTTCTTCGGTATGGACTGGGAAGGTCCGAACTAGCTTGAACAAACTCTCTGCGGAGGATGGAGAGTTCCTGCAGAAGGAGTTAATAGCTCAGCAGGCTAATCGGCAATCCTACCCAGTTGACGAGGACAGCTATCGACGCTGGCTCGTCCAGAAGGTCAGGCGGACAGATAAGGTCGTCCCAGTCACGGTCCCTGAAGATGACGACATTGAAGAACCGACCGAACCTTCCAATCGTGCCGACTCCATCCGGGAATCTGCGAAAATCCAAGCACTACTTGGGGCACTAGGCGAGAAGATGGGATTCAACGTTTGGATTCCCAAGAACGACCGCTCAATAGTTCAGAGGGAATGGACACCAAGGAACGGCACCCTCGTCGATTCCCTCCCGCTGAATTACGATGAGACAACGCTTCAAACGATAGAGCAGATTGACGTTCTATGGCTCCGAGGCCGGTCGATCGCTCGGGCATTCGAAGTTGAGCACACGACGGCCGTCTACTCGGGAATACTCCGAATGGCTGACCTCCTCGCGCTGCAGCCAAACATGGATATAAAGCTACATATTGTTGCGCCTGAGGCTCGCAAGCTCAAAGTCATGAATGAGATTCAACGCCCCGTCTTTTCATTGCTGGAAAAGGGGCCGCTCAAGGATTACTGTACTTTCTTGCCCTATAGCAGCCTGCGTGAACTCGCGGAGCTCAAGCACCTGCAATACGTTTCGGATGAAGTGCTTGAAGAGTATGCGGAGGGTCCGGAGTAGGCCAATCAGACGTTGACGGATTAGCCACAGTTCCGAGCGAGATGGAAGTGGTCTTGGCTCGGACTCGACGGCAATCTAGATCAATTCCGAAAACAGCCGCAGGGCAGCCACCGTCTGCGGCAGCCCTTGTCGTTCCAGCGCTTCCAGGAACTCCGAAACTGTCTTCGGCGGCTTCTTCAGACTCTGTCGCTGTCGCTTGGCGGCAGCGCAGACAACGTTTGGCGCTAGGTCAAGCAGGTGCATGATGAAGTCGTCCGGATGCTGCCCTTCGATGCCGTACTTGCCCAGCGCATCGGCAGGAAAGTCGTCGAGATTGAACGTGACGATTACGTCCGCCCCGGCTCGAATGGCAGCGGCCAAAACATGGCGATCGTCCGGATCGGGAAGGGTGAGGGCAGGAATCAGGTCTTCGTAATTCGTAACCAAGCAATCGCGGACGTGGGCATTCATCAAGTCGCGCGTACGCTCTAGTTGCTCTGGTTTCAGGTCGGGCCGCTCTTTCAAGACGCTCCGTATCCACTCATTGTGGATGGCATCCGTCCATTTTGCCCGGAAAAGGTCCGCGAGAGCCAGGTACATGAGGAGATCGCGCAGTGGCGCCGGATAGAGCACGCAGGCGTCGTACACGGCGGTGAAATCGCTCACGCTAGTAGCCCATTTTCAGGTCCTGGGCTTGTTCAGCCAGCTCTTCCAGAGTCTTCAGCCGATTGGCGTCCATTTCGCGTTTGTAGGACATCAAGTCTTGGAAAAGAATTCGGCGGTGTGTTCCGACCTTGCGGTACGGTATCGTTCCTTTCTCAAGTTGCTCGACCAGGAAGGGGCGAGAGACGTTGAGCAAGTCCGCGGCCTGCTGCGTCGTCAGCTCGGCATGCACGGGAATGAGAGTGATTGCATTGCCCTTTGCCATTTCAGTGAGAATGTCGGACAGAAGGCGGAAGGCCGCGAAGGGGATGGAAATCGACTGTTCGCGATCTCCATCCGGCTCGATACGCAGGTCAAGACTCTTCCGCTTCCGCTTGCCACTTAAGATCTTTGCCAGCCGGCGGCTGGACTCTTGCGCAAGTTTGGCATCAGCCTCCGACGGCGTTACAGTTTCGGGAAAGTCAGCAAGTGTGGCAGCCATGGTTCGTCGCTCCTTTGTCTATCGAGATTATATCAGACAAACGAAGCAAACGCAATAAACGAAATATCCGAATTCCACCGCGATTCTATCTTCCGACCCGCAATTTCCGTCACTCCCTGGGCAGCCGAAACAGGACTTCCTGAGCCAACCGACCCACAGCCCCAATACAATACCGACCGTCGACTTCGATTCCGACGGCGGCCAGGCCTAGGTCTTTTGCCGCCCGCAAAGTGCTCCCGCTGCCCATGAACGGGTCCAGCACCGTCCCAGCTTCCGGAGCATACGTGGCGATCAGCGGTCGCAGTGCCACAACGGGCTTCTGGTTCGGGTGAAAGGCATCCGCTTCCCGTTGCCATTCGATCGTATCACTCAGCGCCCGAGCAGGAACCGGAGGCTGTCCCTTCGCGAGCAGAAACGCTACTTCGTGCTGTCCACGCGTGAATCGGCCGAGGCCCCAGACGTTTTTCACGAACACTAAGTGGCTGACCAAGCGGAAACCCAGTTCCTTCCACGCGCCGACGAAGAGGTCGCTGTGCGGCCAGCCATAGAACGAAATACAGAAGCTGTCGTCCTTCAGCACTCTCCAAATCTCTGCGAACGCCGGCACGAGCCAGCTCGGATCGGCATCGCCGGCGATGCCCCTGCGGTCCCCGTCCCACCGGCCTCGATAGCCAACTAGATACGGTGGGTCCGTAAGCACAAAATCCACCGAGGCTGAGGACAAACAAGGGAGCACCTGCCGGCAGTCGCCGTGATACACGGTGATTCCTGCATGTTGATAGAACGGGGTCGGCGTGACTTGAGCCGAGGACATTCATCACCACCTCTTGGGCAACGGTAAAAGCCCGTGATTCTGAATGCGGACGAGTTCCTCGTGAGCGACGATCCATTCCAGGGTGCTGCCCCGGCCGCAGGAGCGCTTCTCAGCGTGAATGCGCCGCAGGCGGCACCACTCACGGACGGTGAACTCGGCCTTGCCGAGAATCTGTGCCAGCTCGGCCGTCGTGTACCACTCCTTGACCGTTCGCTCCTTCGCCAGTTGCTCAAGGCCAGCTTCAATGCGCGTGAGCTTCTCCAGCACGAGTTGCAGTTCCAAAGACATCATCCACCTCTCAGTCACGCCGCCAGGGCAAATGGAGCCGTTCATTCGATACCGCAGGCACAAAGCACCGCGGGCAGGGCATGGCCGAGCTCCGCCCGAACCACTTTGCGTTGCAGGCGCTGCACACGAAGTAAGGCTGAGGCCGCGATTCGACAAGGTCGATTGCCGCGAGCAGCGCTCTGAGGTCGTCTTTGAACGTCTCGACAAGGCATCCGTCATCGAGCAACACTTGAGCTGTCAACTGCGCCAATCGCGGAAGGTCGAGCAAGCTCTCTGGCTTCAGCCACGCCCGACGGCTTGATCTATGATCATGTACGATCATGAAGCGGTAGCACGGCCATCCACCCCCGGCCCGCTGCTTCATGATGACGGCCGACAACGCACCGGCGCCGACGCGCTCCAACAGCATTGGTGAGTTTTCCATCGCATTACCCGCTAGTTGATTCCGAATAAGGGAAGGGAGGAGGCAGCCTCCTGCTGCTCCCCCCTCAGAACCTTGCCTATGACCTTCGATCTGCGGTAGAGAATGAGCTGAACTCGTCCGGCAAGAGAACCGTCGTTGCAAGCGGGTTCTCTTCTGTGACAACGCAGTGCACAACGCCATCGGCGCTTGTGTACCGTGAGCTCAATCGCCCACCTGCCTTCAGGTGGGCCTCGTTTCTCTCCCAAACCTCTGCATCCACTTCGCCCCAGTCACCCGCCAGGTGACGGGCCATGGCCAGCACCAAGTCCTCGCACCGGAGTACGGTTGCCGCTTTCGCGGTTGCCGAAACCCGTCCTGGAGCGAACAACGCGGTACTTGCATCGATAAGGAATGTGGTCATGGCTTCTCCTCCATGAAGTGACCGGGCTACACCCGGTCGATTGTTCCTAACGAGCCGTGGCACGCCTCAACCTCCGCTTCGTCAGCCCCCTCGCTTGACGCCCGGACCATCCAGATCCAGTTGAACGCCATGCGCGCGAGTCGCTCGACGGCCGTGAGGTCTTCGAGGCGAAAGCTCGACGTGCTCTTGTGCTCATCACCATCCATGTAGCGCCGCGAAAAAGTGACCGCGTATCGAACTCCGTTGTTCTGATCCGCGTTCTCCCAGATCGCAGCTTCGATTCGTCCAATTGCCAGCTTGTGAACTGGCGGTTTCTTCTCTTTCTCTGCCATCACACCTCCTTTCTTGTGGTGTCTGACGTTGGTAACAAGCTGCACTCCTCTCGAAAGCAGCCGACGACATTCCCGCCATAGATTGAGTTCCCGGCGGGTTGGGAAGCGAGTTGTGCGGGAAAACAGTGCCCGCAGGCGCGGGCACTGAGGTTGCTACAGGAACCGTTGCTCCTTAGCTCGGCGATAGGCTTCAGCCACTGCCGGAAAATCGCGGCGGAACTCAGGACCCCAACGGAGAATCGCTTCTGCGCGGAATCCGTCGAAATCCTCAGGCTCGTTGCCGTACCGCGCAACAGCCCGACCGTTGCACCAGTACAGATCGAACCTTTGCGACTTTCGAGCCATGCTGCCGAGAAACGTGCAGCACCTGCAACCGTGATTGAACGTCGGCTTGTCCATACCTCCTTTCGTTTGGTTGTGGGTTAATGATCGCCGCCATACACGCGGCTGCTGTTGCCCGCCATAGATTGAGTTCCCGGGTAACCGTCCGGCCCAACCATCCTTGGCGCGTGGTGTAGGCTGCGGGGGATTTCAAAATTCCCTGGCA
>JAKEER010000172.1 GCA_022616615.1 Acidobacteriota bacterium
GCTTTCACCCGGCCGGAGAAGTGGTGGTATCTCTCCGAGTTGGCGGAGCATCTGCATACCAGCCCATCCAGCCTGCAGCGGGAACTCTCTTCGCTTGTGGCGAGTGGTATCTTGCAGCAGCGACGAGAAGGGGCCCGTACTTACTTCAAGGCCGAGGACCGTTCTCCGATGTTCCAGGACCTGCGAGGTCTCTTCGAGAAGACGGCTGGCCTGGTACCGACATTGCGGGAAATGCTGGAGCCGTTTGAAAGCCGAATCGTCTGTGCGTTCCTCTATGGTTCGGTTGCGCGGGGCACAGAAACGGCTGTCAGCGATGTGGACTTGATGGTGATTGGCAAGGTTGGTTTGGCCGATCTCACCTCCGCCCTTCGTAAAGCTGAAGCCCGCTTGGGGAGGGAAATCAATGTCACGAATTACTCCGTCAGCGAGTTCAGCAAGAAAGCTGCGAGCAGGGACCATTTTGTCGTGACCGTCCTCCGTGGGCCGAGAGAATTCGTGAAGGGCAACCAGGATGACTTGGACAAAATTGCTGGCTAGGAAGGACGTTCAGAAACATCGTACGTCCAAGAGTGAATTGGACAGCATGCGCGCGCTGATTGCTCGCGATCTAGCTGATGCTTCGATAGACGGTTTGTCGGCTGATCGTAGTTTCGCAACGGCGTACAACGCTGCGCTTCAGGCCGCTCACATGGCGATTGTTTGTGGCGGATATCGTGTCACCAGCAAAACGGGACATCACAAGCTCTCGTTTGAAGGCATCCGACTTGTTTTTGGTCGGGGTGCTGACAAATACGCGGACTACTTTGAGACTTGCCGTCGCAAGCGAAATACGATTGACTACACCCATTCCCAGGTAACAACGGAGACCGAGGCGAAAGAGATCCTAGCCAAGGCTGCCGAGTTCTATAAGTTTGTTGAAGCCTGGATTACCACCACGCATCCGACGCTGAAGAAGTGACCTGCCCGATATGCTGACAGAGCCAGTGGGTTGGCAAATTGGACCCCAGAAAGGAAGGAAATGTGCCTCTTTGGGGTGCAGCCATGATTGCTATAGACTGTGGCATCCCACACTGTCAGATGCTCTTGCCCGGGAGTCCCCCGTGGGTGTTCGGCGAAACAAGGAAACTAATGAGAACTACGAAGCTCGAGCGCGGCGTTCCGGAGTTAGCGCGGCGGAATGCCAAGCACCCAATGATGCGGGTCAGCCCGGTTCGCTTTCAGAAGGCGAAGCAAGAGTACTTGGAATTGGAGGCTCTTTCTTTGTGGGTCTGGGCGATCATTGATATGGAAGGCCGCTTGCCACAGTCCACGTTGCAAGCTATTCGCAAGAGGTGCCCAGGTTTCCTCGAACAGGGCAAACCACCTCAAAAGGCAGGCTGCAAGGAATCAGAACCCGTTTCCCTTCGTCTCCTAGGATGGATTCACAATCACATCTTCAGCGATGCGAAGCGCGGAGGATGGCTCGACGCACTGCTCTCTCACGCAGTGGGCAGCCCGCGCTCTCAGCGGACATGGGCATACTGGGAGCACTGCCAGCGGGAATGGACAAAGAAACGACCGCGTTCCTATCCCTCCTTCGAGGCATGGTCTCGTGCAGCCGAGAAGTGGAAGGTGCCTGGCTAGGCCCCGGCCGCACGCGCCTTGGAGCGCTGCTGAGCTTCTTCAGCTGAGGTTGCTTCTGGGCATCTCCTGCTGTGGCGGAAAAACGCATTGCCGCGAATAAAACGGCCACATTCACACCGCCTCAAGGTCCAAGCGTGCTTGCGAGACGCCTGAAGCCGTTCTGCTTGCCCTTTTCCAGCATTCGGAACAAGATCCATCGCATCCCTGAGCCAGGCGCGCGTCTCTTGATTGAGAAACTCAGCGTTAATCAGCGACCCGTTGCGTCGGCAGAAGCGCTGGAGAGATCGCTCAGTAATGCGCGGGTCGCAGAGCTTTAGGACACCTTTGAGGATGTACTGTTCGACTGCTTCCAGGTTGACGCCCAGGACCTTCGCAGCCTCTTCCCAGAACCGCTTCGCCCGCGAGGCTCTAGTAGGCACCACGCCGTCCGGGCTGCGCGATGCTGGAGAGTTGAGGCTCTGAGGCACGAGGGCCATCCCAGCTTGCGGCGCAGCGTCACCGGCCAACGGTGACGTGTGACCACCGGATGAGTCGGTCACTTGCAGCATTTTGCTCAAGTTGTGGAGCGAGCGGTTGGTGATCCTCGGATCCCGGACTTCCAGCAGTCCATCTACAATCAGCCGCTGGATGGTCCTGCTGCCGAAATGCAACTCTTCAGCAAGTGCACGACGCGCATAGCCTTCCCTGTGGTATCGGCTGCTCTTCCCGAGCACCGCAAGCCGATAGCGCACGGCGCTCTCCGTCCGATACAGGATCTTTGCGATGACCTTGGCGTGCTTGTATCCAGCAAGGTTCAGCAAGATGCGGTCGTCGTTTTCTGACCACGGCTGCCCGGCACGCGCCCTTCTTCGGTTGATACTCTTGCCCGTCAAGCCGAGTTTCGCGGCGCGCCTCCAAACGATGTGTGGCCGCCAATCCGGGTGCCGTTTCAGGAGCTCGCGTACTGCGTATTGCTTTCCTTCCCATCCCTTCTCGTAGAACTGACGAAGGAGCCGGTCATCTTCAGGACTCCAAGCAGCGCGCCGAAATTTCGATTGCCTCGCCGGATGCTTTAGTTCTCGTATGCGGCGCCAGAGCTCTGCCCGCTCTAACTCTGGCTCGTGCTTCAGAATCCGCTCAATCGCCGCATGGGAACCTGCGCGGCCCTGCCTTGAACCTTCACGAAGAATCTGATCCGCCTGCTCCGGGGAGAAGAATCGGAGTGACGCCCCACCACCCGTTTTGTCTGAACGGTTCGCCATGAAACCATTCCCAGTAGTGGGCAACTGCTAGCGACGATAGTTCCCCCTTGCGGTTTTCACCGCTGTCGACCACCGATGGTTTCTCTGGATATTCCTTCCCAGGAGAGGCGTGCTTGCCCCTAGTTCACCCAGTGGCGGACAGGTATCAAATGAGCCGGATGTTCCCTGAAGTCTCGGACAGTAGGCCCCCAGTTCCGATTGAGTTTGAATTCAACTAAACGCCCTGCGCGCGTTGCAATAGCGGCCTCAACCCTCGGCCCAGACCCAAAGGCCCACCCATCCCGCCTGGCGTTGGCCACTAATCAGCACACACGTCTGCCAGGTCGATGACCGGTCGGCCATCGGGAATCGAGAC
>JAKEER010000871.1 GCA_022616615.1 Acidobacteriota bacterium
ATTGAAGCCCATTCGTAGACGATCCTGGCCTCTGGGGTTTTCCAACTCCTTCGCATGGCTCCACCTCTTGCAAAGTTCAGCGCCAGCAGCGCGGTTGCTGCCCTGCTGGCGCCGGAATGCGTGACACTAGTTGTTTGCTGGTCGTATGAGTGCGGCTCGTATCCGAGGTCTTGTTCCTTCTCAATACGGGCGGAACCCTCGGGCCTGTTTCCCATGAATTCCCTCCTACAAAGAAAGCAATTGGGCAGGAGGAAAAAACAGATTGGGGCGATAATTAAGGTTCGTTGTGCGTTCAAAAGCGGGCATCCGAAACTTTTTCGCTTGAGCCTCTGTTTTTTTCCGATTGCCGATTGCTTATGTGTAGGGGGTGTGTTTTGCCCGGAAGGAGAAACTGCTCAAGAGCCGGAGCCGTCGAATGTTCTTGACCGAGGATCCCAAGGACCGGTTTTGGATAAGTCCTCTGGATGGCGACCAACGGCCAGTCGATCCAGCCCTCCTCCGCGCCGCGAAGGAAGTCTGGCCGAGAGCCTTCGAGCTAGTGCGCAACGGTCTGCACGACGAACCGCGGACCGCGGAGCTTCTCGAACACGTTGTGCATCGCATAGCAGAGGCGCAGCGTTCTGGGAAACTCCCGAGTGAGCTGAACCCGGTTCAACCGCTTCTCCTGGCTCGCTTCCACCAAAGGCTCATCAATCAGATTCGCCGAGAGCGCCGCATTGCTTATGTGGGAACTGTTTTGGAACTCGACAATCTCCATGCAGCTCCCGCGGCCACTCAGGATCTACACACGCTCCTCAGAAGTATCTTGATTGCTGAGATACTTGCCCTCGTTGATCAGCATTCAAGGCGTCTGATGGTGCTCCGCCTGCTGGATCATAAATGGTCTGCCATTGGGCGACTGGTCGGCGCTAAAACGGGAACTGTTCGTGAGCGATACCGCGTAGCCCTGAACCGGCTCCGGGAACGGCTATCGGGTGCCTTTGTGCTCGAGGAAGGAGAGAGTCTGTGAATCACTCGCCACAATTTAATCCCTCTTTGCTGGACGATGCTTCGCTCCTCCAGTTGGCTAAGACGGCGCTCATGGATGCGTACCCGAATTCAGAAAGAATTGGCTGTCCGAGCCGGGAACTTCGGGCTGCTCTCGCTGCCGAGAAACTGGACCTTCGCAATCACTGGGACGTCTTGGATCACATCGGATTTTGCAGCCCATGCTTTGTTGAGCAGCTTGCGTTGAGGCGAAGCCTTCTCCGCCGAAATTTTGTCCGGCGCGCGATCTGCGTTAGCGTTCTGCTACTGTGCGCCGTAGGATATTTCGGCTACCGCGCTCTCTATCCGTCTCCTGCCCCTCAACAGTTTGCGGCTACATTCAATCTTCAGGACCGACCCGTCTTCCGCGGACAACGGCAAGCCGCAACTCAGTTTTCCCCCTTTGTCTTGCCCCGCGGGATTGTACACCTAACGATTACACTACCCCTCGGAAGTGAACCAGGTGCTTATGAACTCCGGCTCTTGCCTGACGGCCAAAGCAACCCTGTTTTCACGGCAACCGCTCAGGCCATCTTGCAGGCCGGGGGATCGACTGTTCTCACCGTCGATCTAGATTCCACTAAACTCCGAGCTGGCCAATACGCCCTAGGAATCCGCAAAGGCGACGCCCCATGGAGCTACTCGCCACTCGTCGTTCGCTGAGGCTACAGTCCGCTTACTACTTGAACCGCTTTCTCCATCTGATTATCAGCGCCATCAGCAGCGCTTTCGGGAGACCAGTCAACCTCGACATCAGGTGCCACGCCATTGCCTTCGAAGCGGTGTCCTCCCCAGGAGAGATAGCACCCTACCGGCAGAAAGGCGATGTAACCTTCGCCGACTTTGAAACCTTCTCCGCCGAGCAGGCGCCCCGCTGTTCTCGCGCCGACGATTCGCGCCAAACTGTTTTCCTTAGCAAATCCGGCAACCATTTCGCCGGCTCCAGAGGTGTGTTCATTTACGAGGACAACGATTCGCCCGTGGAATACCTGGCGCCCTAACCCCTCGGTTACAACAACGATCGACTGGTCTCTTCCTGCGAATCGAAGAACCAGGAAGGGCAGCATCCACTTGCTGGCCGGGATACCGCGAAATTGGGCCAACTCCTCTTTTCGATATCCACTCTCTGCCCTCTTCCGCGTCAGGCTATAGCCGACGGGCAATTTGTCAGGTGTTAGGTATCCCATCAAACGCAGACCGCCGATACCGCCGCCGGGATTACCCCGTAGATCCACGATCAGCCGCTCGCAATCCTGGACCTCAGCAACCGCCCGGTCCACGTCACGCGCAAAGTCGATCCCGATAATGCCCGGGAACATGGTCACTTTCAAAAGTCCAACGTTACCGGTTAATTTTCGAGCACTGACGTAGCGCGGTTCCGCATAGGGGCATTCGCGATACTTTGCCGTAGGAACCTGCAATTCAACTTTGATAAGCCGGCGCGTTCCGTTCCGTTGGACGACGGTAACACCTGTAGCGGCACCCATCCGAAATTCCGGCTGCACGGGTGGCACCAACTCTCGATTGTCGATGCTCAAAAGAACATCGCCGGGCTTGATTCCTGCGTTTGCAGCCGGACCGCCCGGCTGAACGTCCTGAAAAACCCACCGGGTACCCTCGTTGGTCTCACGCTCTCGGAAGGTCGCATTAATCGAATTTCGGCTGGCCACCTTCGACTCTCGGCGAAAAAATCCTGTGTGGCTGGTGCCCAACTCTTTCAGCAAGGCAACCATTTTCTGCTCGAACTCCTCGCCGTTCGTAGCCCCGACGATCTCGGGGCGATGCTGTTTCACTAAGGCTGGCCAGTCTCGGCCGTTGAAGTTGGGGTCAAAGAACTTCTTGCGAACCAGTCCGTCGACCTTACCTAGGATCTCTTCGCGCTGCTCGCGCCCGAGCATTAAGGTGCACCTCCAAATGCAATTTTCCCGCTGCCATCTCCGATCAGTACGAAGCCTGCCCAGTACAGCGGAGGCACCGTATCGCCGAATTGTCCAAGCATGTCGATCTTAGCCAAACGCAGCGCCTCTCGCTTCGATTCGCCCCGGGCAAGGTGCCGGTAAAAGGCCTCCATTAAGCCTTTCGTATAAGTATCCTCCGCTGGCCACAGGCTGGCAACGACGCTCTTCGCACCTGTGTCCAGAAAGGCTTGCACCAAGCTCGCCACTCCCTCCTGCCCCTCGATGCGACCAGTGCCGGCATCGCATGCGGACAGCGTCACCAATTCAGCGTTGATTGGAAGTTTCCGGATCTCTCTTGCCTGCAGTAATCCATCCTCTTGCGGGCTTCCTCCCGCCGAAAAGACCAGAGCCGACCGATCCGGAAATGCGTTATCCGTCAGCCCGTGGAGCGCCAGATGCATCACCTGCACCGCGCTGATGGGCTCGTTCTTGAATGCGGCTTCCGTTGCCTGATCACGCATCAGCGTTGTGACCGGCCCGCTGATCATCCTCGCGATCGACTTCACCTCAGTCTCGGTCGAAGGTAGTGCTGCCAGATCGGATCGCCTGAACTCGAGTAATCCTCGAAAAATTCCCAATCCAGATTTGCCTTTCTTGTCATCTGCCGACGGGGAGGCCGACACCGCTAGAAACCCTCTCGCGACGGGCTTCTTCTGTTCCGTACGCAACAAGTGAAGCACAGTAGCCGAGGGAGCCACTGTGAAGGAATGCCGATTCAAGCTGTAACCCTCAGCATTCGACCGAAGCCCTTCGAATGGAATCAGATTCAAAGCGCCGTCCGGAATGATCACCACGTCCCGGCTTTCGTGGTATTCGCGGATGGGCTCTAACAGTGCTGCCAAGAGCCTCTGTGACAGCACATGGCTGTCCGTTTTTTTGTCGATAGCGTTTCGATATTCCGTTACCAGTGCCTTGAGCTCTCGACTTCCCGCAAGCTTGACCAGCCGCACGTGACGTCGAGTAATCACGAGGCAGTACGAGTTCGGTTCACTCAGCACATACTCCAGCGCCACCTCTTGGGGTTCAAGATCATCCTGAAATCTCCGCAGCGAAACCGGCTTCTCCCGTGCCGGTGGGCTGCCATCCGGGGTGAGTTCTTGCTCAGCCTCAAAGATGGCGTCCATGAGCCGCGCCCGCTCGGCGGGATTGTCAGAATCAAGCAGCCGGCTATTCAGCGAGGCAATGCGCACGTCCAGAGCGTTGGGCGGCTCATCAACAGAACGGTTCCCCTTTCGTAAACTTCTCAGGCTGTCTGCCGCCACTCGTCCTCTGGCCTCTTCGACCACTCCAAACGCCTTTTCGATATCTCCCAGCCGATCTGCGGCGAGGACAAAATAGCCAACATAGACTTCGCTCATGGCACCGATCACCATCCGCCTGGCGGTGAAGCTTGCAGCATTCAATACCATGCCTTCGGTGACATCCGCCGCTTTTCGAAACAGACGTTCTGCACTTTCCAACTCTCCCAGCCGCGCCAAAAGATTTGCCTCGATCGCAAGGTGGTGCGGTATCGCGTA
>JAKEER010000872.1 GCA_022616615.1 Acidobacteriota bacterium
ATTCCCGTCTTGAGGCCGCCAGCATGACCTGCAGCAATAACAGCGAGTCCGTTGTTCTTGTGGGCGTTGGCTTCAGCATGTTCGTGGATGAAGAGCACACAAGTGTTGTCCAACAATGTGCGCTCACCTTCAGGAATGGACTTCAATTTGGCCAACAGATAAGCAAATTCCTGGACGTGCCAGCGACAGATGTCGCGCAAGATCCGCATGCCTTCCGGGGTTTCCACCTTGTCGTGGGTATAGTCGTGATGCCTCTCAGCCGTGTGGCCCAGCCACGGGAAGCGCGACAGCCCCTGGCATTTGGTGAGCATGTAAGACGCGACACGAGTCTGCTTCGAGGCGAATGCGTGCACCAGCAGGTCCGTTTGGAGCTTGGCGATGCGTGGCCAGTCTTTCATATCGCCGCCCTCTGCTGGCGATTCGACCTCCGTGTATTCCGGCGGCAGGCTGACAATAGCCCGTTCCAGATCTCGAACGGAACCGAGGTAGTCTTCCACGCGCGCCTGGTCGTGCTTGCCCAAGCGAGACTTCAACGCGGTGGCATCTTGACGCACCGCATCCAGAATGCTGCGTTTACGGTCCATCCAATCAGCGTCTTTGGTTCCGAACAACCGGTTGAAGAGCTTGTGCGGTAGCATTTCAGGCGGCAAAGGACGGTCCCGGCCTGCCCAACTCAGATTTCGCTGAATACTCTCACCAAACGACTCCTGGCAAACGCCGACCTGCAGCGAGCGGAAACGAGAATCGGCACCTAGTTTGGCTGCGAGGAGCTGATCAATCGAGGCACCGCCGGCTCCCTGTCCAGTAAAAGAGGTGCCGGTCACCAGAGCGCTCATCGAGCGGTGATGATCATTGCCGGGTCCGGGTTTGCGGGCCGACGGGTTGTCGAGTCCCGTGATCACATGGACGTCATTGCGGAAAGACGCAAGCGGTGCCAGGCAAGGTGTGAGGGTGTAGTTCGAACCGGTCTCAGAGGGGATCCAATACTTCTCGGCGATGCCATTGCCGTTAAACCACAGAAGAAATCTCGGCTCTGCGGACACGGCGCCACTCGAACGGCTCACAGCTTCTGTGGCGTATGCAGTTCCGCTGGAGTTGAACATGCCTTCCAGCGGAGGCAGGCCGACAGAAACCACCGCACCCGAAATGCCAATGCCTTTCAGAAAAGCCCGGCGCGAAAGAACGGTTCTCGATGCCATCAGTCGTACCTCGCGGTCTCACGAAATGCCTTGGATGTTACCAAGGAAATTATAAGCTGCTGAAACTTGAATTGCGAGCCCTTAAAATCGTCAAATCCCTTCTCGATGACCGTGCCGTCGGCGGGCGTTTCGGGACGACCCATTGCGTACCGAAAAACCTGCTTTACAACACACTTCTGGCACTCAGCATTGTTTGCCAGTACCTCACCAAGTTGAGCCGGAGTGGAAAAATCTGAGTCCGGAATCCCACTAATTCGGCCTTTTGTGTCTAGATCTAATTCCACCTTGGTCGGCCGTCTCTCGGTTTCGCCGCGAGCCGGAAAAAACGTCAACGCCAACTTTTCACGTTTCCGTCCGATCGCGTCGAACTTCTCCAGCCCAAAGCCGATCGGATCTATCAGCCGGTGACAGCTGGCGCAACTCTCGTTGCTGAGATGAACCTGCAGACGTTCTCGGCTCGTCATGGGCTTGCTCTCAGACAGCGGTGGCAAGCTTGCGCTGACACCGGGCGGAGGAGGAGGAACCTTCTGACAGAGAAAATGTTCCCGGATAAAAAGCCCGCGCTCGGTTGGCGAGGTTTCTTCGGGCTTACTCGTAAGCGTCAGAAACGTTGCTTGGCCCAGAAGACCGGCACGATCTGAAGAGGCTGGAAAACGAACCATACCAAACTCTTCCGGCGGAGCTGGGAAACCGTAGAGCGCCGCTAACTCAGAACTGAGGAAGCCGTAGCGAGCCGTGTAAACCTCCATGAAATTCTGGTTGTTCCAAGCCAGATGGGCTATGAGACGGCGAGTCTCCTCAGTCATGGCCACGGCCAGACCTGAATTGAACTGCTGAAACAAACGCCGGTCTCGAACCACGTTCAGGACCCGGTCAAATCGCAGCCACTGCGAGACAAACTCGTCCAAGGCTTGGCGAGCCCGAGGTTGCTGTAGCATGCGCCGCGCCGCCTGTTCCAAGCCAGCTACGGTGCCCAGCTGGCCGGATGCCGCGCTCGAGAACAGCTGCTCATCCGGCATGGAATCCCACAGAAAATACGACAGTCGACTGGCAATCTCGAAGTTCGCCCACTTCGCAGCCGGTCCTCGCTCCATGCGAAACAGAAAGTTAGGGGACTGCAACATCGTCTCAACCACGAGTTGGGCTCCTGAGAGAAATTTGCCTGTTCTCTTGGCCTCGCGGATGAACAATGTGTTGTATCGCTGCGATTCGCCCGGCGTCAGTGGTCGTCGGAATGCATGTCGTCCGAAATGGCTGACGAACTGGTTGCGGCACGCCGGATGCACAGAAGAAGTCGGCTGACAGGGAACGATTTTCTTCCATTCGCCGGTGCGAAAGGCATTGCGAGCCAGTTTTTCTGCCGCAGCACTGTATGCCTCAGCAAGAAGTACTGGGATACTCTGGACTTCCGATTGATTCTTGAACCCACGAACATAATCTTCCTGCGGAAATTGATCTGCTGGCCGGGTTTCGTCTCCCAACAAGTCACGCACCGTGTTGTTGTATTGGCTGTGCGTGAGGCGGCTCATGAACACAGGCTGAGCTTCCGGTTCGGTCACACCGGAAATCGAAGACGAGGAGTCGGTCGAGTCCGCAGCCAGGTGCATTACCCAAAGTTGCAAGAGCTTCTCTTCCTGGCTGCCCGGGAGGATACGCTGGCCGCCGGTGTGTTCCAACCGATTGGTCGGCTTGGTGACCAACAGTGACTGTTCGGGATTCTTTTGATCTACCAGTGAAACCAACCGCCTGCCGAAGGCTTCAATATCCTCAACAGAGGCTGATTCTGTCGGGAAATGCAGGCGAGTAGCCGAAGCGACTCCATCGGCAGTGTGGCAACCGTTACAACCCGCTTTTTGAAGCGCCGGATACAGCTTCTTTGAGAAGAAGCGCGGCTCGGTAGGTGTCTGGCCTAACAGTGAGCTGACAACCGAGATCAAGCAGAGGCTGACGAGCATGAAGGCTCGATAGACAGGTCCGGGAATCAATGATTTGTCCGTAGGTTCTCGAAGGCCTTTTGGGTCACCGCGCCCGGGGAGGCCTGACCATCAAGTTCAACCAATCACGCCTGATGTTCCGGGTGGGTGCAGCCAGGAAATTCGTCAAGGACGGTATTACCCACGTAGCCCAATTCTTCGATTCCTATTTTCGAAGTGTAAAAACCATCAATCGTCATGTCCTTGATGGCTTTGAAGAACTTTGCCTGGGTGGCTTCATTCGAAGCAGGGTTCTTGATCTTGCTGATTTCGGTTAGGAGGCCCACTTGTTGAGCGTTCGAAAGATTTACGAAGTTCTTCTTGTGGCGATCCTTGCTTGTCTTGTCCAGCCAAGCCAATCCATCCAGAAATATCTTTTGCACCTCGAACGGCGACTCGCCCACGATGAGGTCAATGTACTCATTCACCTTGGCTTCGCGAGCACCAGGCGTCTCGTCAGTCGGAATAATCAGCGAGGCAAGTTCGGTAATCGTAGCGTATTGCTGCTTGTTAAAGAAAGCCGGCGCCTTCGCAACGGTCTCTGCAACCTTGGGAGCAACCGCATGATGTTGATGAACTTGAGCCGAGGCCAGATTGTTCAGAATCGGCAAACTGGAGACGGCACCCATGCCAACGGCGACCCCTTTGATTGCTGTGCGACGGTCCACTTTCTTATTTAACGGCATAACGACTCCTGGCTAACCAAACTCGACGGCAACTGGATGCACTTAGTGGGGCTTTCATTGTATCCAAGCGTTGCGGTTTGTCTATGCTTTTCTACCCGGCCGGCTGGGTCCAGAAAGCGGGTGTGGTTCAAGTTTTTCTCGCGGGTCGGTTTGACAGTTACGGAGGAATTCACTAACGTTACCAACCCATGCGACAAGGCACTGTGGGCTGGATTGAAGTCATTTGTGGCAGCATGTTCAGCGGCAAGACCGAAGAGCTGATTCGACGGCTGCGGCGCGCCCAGATCGCGCGGCAACGCGTCCAGATTTTCAAGCCTAAGATCGACGAACGCTACAGTCAGGATCACTTGGTTTCTCACAGCGAGATGCGCCTAAAATCAGAAGCCGTCAGTTCGGCAGATGAGATTCTGCAGAAAATAGACTGGCGGGCCGAGGTCATCGGTGTCGACGAGGCGCAGTTCTTTGACGCCAAGCTGGTGCAAGTCTGCAATCAACTGGCAGATTTGGGAAAGCGGGTGGTTGTCGCAGGCTTGGACAAGGACTACCTCGGCAAGCCTTTTGAGCCAATGCCCCAATTGATGGCGATCGCTGAATACATTGAAAAGACTCTCGCCATCTGCATGAAATGCGGCAATCCGGCAAACTACACGCAGAGGTTGGTAGACAGTTCGGATCGAGTCCTCGTTGGAGCCACCGGTACCTATGAGGCTCGCTGCCGTCGCTGCTTTGAACCAGTGCAGATTAAAGATGATCCAGGACCAGCCCCAGGCTAGCATCGGTTTGAGGCTGGTTGCTCAGCCAGCGCTTGGGGCCAGGTTCACAATTGGGTAGAGCTCCTCTTTCGCATCGCAATGTCCATACTCAAAGTTGCCAAGCTGGGAAATCCAATCCTTAGACAGATTGCAAAGCCCGTTCCGGCCGCGACGATCAGAAGTCATGAGATTCAGCGCCTCATTAAAGATATGGTCGCAACCATGCGCGAGTACGGTGGAGTCGGGTTGGCAGCTCCACAGGTGCACGAGTCACTTCAGATCACCGTCATTGAGGGAATGGAGGACGCTGGATCGGGTACAAGACCACCTACCCAGCTTCAAGTCTTGGTCAATCCTGCCTTAAGTGTGGTGTCCGATGAGTTGGAGGAAGACTGGGAGGGTTGCCTCAGTATTCCCGATCTCCGCGGCCGAGTGCCGCGATATCGCGAGGTGCAAGTCCGAGCCCTTGGAGCGGACGGCCAGCAGATCGAGTTCCGTGCCGCAGGATTCCAAGCCAGAGTTATTCAGCATGAACACGATCACCTGCTCGGAAAGGTATACTTGGATCGGATGGGCTCGTTTGAGTCGCTGACTTTTCTGCCGGAATTCTCACGCTACTGGCAGGAGAGGAGCGATGAAACCGACGAAGGATGAGCCAAAACAAAACCGGAAGAGAACCAACGTCGATCAAGGGCGGTTCTCTTCCGGTTGCCTCGGGGAGGAGAGCGATTACAGGCCAGAACTGTTGTCTGAGAATGCTGACTTAGACTAATGCTCCATTCGGCGTGAAGAATACCTCACGCTCAAGCTTGTCCATGTATCTGTCCACGGCAATGCGTTCCTGAACTTTCCGCTCATCGTATTCCTTGAAGTTAGCAATAATCGGAGCCGACAGGTACATCCAATTCTCTGAGCCACAGCTTGAACAAGACAAATTTCCTGACGATGAAACGCCCAAGGTGCGATTGGCCTCGCAGTTTGCACAAAATACAATGCGATTATCCAGAGCCCGCCTGACGTGAAGCTGTGGTGCTTTACCAAGTTTCAGCCAGAATTTTCTAGTCATGGTTATTGTCCTTGTCTTCCTCATTACCCAAACCTTTGTCTTCTCGATTCTCTGTAAAGGTTCGGATCCTCTCTTCTATCCCAAGACGGTGACTGTGCTGACCGCCTCGTTTCACCCTCTATTTTAGCAGTTCCTGCTCCAAAGAATAGATATCAGCTGACCACGAAAAGTTGGCCTAACCTAAGCACCTGGGCAGCTGAAACTTGAGCTGTTGAAAAAAATTTCTTCGAGGCCAAAGCAACTCGAATTGAGAACCCAAGGATCAAATCTCAAACCTGTTCACTAAACTATAAGAATATTATAATCAATACTATAATGGAACTCTGAACGCTTGATAAGCCGTTTCCACTCTTCCGTCAAAATGTCCTGAAATAGGTAGGACTGGCCACATGGTGGCGAACTGTTTCCACTTCATCAAGTCCGACGGAGCGCCATCAACCTTACACCCGAAAACTAGGATGTTCTGGCCTGATACAAAGGGAACTGCTTGGTCAGCTCAGCGATCCTAGCTTTGACTCCGGTTTGCACGCCTTCGTCCTGGATGGCGTCGAGAACGTCACAAATGTAGCCACCAATTGTTTTCATTTCGACCTCTTGCATTCCTCGGCTGGTCAAGGCCGGCGTCCCCAGGCGGATGCCGCTGGTCACCATTGGAGTATTGACATCATAAGGAATGGTGTTCTTGTTGACAGTCATGCCGGCAATCTCAAGGGCCTTTTCTGCCTGCTTGCCTGTAATGCCTCTCGAAAAAACATCCACAAGCAGCAAATGATTGTCGGTTCCCCCAGAAACGATGCGATAGCCCCTAGTCTTTATGGTCTCAGCCAAGGACAGTGCGTTCTTAACAACCTGCTGCATGTAGGACTTGTACTCAGGTTGTTGAGCCTCCAGGAAACAAACTGCTTTTGCCGCGATGATATGGACCAGCGGTCCACCTTGGGTCCCTGGAAAGACGGTTCGATCTAAATCCTTCGCAAAATTCTCCTTACAGAAAATCATGCCACCGCGAGGCCCGCGCAACGTTTTATGGGTTGTGGTCGTGACGAAGTCACAATGCGGTACGGGACTCGGGTGCAGCCCTGCAGCAACCAGTCCGGCGATATGCGCCATGTCGGCCATCAGCAAACATCCCGCACTGCGAGCCGTCTTGCCGATTCGTTCAAAATCGATGACACGGGGATATGCGCTGGCGCCGACGATAATCAGCTTGGGTTTGTGTTCGTGAGCTAACCGGTCCAGTTCGTCATAGTCGAGAGTCTCATCCTCTTTGCGGACCCCATAAGGCACGACCCTGTACATCTTGCCGGAGAAGTTAAGAGGGTGGCCATGAGTCAAGTGACCACCGTGCGAGAGATTCATTCCCAGAATCGTGTCGCCGGGGGACAGCACGGTCATGTAAACAGCGACATTGGCCTGGGTTCCCGAATGGGGCTGGACATTCACGTGATCGGCAGAGAAAAGTGCTCTGGCTCGCTGGATGGCCAGGTTCTCGACCACGTCGGCGTACTCACATCCACCGTAGTAGCGCTTACCGGGATACCCCTCGGCATACTTGTTCGTAAACACACTACCCATCGCCTCTAACACCGCTTCGCTCACAAAATTTTCCGAGGCAATGAGCTCTAACTGTTCGGCTTGTCGTCGAGTCTCGCGGCGAACTGCATCAAACACAACCGGGTCGATACTCCGCAAGGCTTGGGTTCTGGCCGTATTCGCTGTCGTTAGCATGGATTTGAATGCCCCTTATCTGTCTGGATTGCTTCGTCGGCTGACCGGTCCCGTAGGATCTTGAAAGGAAGGCCAGACGTACACCGGACGGTTTCGTGTGGAGTACGTCGAAACTGCGCCATCTTACTAGAGAACCGGCCTTCTGACAATCTCTGCGCCGTGCCTTTGTGGCTGTAGTGCCGCGTCCCTATTGGGTTTTAGAGAAGTCTGTGACTGAAAATTTTCTTGACGCTTCGAAGCGAGATACACTACGTTAGCGCTCGATCACGTCGTCTGACACCCTCTGGTCGGCTTGCCTTGACGTTCAATCGCTGCCTGATGCGGATCTTTTGTAACTCCTGGAGGCTTCATGCGCTGGAGCCAGATGTTCATCCCAACCTTGCGGGAAGCGCCCGCCGACGCAGAAGTCCCGAGCCATATTCTGCTGTTGAGGGGCGGCTACATTCGTCAGCTAGCGGCCGGCATCTACTCTTATTTGCCCCTTGGCCAGCGCGTCATGAACAAGATCACGCAGATCATCCGTGAAGAGCTGGACCGTATGGGCGCCCAGGAGTTTTATCTCCCAGCTCTTCACCCCGCCGAAATTTGGCAGGAAAGCGGACGCTGGGAAGCGATGGGGCAGAACATGTTTCGTCTCAAGGATCGCGCGAGTCGAGATATGTGCCTCGGGATGACGCATGAGGAGGTTTTTACGGCAATCGCCCGGAGCGAGATTCGTTCCTATCGCGATTTGCCCCAGACTTGGTACCAGATTCAAACAAAGTTTCGTGACGAACCCCGTCCCAAGTCGGGGTTGCTGCGGGTTCGCCAGTTCACGATGAAGGATTCCTATTCCTTCGACATCGATTGGGACGGCCTCGATGTCAGCTATCGGAAGCACTACGAACTGTATTGCCGCATCTATGACCGCTGCGGGCTGAAGTACTTGGTTGTGGAAGCCGACAGCGGCATGATGGGAGGCAGACAGTCTCACGAATTCATGGTTGTGACGGATGCGGGCGAAGATCAGATCGGCCACTGTGAGTGTGGGTACGCTGCAAATCTCGAGAAAGCCACTTCCCGATTGGCTCCAATCACAGATGAGCGTGGCCCAGAGAAGCCCGAGTTGGTTTCCACGCCGGGACAGAAAACCATCGAAGAAGTGTCTCAGTTCCTGAAGATTCATGCGTGGCAGCAGATCAAGACGCTTGTTTATGTCGCTGCGCAGGGGCCGGTCCTGGTCCTTGTGCGAGGCGATCATCAGTTGAACGAAACGAAACTCCAGTCTGCCCTGGGGTCTGAGGTTCGCCCGGCGCATCCAGTTGAGATTGAAGCCGCTCTGGGAGCGTCTGCCGGATCCCTCGGCCCGGTGGGCGTTTCCAAGCTTCGCATTCTTTCCGACCCCGCATTGCAAGGCCGGAGCAGTCTAACCTGTGGCGCCAATCGCGATGATTACCATTTGTCAGGAGTCACACCGGGGCGCGACTATCAGGCGGAGTATTTCGATCTGCGCTTGATCCAGGCGGGAGAGCCTTGCGTGCAATGTGGAAAGCCACTCTCAATCAGCAAAGCGTTGGAAGTGGGCCACATCTTCAAGTTGGGAACGAAGTATTCAGAAAGCCTGGGCGCCAATGTTCTCACCTCCGAGGGGAAGCCTGTGCCCATTGTCATGGGTAGTTACGGCATCGGTCTCGAGCGAATCCTGGCGGCAGCCATTGAAGGTTCGCACGACGCGGATGGTATTTGCTGGCCGCTGTCGATTGCGCCATTTCGGTGCGTGATCTCGGTTCTTAGCGGCAAAGAGGACAGCTTGGTGAAGGCAGCCGAACGAGTCTATGAAGACTTGCAGGCTCGCGGAATAGACGTGTTGTTCGATGATCGAGATGAGCGGCCTGGAGTCAAGTTCAAGGACGCCGATCTCATCGGCATTCCCTATCGGATTAATTTTGGAAGCAAGAAATTCAAGGAAGGGAAAGTGGAATGGGTCGAGCGAGCATCGAGAAAATCAGAGGATATTCCGCTTGACCAGGTGATTGCGAAAGCAAATGAGGTTCTTCAAAATTAGTAACCCTGCTTCCAAACCACAGACAACGCAACCCCTCTCGCCAATGACCAACCTAGCACCTAAAATACTTAGATCGTCGGGAGGCAAAGGCAACTTGGGTTGCTTGTTCAGTCTCCTAATCGTTGTGGCGCTCGGCTACCTCGGCTATAAATTTGTGCCGCACTACATGAGTCACTTCGAATTGAAGGACGCGCTCAACGAGATCGCAGTCTACCGAGCCGCCGGAACCAGAGGTTCGGAGAAGCAAACGATTCAGGAGGAAGTCATAGCAAAAGCTAAGGAGCTGGGAATTCAGCTCAAGCGGGAAGACATCAAAGTGAGACAGGAAGAAGAGAAGGTCTACATCACCGTAAAGTACACGGTGCCAGTTGATCTGCCCAATCAGGTTTACAACTTAAACTTCGAGTTTACCGGCCACAACTGACTATCAAGCCCCTTGGGCCAATTCATGACCAAGGACGCTTTGATTCCCTCACCAACACCATCATAGCTAAGATGCCATCCGATTACCGCGGTGCGACAGGCTGACGAAGCTGGGTGAGGTATCACTCAGCTCTTCTGAAGAGCGAGCCTTTGCAGCATTGCTCCGCTGTCCCGGCTCAGCAGCGTTCTCGTTTGCCCTTGTCTCTTGGGGCAAAATCGAGAGTGTAGCGCTGTGGCTTGCCTTTGAACCTTCTGATGCGCGTTGGCCACGGTTCTTGCGCCGTTCCTTAATAAGCCCTTGGTCAATCAGGGCAGGAACCACCTGGTGCAAGCTGCTGTCGAGAACCTTTACAATCTCAAAGATCGATAGATTTTGATTCGCGAACAGGTTGCAAATCGTGAGTTGCCGTTTACGTGCCGAATCCAACTCGATGAGGTTCGCAGGCAGCTCAAACTTCTTGTTGGTTTTTTCAAACCCCTCGACCGTGTAGTTGTCACTGAACGCGATCAGGAGGTGAGTCCACAAGCTCTTCAACATTTTGCCGGTCATCTGCATTCTCCCAAAGCTGTCCCGGTGACGTTATTGCTCCATTATTGAATAGAGCAAGAAACGTGCCAACTGCCCTCCTGCAGTGCAGGCCCATTTTTCGGGGTTAATTCGTAAACCACGAAATCCTTTCTTGCGAGTCACATACTTTCAGGCAAGTCGATTCTGCCCGCTTGCATTGCGGACAGAATACACCTCACCAACGAGGACACCTAGTCATCGCGATCCATCCAGATTCTTGCTCAAAAGTGATATTTCCCTTCTAACAATTTGAATCCTCTGAAGGAGTCGTCAAATTCCGTACATGTCCAAAACTGTTTTTGGAAGTTCAGGGCTGGCCGTAGCAATTACTGCTCAGTCTCTTCATCGCTCGCTCCCACCTCCGCCATTAGAACATACAAATTCATGATTCGCTGACAGTTGCCGAGCCCATTTCTAGAGGAACAATCCTTTCCTTGGCGAACCATTTGCTTTGAGGTAGATGCCTTGTTTTGCTGGGCCAAACAAGGCAGGACCTTTCATCAACACAAGACCATAACCAACCCGATGGTTATGCCCGACAAGGCCGTCGATGCGAAGACGCCTCAGACGGCTGGAAGAACCCTTATGCGTTCAAAACCGTCGCGAAAAGTTCAAACCTGCACAGGTTAAGGATCGATTTCTTGGCTCTTCCTGGATGCGCCTATCCTTTTCCGAAGTCACAACCGTTTCGGGACTTCGTGATTCGGCTAAGTTTGCGGCCAAATTCTGCTCCTTGCAAAACGGCGGCCGCTTCGTGGTTGGAGGCTTGCATTGCCAGTCGCGAGTCGATTCTGCAAACTCCAACGGGGCTACTGAGCCCGAGTGCCAAGCAGATCCCGAGGTGCGTAGTGATTCAATTTCGTGGTTGTTATGTCAGGTATGGCGACACCGCGGCACTGAAGAGCTTCGTGCCTGGCTGCGGTCAGTTTCACAATAAACAGTATTTGAAAGGGGCCGTGTTTCAAAGCCTTTTCGCTTTGGCCACCTTCTCGGTTCTCTACCTAGCGAAGGTTCAGATTGAAATGGGGGTGGAAACAGGTAGAGCCAGGGCACTGCTTATGCTCGGTTTGCTGATCGTTTGGGAAGTCGCACTATTTGATTCTTACCATTTCGCGATTGAGAACCGGCGGCGAGACGCCAAACGCATCGATGTCCAGATCTCGACTCTTGTGAGTGGATGCGATCTTGAAGATGAAAAGTTCGAAGAGCTGGTTGTAACCAGGAATTTGAGCAATTTCGGCACTTGCCTGCTTCTGTCTAAGAAGGTCGCGATTGGTACCGAGCTTGACCTGCAATTTGAAGGAAAGCTTCAGAGCCGTGGTCGCGTTGTCTGGCAGAAAGAGACTGGCGACCATCTCCATCATTTGGTTGGTTTGGAGCTGCTAACACCTTTCAAAGAGAGTTTTCTGACTGGTATGGCAAACGGATGAGTGCGATAGGCAATCCGGAAGCAAGGAGATCGTTCATGCCCCAAAAAATGAGTGACAGAACCAGAACCGAGACCGTTAACGGGCCGAGTCAGGGAACAGGATTTCGTTCAAACCGGGGCATCACATTGATCATGGCCGGTGCCGGTATGTTTTGCTTTCTCGGTTTTGTCGCTCTGGCAGTCGATATGGGGATGCTCTACAGAGTAAGAAACGACAGCCAGAACATTGCAGACGCGGCTGCCTTGGCTGGGGCCCGCGAAGCTTTCGTCGTGCCTAATACCGATAAGGTGGCGGCAGCGAAGCAGGGGGCAAAGTCGGCGGCCAGCGCCAACTACACACCGGAGTCAGCAGCCGACATCAGGCTTCGCGATGCAGACATTCTGGTCGTGGACAACGCGACAGAGCACACAGTCAAGGTCACGATTCGCCGTACCGCCGCGAACGGAAACCCCGTCAGAACGTTTTTCGCTCCGATCGTTGGAATTCCTGCCGCCAGTGTTACGGCCACAGCAACTGCCGAAGCTTACATACCTACAGGTGGCCCGACGGGTCCCCGTTATGGGACTCAGTGCATCAAACCCTGGTTGTTGCCCGATATTAATCCCAACACCGGCCAGCCTTACTCCCCAGCAGATATTGGCACGGACATCACAATTAAGGGCGGGGACCCACAGACGGATGCAGTCGAGCCGGGCCAATTCTATCCTCTGGACTTGCAGTACAACGGCATTACACCCAATTGCCCGTCTTGTGAAAGCCCCGCCTCAACCACGACAGGAGCAGATCTCTATCGGTCAAACATCGGGTGCTGCAATGGAAATACCGTCATTTGTGGAGAAACCCGCTTGAACCTCCAGACAGGAAACATGGTGGGCCCTACGCTTCAAGGTAGTATTTGCCTGATACACCAGGGTCCAGGCAATTCCGGCGGCCAAGATACTTTGGTCAGCGTGAATCCGCTGCAAATTCAGTACGGGAGCAATCACCCTGGCGGTGGTGGGGGCTTCGGCACCAGCAGCGAGTCGCTTCAGGCGGTGCCTGTCTATGACCCTGCAACCAACCCCATCAGCCCCGGGCAAGGAAGCTATCCCAGTGTGCTGGTGAGCAAGATGCTGCAAGTATTCATAAAGAATGTCCATAATCCCCAAGGTACGGTCGATGCCAGCATCATCTTGGTCATTACCTGTGCGATTCCACCGGGTGGCACACCCAGCAGCGGGACGATCGCCGTTGGAAACCCGGTTCCTTTGCGGCTAGTCAGAGACTGAGTTGGGCCTTTCGGCTGCCTTCGAGAGTACCTAATCCACGAAAGGTGGGTGACTTAATGATGCTGCCAGTCCAATTTGCTTGGATGCGAATCAAGGCTCGTTTTGCCAGCGAGAAAGGATCAGAGCTGGTTGAAACGAGTGCCGTGATCTTGATGTTTATGATCCTGGTGATGGGAGTCTTTCAATTTGGCCGAGCCTATAACATCTACCAGAACATCACCAACGCTGCGAGAGAAGGCGCGCGATTTGCCGTGGCCCCTGAAAGAGGTGGGGGAGTAACGTATCCCACGACAAGCGAGGTTCGAACTGTTGTTGTCAACTACCTGAATAGTGCCAATCTGGCAGATCCAGGTACAACAAGACTTCAAATACTTCCGAATCAGAGCTTGGGCGGCGTGGCGCCTTGCAACCCTGCTGTGAGTGGCTCCCCTTGTGGGACGGGCGTGTCTCTGAGCTACCCATTTTCCATATTCGGATTTGGAAGCATTGACATTAACACCTCTGTCGTCATGAGGAATGAACTATGAGAGTGAACCAAGTAAAGTCGAGAATCTTCTCCAGACGCCTGGAAAGCAGCTCAGAAAGAGGTGCAGGACTGATTGAGTTTTCCTTTGTCTTTCCGTTCTTGCTTCTCTTCATGGTTGGAATCTCAGAGTTTGGTCGAGGGTATAAGATCTACCAGAACATCACGAATGCGACGCGAGAGGGAGCTCGATTGTCATCAAAGCAGTATTACAACCAGCCGACCAACGCGCCCGACATGCTTAGAAATCGGATGACGAACTACATTTCCTCGTTGGGTTTGGACCCTTCGCTCTATCAAGGAACTGCCACGAGTATTTCGGGGACAACCGCCTGGGAATACGGAGATTACCCAAACGGCGCCTACCTGCGAATCGATCAAGCCAAGACTTTTCCCAAGGTGGGCAGTCCCGGAAACGTCCTTACCGGTTCGCAGATTGAAATCAGATACCCTTACAGCTTCGTCTTCTTTGGTCCTGTGGTGCGCCTTGTAGTGCCCAACTCAACTCCAAGTAATTCGATCTTCCTCAAAAACTCCACGTTCATCCAAAACGAGTAACATTAGGCCTTCGCAATTGCAGCAGTAGTCCTTCGATTTGCCGCCGTTCGTTTCCCTTGATCCGAGCAAGCGCGAGAAGTTGTTGACAGCCTTGCAACTGTAACCCCAACTCCATCCTCCAATAGAGCAGACCAGCGGGCTAGGCTCGTTCGGGGACTTTGCCCCGAACGAGTGGCCCTTCGGGCAGCATTGTAGGGTGCGTTCCGTTTGCTTGAACGCACCACCGACCTCGGACGTGGCCGGTGCGTCGAAAAGGCACGACGCACCCTACTTTTGCTCGCTATCGCCGCGTGAACATGAAAAACAATTTTTCCAAGTGTTCTCCCTAAGCGCCTAAACACCTTTCCCTGAGCTTCTAGCTTTTTTATTGAAGCCGTGCGGAATAGGCATTGGCATTCGTGGTGGGCGGGTCGTCGCGTTCCCCACAAAAAAATCTGTCGTCGGAAGACTGGTGAGCTGGCCTAGTGGCGCGGATGAGTGCAGGCAACGGCTACTCACAACGAGACAGCCACTTAGTTGTAACGGCTTCCATTCTTAGGTGTCGCTTGCCTGTCGACTCGAGTCTTTGTATCGCGTTTCGTTCGTGAATATTTTTTCCGCCGCGCTAAAGAACTCTTTGACAGCCGCCGAAGAGATCCACAAACAACGTTTGATTCGCAGATCGCCCTCAATGCGAATTACCTTCTTCAATCTAGCCCTGTAGGAGAAACACCATGCGAAATCGAGATTCAAGGAACCCACATTCACCTGAACTCCACGGATTCCGCTCTCAAAAGGGAATCGTTCTATTCATGACGGCTGCGGGTTTGGTTGCGCTGCTTGGGTTTATGGCCCTGGCCATCGACATGGGAATGCTCTACACCGCCCGGGCCGACTGTCAGAAGATCGCGGACGCTGCGGCTCTTGCAGGGGCCAAAGAGGCATTCTTCTATACACCCACGGATCCAGTTGCCACAGCACGAACTGCAGCCGTTTCTGCTGCACGCGCAAACTACGTGCCACGCAACAGTAACGACAATCGACTGCAGAATGCCAATGTTGTGGTGAACACCACAGAGCGGACCGTGCAGGTCACGGTCACGAGAACCGCGGCGAACCTGAATCCGGTGGAGACCTTCTTCGGAAAAATCCTCGGGATCAATTCGGTGGACGTTGCCGCCATCGCCACAGCTGAAGTCTACCGGCCCACGGTGGGCGGCCCTCCCTTCGGCTCGAAGTGCATCAAGCCTTGGCTGCTGCCAGACCAATACGATTTCGGAAGTGGGCTAGAGACAATTGACGAGACCGATCGCGGGAAATACTTCAACATCAAACAGGGCGACTCGGCCCTATCGACGGCACCTGGCCAGTATCTGATTGCGAATTTACCTACAGGTTCGACTGCGCCACTCTGCCCTTCCTGCGGCGACCCAGCAGCAGCAGCAAATGGTGCCGATCTTTACCGTCAAAATATTTCCTGCTGCAATCGAAATCCCATCTTTTGTGGCGTGCTACTGGACTTCGATACTGAGAACGGCAACAAGGTGGGCCCGACGGGACAGGGAGTTGAGTGCTTAATCGGTCAAAATGGCAACAGCAGTAGCGGTCAAGACGCTCTGATCTCACCCACGCCATCCAATCCGACCGGTCCGCTTCAGATTCAACCTGGGAACAGCAATCCACTGTCCCAAAATCCCAGCATCACCTATGTCACCGACAGCGAATCACTGATTATCGTGCCGATGTTTGATGCTGCTACGCCTCTGACGAGCGGCCAAACCCAGGTTTTGATCGTTGGTTTTATGCAGGTATTTATTCACTACGTAGGAAATCCGCAGAACACCGTGTACACGACCATCATTAACGTGACCCGCTGCTCTTCCGGTGGAGGAGCTGGATCGCCACCGCCGCCATCCGGGACCATCACCGGAGCGATTGGCAGCCCGCTTCCCCTCCGCTTGGTACGAAACACTGGCACTTAGACACAGGGCAATACAGTCAAGGAAATTGCAGCAGGAGTGGAGGGCAAAGGTTATGCGCAGACAGTTCAGACACAACGAAAAGGGCGCCGAGTTGATTGAGATGGCGTTTGTGATTTTGCTGTTCGTGGTCTTGATGGTCGGGGTTTTCGAATTTGGCCGTGCCTACAACATCTACCAGAACATCACCAATGCGGCCCGCGAGGGCGCAAGATTCGCGGTGGCACCCGCACGCGGGGGAACCATCAACTATCCGAGCAATTCTGAAGTGAGGGGCGCGATCAACAACTACATGCAGAGCGCCAACTTGAACCCTGCTTCCGCGACCGTCAATATTCAGCTGAACAATCAGAACGTCGATCCCAGTTGCACTCCCTGCTCGGCAGGAAGCGGCTGTGCGTGCGGCACACGCGTCTCGATCAGCTATCCTTTTTCATTCCTCTTTTACGGGGGTGTGAATCTCTCAACCACCGTGCTGATGAGGAACGAGTCGTGAGCGAGATTTCGGCTCCCACCTTCGTTATCATTTTCGGAAGGAGACTAAAATGAAGAGATCATCCGTCGATTCGCTGACCAATGACAGGAAGCCCCAAAAGGGTGCGGCCTACTTGGAATTTGCTTTTGTGTTTCCCTTCTTTCTGGTTTTCGTGATGGGTATCGTCGAATTCGGCCGCGGCTTCAACATTTACCACAATTTGACAAACGCCTGCCGGGAAGGTTCTCGCCAGGCAGCCATGCAAGACAGCAATCAAATCACGCTGACTTCAGCGGACAACATCCGTAACCGAGTTGTCAGCTACATGAATAGCCTCGGGCTGCAAACTTCCTACTACACGGGAACAGGTACCAAGAATCCCACCACTTCAACAAACTATGTTTACGGCAGCTATCCAAACGGCGCCTACATGGTCATAAATCAGGGAGAGCCCATTCCGCAGCGGGATGCCAGCGGCACAGTCGTTGCGGGCGGAAATTACTATCTAGTCTCGAAAGTCGAACTCAGTTACCCCTACTCCTTCCCGATGTTTAACCGAGTCATCCAACTATTGCGACCTACTTCTACTTTTAGCGGAACCATCTACATTCGAAACTCTGCCATGATGGAGAACTGATTCCTTGCCTGAGATCGATCTTACCTTTCCTCACAGGGAACCCACGGGAGCACAGTTCAAATCCACGCCCACCGCACCGCTGTTGGTTGAGCCAGATTAACGGACTCAACTCTCCCCTTTGATCCTCCATTCTAGGCTTCCAACAGTCATTTTCAGGTCACTTTTGACGCCAAAGGGAAGAATCCTCCACATAGTTGGAATTCTTCTTCACACTCTGAACCGAAGTCTAGAGACCCAGCTCTATCCTAAAAAACTCGACCTTCGGTATCTCATTGCTAACGCGAACTCATTCGAGACGATTGTCCTTCTCTGCTCTGAATTGACCATTGGCTAGAAAAGTGCCTTTAGTGACTTCGCGATTAAGTAGACCTAGGTTTTGACATTCGGTTGGGTAGTCTCTTAGGATAGTCGCTTCACTAAAGTGAGTTCCGGATTAAGGAGTGTCAACAATGAGTTCATTGACCAAGATCAGCGCGACAGACGCAAAGCTTCGGTCTGAGAAAGGTGCGATCCTCTTCATCGTGGCAGCCTGCTTGGTTGTGCTATTGGGATTCATGGGTCTAGCCATTGACTTGGCTCACGCGTACAATAATAAATCTCAGCTACAAAGTATGGGAGACGCGTGCGCTTTGGCAGGCGCCAGCGCCCTCAATGGAACCTCTGACGGAATTCAGGAAGCGGTCGACAGAGCAAGAGATTCGCTGAACCGGTTATCCAACAGGAAGGAATTCAACACGACAACCGTTCCCTTGACCGAAAGTGACGTATCGTTTTCCACAACGTTGAACGGAACCTACATGAACAAGACTGCCGCTCAGGCAGTCGCTTCAACGATTCTTTACGTGCGGGTCTTGATTCCACCGCAGCAATCTGAAGTTGTCTTTGCCAAGTTGATTCCCGGCATCCCAAGCTTTGTAAATGTTAATGCGGAGGCTGTGGCTGGCCAGCTGCCCCAAACGAAAGTTTGCAGTGGGCTCGGACCGTTTTCACCCTCACGCCGAGACATATCCTATCCCCCGCAAGCAGGTGAAGTAGCTGATCCCACTGGAAATTTTGGGTTTGTCGTAGGTCAGTTCTATTCACTGAGAAAGCCCGGCAATCCCCCTAACAACAATCCGAACGCTAATAATGACATCTGTGCTGACCGAGGTGTTACCGGGCAAACTGGAAATTTTGGCCTTGCAGATCCACAAGGCTGCGGCAATTCCGTCCCTTGCTACCGAGACACCATCATCAACGGATCGAATGGAAATTGTGTGGAACTGGGCACTGACTTGGATAACAGCCCGGGTAACATGGGCATAAACATTCAGAACGGATTACAGGCTCGCTTTGCTCAAGACTGCGTCCAGAACGGAGCGGGGAATAACGAGCCAGCATATCCGTGGGATGATTACAAAAATGCGAGTCTCGCATTAGAGAACCAGGACCCACCGCCCACAGATTGCGGCCTGTGGCGAAGAGTCATTCCTGTAGGGATCAATGATGGCAATATACCCGTAGGCGAGGGGGACACCTACAACGTTGTAGGAATGGGTTGCTTTTACATGCCGTTTCCTCCTAGTGCGACTCCCCCGTCTTCTAACATTTGTCTGCAATATGTTGGAAGGTGTGACGAGACGGGCCGACCGTCGGGAACGGGGGGGCCTAGTATCACTCGCATAGTCTTATTCCGCTGATCACTTCAGTTTCAGTTGAGGCTAAGGCAATGACTAAAAAGAATGAAAAGGGAGCAGAGCTTGTGGAGTTTGCTCTCGTCTTACCGTTCCTCTTGCTCTGTTGTGCAGGCGTAATTGAGTTCGGGCGAGCCTATTATACTTACAACATCCTGACAAAAGCTGTAAGGGATGGTGCACGTTTCGCGTCTGCCGCCGGTATTACTTCAGCCGGGGTGATTTCAACTGCCACTACAACCAACGTGCAACGAATCGTTGTCTACGGAAACATAGACGGAACTGGCCCAACCAAACTGCCAGGTCTTGCAACGGGTCACGTATCACTTACTCCTAGCACAATCACGTTGTCCGAACACTATGTCTCTGTAGGGGTGGCTTACCCTTACACTCCGATATTTAGGTTGGTCATGCCCTCGACCATTACGCTGTCTCCAACAGTCAAGATGCGCTTTGTAGGCAGAGTTATCTATCCTACGTAGGGGGATAATGCCATGACGATGTCTCGACTCAGCCGTGCAAGACCTCAGAAGGGGCAATCGTTGGTGGAAATGGCTCTCGTCTGCCTGATTTTTTTCTTTCTGCTTTTTGGGATTCTTGAGTTTAGTAGAGCTCTCTGGACCTACAACACCATTGTCCAATCGACGCGCGAAGCTGCTCGCTGGGCCGTTGTCAACGTTGCGAATGCCGCTGACACCACCGACATCAACAGAGCGAGAAACATTGTTATCTATGGTAATCCGGATGTTAGCTCTGGTGCCCCATTGGTACCAGGCTTGGAGAATGCAACCGTTAGCGTTCAGATACTTCCTTTGCAAACCGATTTCTCAGGAACAGCGATCAATGAGAAGATATCGGTCAGTGTCAGTAATTATCAGTTTCAATTCATCGTTCCAATCGCACCCACGCTGACAATTCCTGCTTTTGAAACCACGCTCTTTACAGAGAGCAAAGGAAATTTCCCCGCCTGATCAGGGTCCGCTTCATCGAGCACGCATATCATTTTCGCAGAATTCCACGCTAGGCTTACGTAGTGTCCTCGCGAAATTTATCAGAAGTCACTCCCCCAGAATGTTGGATTTTCTTGTGTAGGTGGTTGCCCCTTTTGCCGACATCTCTATTACAAAGCCTATTTCGCAGACGGCTTGTCTTGGAGGATTCGCGATGGAATCTACCTTACACTGCTATCGAAAATACGGACATCACGCCGCAGGTCTAGCCATGATTCCAGGCCTGGCACATTTCAGGAGCCGCCAGTACAAAGTCGGTGTTCTGACATGTACAGCGATCAGTGTGTTGTTGCTATGGGTCTTTTGGCTGGCCATCTTGCAGTTCGGTTCTCAGCATTCGAATCTCGCCGCGGCCCGGGCGTGCTTCCTGCTCTGGACTCTGGTTGTCTGGGAAGCGTCTGTCTTCCATGCGTACTATTCGACCATCAGACAGAGACAGCAAGATGGGGCTCGCCAATCAGTGGACCTTGCGGTGCAAATCTCTGCGTCGGGACTGAGTCAATTTCGAGCGAGCGCCAGAACCAAGAACCTGAGCAGGACAGGTGCCTGCCTGGTCGCCTCCAACGCACTCCCAGTCAACACCCAGGTCACGATTGCCTTTGATGGACATCCGATTCACAACGCTCGCGTGATATGGTCAAAGTCGACGGGAAACGAAACAGGAACTCTAGTTGGGGTCGAATTTGCGAGGCCTCTTGCAAGCCTTTCAAGGCAACGTGCCGCGTGAAGACATTAGGTAAGTGGAAAGTAGCTTACACTTGCAGAGAAGCATCGCCGCTGAGACGCTCGACGACCAACCTCGCGCAGGAATAGCAGGGGCTCTATTGCCATAAGTCTGATTTCGTTGTCGAGCGCGAGTCCTTCAAGGTAAACGTGTCGTTTGATGCGCAACCAACATCCATTTCCCGCCTTGCTTGACCCAAACATGTAAAAGCCGTAGCTGGTTGTTGAAAGGCTGCCCCTTGGTCGCACCCTTCATCACAACTTTGGTCGCAACCACGGCAGTTGATCCGTAAATCTGGATTGCCGGGGCTTCGTACTCGATCGAGTCGTACTTCTGGTTACCGCTGGTGAGGGCTTGCAGGTACTGGCTTTTGTCTTCAACAAGCCCGGTGGAGTGGGTGTACACGAGTTCCTTTGCGAGGATCCCTTCCAGCGCGGATTGGTCCTTGCTTGTCACTGAGGCGATCCACTTTTGCTCCGCTTGCTTCACCTCGTCTGCCAGGCCTTTCTGCGCGTGAAGTGGCTTTGATGAGAAACACAACATGAATGAAAGAACAAAGAATGCCAATCGCTGCAGGTGTGTCATGGTTCTTCGAGCCTCCTTGGACTCTACGGTAGGCGAAAGGCGAAAGGGCAAGGTCGAAAGGGAAGGAGATTGCAGTAGGGTTCCATCGACAGCTTCCTCTACAAGAGTCCGTCACGCTGGGGCTGTGGCAAGCGGATACGCACACGATCCTTGGTCACCACAACAAGAGCTCCTTGCTCAAGCGCCGAGAGATATTTCTCAAGTAGTTCACGCATGGCGGCAACCTGGTCGTCCACCCTCATCTCGACAAAGCGGATGATGCCCGGATGTCGCATGCGTCGAACGAAAACCAGTTCGCCAAAATCTTTGTCCTCGGTGATCAGGACACTCGCCTGGCGCAACGCCAAATCCAGGATGACTTCATCCGAGGCACGGGGGTCGATATCGGACACGAGCGTGACGTCATGTCCGCTCTCGGCCAGCATCTCCCGCAAGGAACGCGATGAGGTGCACACATCGAGGAGAAACTTCATGAGCCTTCTCCGACGGAAACTCTCTCATGGACCTGCTCGCCTGCCATTGATCGGTAGGCAAACAGCAAACATGCCTGGATGTCCTCAGGCTGCAGAAGGGGATATTCCGCCAGGATCTTTTCTGGCGTATCCCCAGCCGCGAGCATTCCCAGAACGTGTTCCACAGCAATTCTCATCCCGCGGATAATAGGTTTGCCGCCGAAGATCTTC
>JAKEER010000873.1 GCA_022616615.1 Acidobacteriota bacterium
CTAACACAGGCCCTGCCAGGGCGTTCCGAGCGCCGAACCATCCGCAGGCGGCGATGCTCACTATGTGCGCATATGACGATCTGGCGGCCAAGCTGAAGATGAACCCGCTGAAATTCTTCAGAAAGAATGTGGGCTTGACTCCACGGCCCGACGTCTACCGGACTCAACTGGATAAGGCTGCTGAGCTGATGGCATGGAAAGCCAAATGGCGCCCCGCCGGGGAGGATCCCACGCCCGGTCCAGTGAAACGAGGCTTGGGAGTATCAATTCACACCTGGGGCGGGGGTCCGAACAATAGTGAGGCGCGGGTAACAATTCATCCTGACGGGAGCGTGGTTGCCGAGTGCGGTACTCAGGATGTGGGAACGGGAACCCGAACGGCACTGGGAATTGTGGTCGCCTCGTCATTGGGTCTGCCCGTCTCGGGCGTGCAGGTAAAAATTGGGGATACGCTTTACCCGCCATCGGGCGCCTCAGGTGGCAGCTCGACGGTGGGGGGGGTGTCAGCCGCCGCACGACGAGCGGCAAAATTCGCATTAGCGAAGCTGAAGGAAGCGGTGGCTCCGGCGTTGGGCGTGACCGGCGATGCCAACGCCCAAATCGAATCCCGCTTCGCCCGCCTGGCGGTTAAGGTGGACTTCAGCCGGCAAATGAGTTGGCGGCAGGCTTGCAACAAACTTGGAGCACGAAGCATTTCCGTTACCGGCCGGCAGCCCGAACCGGGGGGAGGGAAGCTCGCTGATAGCGGCGTGGGCGGTGTTCAGATGGCTGATGTCTCCGTCGACACGGAAACAGGAGTCATCACGCTGAATAAGATGGTGGCTGTCCAGGACTGTGGTCTCGTTATCAACCTGAAGGCAGCAGAGAGTCAGGTCTATGGCGCGTTGATCATGGGTATTTCTCAGGCGCTATGGGAAGAGCGAATTTACGATGAAGCGAGCGGCAAACTCTTGAATGCCGACATGGAGTTTTATCAGTTGAGTGGAATCGGCGACATCGGTGAACTGGTGGTCCATGTGATGACGGGAATGTACGACGAGAGGGGCGTTATCGGTTTGGGTGAACCGCCGGTTATCTCCCCAGGGCCTGCCATTTCGAACGCAGTGTTCAATGCGATTGGGATTCGCGTTCCAACGCTGCCTTTAACGCCGGAGAAAGTGCTCGCGGCTCTGGCCCCCAAAAAAATGAGGTAGAGCGTAATGCGGGCCTTCGAATATGTGGCACCGTTTACTCTGCAGGAAGCGCTTAGCTTGCTTTCTCCCACGTGGGGTGAAACGGATATTTTGGCTGGGGGCACTGACCTTCTCACCCTTATGAAGCAGGGTATTCACAAGCCCAAGCGGGTTGTGAGCTTGAAGAATGTCAAAGACCTGTCGAGGATTGATCGACGCGACGGTGGTCTTCTGATTGGCGCCAAAGTGACCCTCCATCAGCTATTCGACAACATTCCGGTGCGCACTCAGTACCCCGCAATCAATCATGCCGCCGCAGGTGTAAAGAGTCTTCAAATGCGGGCCATGGGTACGGTAGGTGGCGATTTGCTCCAGCGGCCGCGTTGCTGGTATTTCCGTAACGGCTTCGGCCTTCTCGGCCGAGATTCCAAAGGCAATCCGATGGTGCCGAACGGCGAAAACCAATATCACGCCATCCTCGGCAACACAGGGCCCGCGTACTTCGTCAACGTTTCAAGCTTGGCGCCTGCGCTGATCGCGCTTCGAGCCAAGGTCAAAGTTGCATCCACAAGTGGCGAGCGAGAATTGGATGTTGAACAGCTTTACCGAATTCCCACTACGGAGAACGAACGAGAGCTGACGCTGATAGCGAACGAAATTCTGACGCACATTTTTATCCCTCCGGCCAACGGTGCGCGAAGCGCTACTTATGAGGTGCGGAAGCGGCAGGGACTTGACTGGCCTTTGGCCGCCGCGTCGGTATCGCTCAGAATGAAAGGGGACACGGTAGAAAGTGCGAGCATCGCCCTGGGCCATGTCGCTCCCACACCGTGGCGTTCTCCCGAGGCGGAACGAGTGTTGACAAACAAGGTAGTCATCGAAGAGGTCGCGCTCGAGGCTGGCGATGCGGCAGTTGCGAAGGCCACACCACTTAGCCGAAACGCATACAAGGTGCAGTTAGCCCGAGTCGCCGTCAAGCGAGCTGTACTGGCCGCCGCGGGGAAGACGCCCGTCTAGTTTCTACGCGCCGGACGATGCCCCCGCTTCGGCTTATAAACGACGACTGGCAGCCTGTCGCAAAAGTCAATCGCAGGCTGGAGGCCAGCGCTATCGTGTTTCACTATCAAGCGCTGTCGGGGCTTGTCGGCAGAAGAGCGCTCTCCTAATCATCTCTGATGAGTATAAAATCCGACTGCTGAGGTAAGTATATCCATGCATCGCCGAACATTCATGTCCTCCCTAGGTAGTTCCTTACTGGCGGCGGCAGGTGGTTCCAGAGTAGCCGGCGCTGCCACGAGACCTCCAAAGATTAAGGAGATCACAGGGATCGCGCTGACAGTGAGTGATTTCGAAAGGTCTCGCCGCTTTTATAGAGAGGTGCTGGGGCTACCTGAGGATAAGGTTATGCCCACCGGTGGGCTAAAGTTTCTTATGGAAACCGGGCATATCAGCATCTGGTCGCAAGGCCAGTGGGAAAAAGCCAATCCGCACCTTGAAGGAAGGCAGCAGTCGAACATCGGCGGCAAGAAGCATTTCAACATGTCGATTGACGCGTTGGATGCAGAGGCAGCGCTCGAGAACCTGAAAAAGCACAACGTAAAGTTTTGGGGGCCACGCCATTTCAAAGACGGCCAGATTCATATCGACTTTGAGGAACCCGACGGGCACCTTTTGGAATATGTGGGCAGACCTTACGGGAAGGCGTCCAAAAAGTCATCGGGACTTCCTAAAATCCAAAAAATTGGAGAGATTGCTCTTGTCGTAAAAGACCTGGAGCGATCACGGAAATTCTATGTTGACGTGCTTGGTTTGAAGCCGTTCCATTATGGACCTGCTGATGCAGCGGGCGGTGTGACCTTTCACTTCGGAGACGGTTACCTGGGCCTTTGGCTGCCGGGCCAGTGGAAAAGGGCGAATCCTCACTTACCGGGAACTGTGGGATCAGACTTGGGTGGCAAGACTCATTTCAATATGAACATCGATTTGTCGGAAGGCAAGACCGCTATCGAACGTCTGAAAGAATACCGTGTGAAGTTTTGGGGGCCTCGCTACCACCACCCGAATGAGGCGAATGCGGACGTACACATCGACTTTGAAGACCCTGATGGTCACCTGCTGGAATTCCACGGCAAGAAGTGACAATGTAGTTTACGTCGCCTGTTGGTATCGCCGGCCAGAACATTGACGTGCCTCGCGGTGGCGGTTAAACTGAGAGGTGATCATCAGTAATGATCACGGGCGCGGGACGCAATGCACACCCTATGAAAATGAAGTCTGACAGTCGCTTGCTGACGCGCGCGGTTCAGTGCTGCCCCCGGTACGCGGCCACGACCGTAGGGAGTGGTTCTTACGGTTCTTACCTCGTGCGCTTATCGGTGCGGGTGGTAAGCCTTATCCTTCTATGCTTGCCCGCGTTTACGGATGAGTTGAAACCTGACCCCAGAGAATTCTTCACTAAGCGCGTCCAGCCGATCTTCGCGAATAAATGTTGGGCCTGCCATACCGATTCCAAGTTGGGCGGACTCCAGCTCGATTCCCTGGAACATGTGCTAAAGGGTGGGAAGTCCGGTCCAGCTATTGTACCCGGAGACCCCGACAGAAGCCTCCTCGTCAAGGCGATCACTTATACCCACGAACGTTTAAAAATGCCTCCGCCGGGCAAGCTGGAAGATGCCGAGATCACCGTAATAAAAAAGTGGGTGCAGGACGGAGCGCACTGGCCCGGCAAGAATGAGCCAGCCCCGACCGCAGAAGCAACGGGCTACGTGATAAGGCCTGAACAACGGGCCTTCTGGTCGTTTCAGCCTCTTCGGATGCCTTCCCAGCCGAGCGTGAAAGACACAAGCTGGGCGCGTTCTCCGATCGACTACTTTATTCTCAACAAGCTCGAGGTGCAGGGTCTGCAGCCGGTGAAGCTGGCAGAAAAGACTGCGCTGATCCGGCGCGCCTCGTTCGACTTGATCGGTTTGCCTCCAACTCCGGAAGAGGTCGATAAGTTCCAATCCGATTCCTCTCCGCAAGCCTTCGCCCGAGTTGTAGACCGCTTGTTGGCGTCGCCTCATTTTGGGGAACGCTGGGGGCGTTATTGGCTGGATGTCGCGCGCTATGGTGAAGATGACGCACGCGGGACCCGAGTTGAGTCCTACTCCAATGCCTGGCGCTATCGGGATTGGGTCATCGAGGCCTTCAACCGCGATATGCCCTATGATCTGTTTGTCAAAGCTCAGATTGCGGGTGATCTGCTTGAGGAACCAAGCGCGAACCGTCTAAAACCGGCCCTC
>JAKEER010000874.1 GCA_022616615.1 Acidobacteriota bacterium
GAAGGCCCGCGAGAAGGCTGAAGAAAACGGCGAGCCTGCCCCGTCGAGGCGCGTTGAGCCTGCCGCCGACCGCGCGGGGTTCGAGCGCGCCTTCAAACGCATCATCGAAGACGAAACCGTCCCCGCCGGCTTCCCCTTCGCCGTACCCTACGACGACCTGGAGAAAAAGCTAAAGAAGAAAGTGCCGGCTAGGCTGCGCAGCATTCGCGGCAAACTCAACGTCCCCCGCGAACGCTTCCACCGCCACGACGACAACACCTACTCCTGGGCCGGCCTCCAATTCAAGAGCTAGGAGAAATCCAATGCCTTCCGAAATCCCGGATGAACTCAAGGAGGTTGCAAAGCAAGTCAGGGAGGGCGGGGAGGTCGCTGCGCCAGTGCGAGTTTTGCTTTCCTGGTTTGATGCTGAGCGGCGTGGTTATTGGAAGGTGCGGGAGATCCGAAAGGCGCTGCGCAGACTGAAACTCAAAACGGAACCAGACTTCGAGGAGGCTTGGATTGATGCTGAGGTGACGTTCAAGCCGAGGCCCAAGAGGGGCGAGGTCGCACGTCTAGCAGAAGCCCTAAGTGTGCTGGAACAAGAACCGCAGGTAGGTCAGGCGGACGGTGCTGGAAAGGTTGTACCAAGAAAGTCTGCAGAAGATGTGACGAGCCGGATCAAAATCGGGATGCTGTCAGCCGCCAACAAGCCACCGCTATGTATCCCGCCAGACGCAAAGATCTCTGAGGCCATCACCCTAATGATGCAGCACGACTACTCACAGTTGCCGGTTACGACGACCGAGCGGGACCTGAAAGGGATGGTGAGCTGGAAATCGCTGGGGTCGCGCCTGGCGCTGGGGAAGCAGTGCGCAAAAGTGCGCGATTGCATGGAACCGGGGCACGAGATTCGCTCCGATGCCTCACTGTTTGAGGCTATCCAGCAGGTCGTCGAGCACGAGTGCGTGTTGGTCCGTGACGCGACACGAAAGCTGGTCGGAATCGTGACCACTGCAGATTTGGGCATGCAGTTCGCTCAGCTAGGCGAGCCGTTCCTCCTGTTGGGACAAATAGAGAATCACGTGCGAAATCTGATTGCTGACAAGTTCACGCAGGCCGAGCTTCAGGCTGTCCGGGACCCCACTGATGGGAACCGTGAAATCGAGGACGTGAGCGACCTAACTCTCGGGGAGTACATCCGACTTCTGGAGCATCAGAAGCGCTGGGATAAGCTTTGTGTTCCGATTGACCGAAAAACCTTCATCGAAGAACTGCAAAGAATCGGTCGAATCCGGAATGATGTCATGCACTTTGACCCTGACGGCCCTTCGACGGAAGATCTCTCCACACTCCGAAAATTTGCGCGCTTCCTGAGCGACCTCGAAGGGAAGCTCGTTTGAGCGGCAGAGCGAATTGGAAGAGCGAATGGAGAACCGCCACGGCTTTCACCGCCACGACGACAGCACTGACCCCTGGGCCAGTCTGCAATTCAGGTAAGGAGAAGTTTGACCATGGATTGGGAGCGCCTCATTCCTCTCATGATCCGACAGATGATCCGCCAATTCATGAGACGGCCCGGCGAGTTCCTCACATTCCGACAATTGGCGTTCCGTATTCCCGGCGCTGACCCTGACGTTTTGCACGCGCTCGCAGAGAACTGGTCCAACTTGTTTCTCATAACGAATAACGACCGCTCACTGAAACTACACGAGAATGCGGTGAGAGCCATTCTCGCCAACGGACTAGACGCCACTGCGGAAACGGCGATGCCTACCCCACCGGCAAGAACAGACCAACTAAGGCACGAACGGCACGAATGCGATCACTACACTGAAGAAGAAATCCTGGTGGACCTGCGTAGGTGTTCAGTGCCGTCCGACGCAATGCTTAACGGCTGCTGCTGGCGGAAGATTTGCCGCGTGCGCGGGCAGAATCCAGGGGCCGTCGACGCGGAATGTTGGCGCGAAATCTGCTTTACTCGCGGCTACTTGCGTGACAGGCAGAATCCCCGTAGTTTCTAAATGGCCAGAATCCCACAAATTCGCGGCATGCTTCTGGAAGAAGCCCTTCTCCACCTTCTGCGATTTGCTGGCTATCAGACCGTTGAGGAAGTAGGGGACGACCCCACTCTTAAAGATGGGAGCTCTGGGTTGGAAGTCAAAGGACGTGGTGGCAACCATCAAATCGACGCCATCGCCGACTTCAGTGTGAGTCAGCCGTTTGGGAATCCGGAGAGGCTCCTGGTTGAAGCCAAATTCTTCGAGCCTCGAACGCGGGTTGGACTGCCAATAGTCCGCGAGGCCGTCGGCATTCTGAAGGATGTCAGTGAGTAGTGGGTTGTTGGGCAGGATCAGGAGGTTCCGAAGAAACGCTACCACTACCAGTACGCCGTTTTTTCTGCCACTGGATACTCGCCACAGGCGGAACGGTTTGCCTTTGCCCAAGACATCTACTTGATCCCCCTAGCGCAGTCTAGGTACTTCCGGCCAGTTGTTGACACCATCAGGAGAGTTCAGCCGCAAGCGGAAGATGCAAGACCGAATGCAGACTTGCCCATAAACATGGGCGAAGCCAGAAAGGCCATTCGCCGCACGCTGCACCAGGGTACCCGCCAGTTTGCGGCGGTAGACGGCGGATTGAATGAGGCTGTCACTCCTTTAGGCGAGTTCCTTACAGCATGTGCAAACATCCATTTTGCATTGCTGGCCGTCTTGGGTGGACGCTTCCCAGTTTTCCTTGTGCCGAGCCCTGAGGTTGATGCTGGCGATATCAGGAATGTGTACCGAGTACGAGTTTTCAGGGAGGACGGCGACGCGACGTGGTACTTGCGCGATGCGGAGACAAATGCACTTCTCTTCTCCTTCGACCTACCACCCAAGCTGTTCGAGATGTACGCCAACCAGGGGATGCTTGACAACCGAAGGGCACTAGATTTGAAAGCGCAGAACATGGCCGAGTTCCGCGCGCTATTTGTAAGAGGCGACGCCATACGAACTGTCAGGTTCATCTTGGATCTGGCCTGGGTCGAAAACATTCGAGTTCGCTTGCGCGGGCGAGACGCGGAAGATCGAGAGTGAGGACTTATGCCGATTTATGAAAAGCCCGTGCGACTACTAATGCGGGATATGGTCAAGGACATGAATTTGGTTCCCGGTCAGGTCCTCACAAGAGAGCACGTACTAACGTGGTTCCGCCAGCGGTACCCGAAGATCAAGACAGGAACCATCGCAGCCCACCTCCTGAGGTTCTCACCGAATGCATCTAGTCGAATCCACTACAACGCAAGGCCGGGGGATGATGATCTTTTCTACCAAATCGATGGGAGCAATTTCCGTCTTTACGATCCGCAAAATGACCCGGCGCGCCGACTTACGAAGCTACCAAGAAGCCTTCGCCTTCAGATCGGCGTTCGTTGTCTCTGCGAATTGTCAGGTAGTCGCAGACCATCAGCAACGCACCTCTAAGAGCGGTTCATACCGATTCCCCACTCCAAGCCGCATGTATGGCGAACATCATAACCAACTTGCGGCTGTGGTGACAGCGCTTCAACCTAAGTGAACGTGGGTTCGCAATGCGCTCCTTTACCCGTCAGAGAGAAATTCCCTTGACAAATAACCTAACGTTAGGATATGTAAAGAAGCGTGGCGACGCTTAAGAACGCAGCTAGCTTGATGGGCCGGCGGAGCGCTCAGGTCCGGCTCCAGAAGTGGGGTAAGGAGGAGTTCGCACGGCGAATGCGGGAATGGGGAAAACTCGGCGGCCGGCCGCCTGGGTCTGGGGGAATCAGAATCACAATTCGCGTAAACAAGAAGACGGGCAAACGAGTATCGTCGGATGGAGGTCAGAAATGAGCATTTACAAGCGAGGTTGCGACACAAAGGGTCCCAACGGCAAGTGTAGCAAGTGCGGCGAACGCGGATCGTGCGGCGTCTATTGGTACAAATTCATGTGGCAGGGCAAACTCATTCGTGAGTCGACCCACCAAGGCAACGACAAAGTGGCGCGACAGATGGAATCGGCGCACCGCACGGCGCTAGCAAAAGGCGAGGTGGGCATCCGCGAAAAGAAACAGGCCCCGACGCTCGCGGAGTTCATTCAAGACCGCTTCGAGCCGTGGGCCAAGGCCACGTTTGAGAACACTCGTCAGAAATCGTGGCTTTGGTACCGCGTGGGGATGAAGGCCATTCGTGACTGCAAGCCGCTCGCAGGTACCAAGCTAGACGAAATCACTAGCGAAACAATCTCAGACTTTGCTGCGCACCGGCAAGGAAAGGGGCTGGCAGTTTCGAGCGTCAATTCAAACCTGCGTGTCTTGCGGCGCATCTTGCGGCTGGCCGCGGAGTGGGGAGTGCTGGCGGCAGTGCCGAAGATCAAGCGGCTGCCGGGCGAAGCCCACCGGGACCGCGTGGTGACACCCGAAGAAGAAGCTCGCTATCTTTCCGCTGCCCCGGAGTTGCTCGCTTCCGTTGCGACACTTTTGGTTGATACCGGCATGCGCCCGGAAGAGTGCTTTCGGCTGCGGTGGGAAGCGATTACGTGGGTGAATGGCCGTCATGGTTCGCTGCGCGTGACGCACGGCAAGACGGCTGCGGCCCGTCGCATCCTTCCCATGACTCCGCGCGTGAGAAACGTGCTGGAATCGCGCTGGGAAGCCGCAGGAAAGCCGGAAGAGGGCTGGGTGTGGCCAGCGCCTACGCGAAGCGGTCACGCGGAAGGCTCCAGCCTCCGCAAGCAGCACGCCAACACCTTCGAGACTATCGAGGAGGAAGCAGGGAAGCACGAGGCAAAGCCCGTCCGCCGCTTCGTGCTATATTCCCTGCGGCACACGTTTCTGACGCGCTTGGGTGAGGCCGGATGCGATGCTTGGACATTGGCGCGGATCGCCGGGCACACGTCAATTACCATGTCGGCCCGGTATGTACACCCTTCGGAAGATGCGGTTTTTGCGGCCATTTCTCGACTAGGTGGGCACAAAATTGGGCACAGCCGGAAAAACGCGATCCCCCAAGCGAAGACGCAAAGAGTCCTAACTCAGTGATAGGATTATCCTAACAGCCGCGCGCCCGTAGCTCAGTTGGACCAGAGCATCTGCCTTCTAAGCAGAGGGTCGGGGGTTCGAATCCCCCCGGGCGCGCCATTCCGGGCGCGCCATTCCTTCCCATTTATTTACCGGGAGTCGCTGGGAGCTTGCCTCTCTGTCAGCCAATGTATGATCCCCGGCGACTA
>JAKEER010000875.1 GCA_022616615.1 Acidobacteriota bacterium
ACCTAAAGACAACACCCGGTCGCTTCGCGACCACCCCCTTTACGAACTTTACGAACGTGGACTAGGTTCACTTGCTGCCCACGGAGTTCCAACTTCGGTCAAATTCGAGAACTCCCTCTCCCGTTTGTGGGGAGAGGGGTGAACGCTTGAGAAGCGTTCATAAGGCCGGGTGAGGGGGCAAGAAGCAACGGAGCCGTGTCCCTCGGCGGTCTGAGGTCGCTCGCTACTTCTTGGCGCTGCGCCGCTCGTTGCAATCGGCTTCAAAATCTGTCGAGGACGAGCAGGTTCGATGTAGTAATTACTTCTCCGGCCACTTCAAGTGTTTGTGCAAGAACTTGAAGGTACCTTGGCCGTTAATCGTATGGCCGCCGTTGAAATACTCAATCTCGGTCATGTCTTCAAGTCCCAGTTGAACGTACAGCCTGCGCAACTTCCCCGAATTTCTAGCGACTGCTCCAGCACAGGACTGGCCCAGTCGGCCGCCCCATGGGCACGATGACGGGCCGAGCTTGAATGCTTCGGATGCTTAACTTCGGCAGCACGTTCATCTTGTCCTCGTCGCCTTTCCTCACCCGACCTCCACCCACTGTGCGGTACGACCACTCTCGAGCACGGCATCACAAACCTTTTGTGTCTCCAAAGCATCGCGGAATGTCGGGCTGGCGGGCTGGTTGTTGGCGAGGCCATTCAAGAAGTCAGCCACTTGGTGGACAAAGCTGTGCTCGTAGCCAATCTGCAAACCTGGCACCCACCACTTGCTCATGTACGGATGGTCTCCGTCGGTGATGTGAATCGAACGCCAACCGCGCAGGCGGCCTTCGTCGCGGTGGTCGAAGTAGGACAACCGGTGGAGGTCGTGCAGGTCCCACTGGATGGAACCCTTCTCGCCGTTGATCTCGAACGTGTAAAGCGCCTTGTGACCTCGGGCATAGCGCGTTGATTCAAACGTCGCCAGTGATCCGTTTTTGAAGCGGGCAAGAAAGGCGCAGGCGTCGTCAATGCCAACCGGCTCCACCTTGCCCGTCAGGTTGTGTTTGCGTTCTTGGACGAAGGTTTCCGTCATCGCTGTCACGCGGTCAATGCCGCCGTTCAGCCAGAGGGCTGTATCGATGCAGTGCGCCAGCAAGTCGCCGGTCACGCCGCTGCCTGCTGCAGCAACATCCAGCCGCCACAGCGCTAGCCCGCCCTGCGGCAAGTCTGTGGAAATCGTCCAGTCCTGCAAGAATACCGCGCGGTAGTGGAAGATTCGGCCGAGCCGCCCTTCATCAATCAAATTCTTGGCCAGCGTTACAGCAGGCACGCGGCGATAGTTGTACCAGACCATGTTCGCAACGCCGGCTTTCTCAACCGCGGCAGCCATCTCAGCGCCTTCCTTGCTATTCATCGCCAGCGGCTTCTCGCAAAGAATCATCTTGCCGGCCTGGGCCGCTGCCAGGGCAATCTCACGATGCAGGTTGTTGGGCGTGCAGATGTCGATGACGTCGATATCCTTCCGCTCGATCAGCTTTCGCCAGTCGGGTTCAACGGATTCATAGCCCCACGTGTCGGCAAAAGCCCGTGCCTTGGCTGCATCCCGCGCACAAACAGCTTTGAGCACTGGCTGGAGCTGAAGGTCAAAAAAATGATTCACCTTGTGGTAAGCGTTGGAGTGGGCTCGGCCCATGAAGCCGTAGCCGATCATGCCGATGTTGAGTGGTTTTGGCATCGCGATTCCCTCTTGTGAGTCTAGAGCTCCCTCTCCGGATCTGTCTCTCATCCACAAATGACTAACCAGTACGTTTCATAAATTCGATCACGTATTTTGCTCACAGGTTTACGGCATCCCCGGAGGGGATCCCGCTGCCACAACAGATACGTTAGCGTATTTCTGAAACGGTGTACTAAGCACAAATGACGAAAGAAGCCCGAATGACAAAAAAGATTCAGCTCCTTCATTCGGGCTTGGCTATTCGTCATTCTTTAGTCATTCGGGCTTAGTCATTAGTCATTCCACTTAGGCCGAGCTGTAAACATCGCAGACTAGAACGGCAGAGGCAGCTTGTGTGTCGCGCGCCGGGCTTTGGAGCGCTCCGAGCCCTCCAACTTGTCCGGCTCCGGAACCCACTTCAAAAAATCAAAGTCGCAACCCTCGTTGGCCTGCAGGATGTGTTCGAGGAACAACTTCCCGTAGCCGCGATCATAATGCCTGACGGGCTTCTCCCACGCCGCGAGCCTGCGTTCAATCTCTTCGTCGGAAACCAACAGATTCAGCTTTCGGTTGGCTGTGTCGAGCTGAATCAGATCGCCGTTCTGCACAATCGCCAGCGACCCGCCAAGCGCCGACTCCGGAGCAATGTGCAATACAACGGTCCCGTAACTTGTCCCGCTCATTCGGGCATCACTGATGCGCACCATGTCTTCAACACCCCGCTTGTAAAGCTTGGCGGGGATTGGCAGGTTCCCCCACTCCGGCATTCCGGGCGCCCCGACGGGGCCGCCATTCTTCAAGACGAGAACACAAGTCTCGTCTACGTCGAGACTCGGATCATCCAGCCGCCCTTTGAGGTCTTCATGGTCTTCGAACACCACAGCCCGGCCCGTGTGTTGCATCAACTTCTCGGAAGCTGCACTCGTCTTCAGAACCGAGCCATTCGGGCACAGGTTCCCATAAAGGATCACGGTGCCCCCCTGAGGTTTCAAGGGATTGCTGAAGGAACGGATCACCTCCCGGTTGTAGCACTGGGCTGAGGCGATGTTCTCGCCGATCGTCTTGCCGGTGGCCGTCAGGGCGTCCAGGTGCAGCAGCGATTCCATCTCCTTCATTACCGCCGGCAGCCCGCCCGCGTAGAAAAAATCCTCCATCAAGTACTTTCCGGAAGGACGCACGTTGACGAGAAAAGGCGTGCGGCGAGAGATCTCGTCGAACAAGCTCATGGGAAGCTCCATGCCCAGCCGGCCGGCGAAGGCGAGGAAATGGATAATGGCGTTGGTCGATCCTCCGATCGCCATATCGACGCTAATGGCGTTCTCCATCGCCTGGCGAGTGAGGATCTTGGTGGGGCGAAGATCTTCACGCACCATCTCCACAATGCGCGTGCCGCTTTGCTCCGCGACGACGTAGCGGCGCGAGTCGGCTGCAGGCACACTGGCGCAACCTGTGAGTGTCATTCCCAGGGCCTCCACGATGCTGGTCATTGTCGAAGCTGTTCCCATCGTCATGCAGTGGCCTGCGCTGCGCGAGAGGCAGCTTTCGATCTCGCAGAATTCCTCGTCGCTGATGCGGCCGGCGCGCAACTCGTCCCAAAAGTGCCACACATCCGTGCCGGAACCAATCTCACGGTTCCTCCAGACGCCGTTGAGCATCGGTCCTCCCGTGACCATGATGGCGGGAACATCCACGCTAATGGCGCCCATGAGCTGGGCGGGCGTTGTTTTGTCGCAGCCGCACAGCAGCACCACGCCGTCAATCGGGTTAGCGCGAATCGACTCTTCCACATCCATTGCCATCAAGTTGCGGAACATCATTGTCGAAGGGCGCATGAAGGGTTCGCCGAGCGAAATCGTCGGAAACTCGAGCGGGAAACCACCCGCCGCCCAGACGCCACGCTTCACGGCATCGGCAACCTGCCGAAGGTGGGCATTACAGTTCGTCAGCTCGCTCCAGGAATTGCAGATGCCAATCACGGGCTTGCCCTGAAACACGCTCGTGCTGAACCCTTCAGTGCGCATCCACGAACGGTGAACGAAGCCGAGCTTGTCTTTTCTGCCAAACCAGTCGGCACTGCGCAGTTTGACGCCATTGTTCATGTTGTGTCTTCCTTGCGGTGAAAGTATGAGATAAGGACTCCACGTCAGCCAAGCCGGGAGGTTATCGCCATCATAGTCAAAAGGCAATGGGCAGGAGCATCACGAGAAGAAGCATTACTGCAAACCTCCGTCAAAAGTGAGGTCTCCATGGAAATCCGGCAACACCGATTTGCTATTGGCGATTGATCATTTTCTATGGCTATTTGAAGGAAGGAAACACAATCCACAAATAACAAAGAGAGCCGATAGACAATACGCCATAGCAAATGTTTCAGCTGACTCTCAGTAGAGGAACTAAGGAAGGGCTGGCATCACCGTCACTCATAACTCTCGCCAATCTTCCCTTCCAGAATTAAGGCGAGCCCTGTCGTGTGAGCCCTTCATGCATTTCCGGGTAGCGTCCGGAGTTACGACGCTACACTACCCATTTCCGCCTTTCCTTTTCAAAATCCCGCTTCTATAATCCAGCGATTGTTTACCAAGCTCCTCTGAACGAGAGGCGGCTCTGTTATGAGTATTGCTCCGGGAGACGTGTTAGCTCTAGTTCTTGGCGGTGGCAAGGGCGAGCGGCTCTTCCCGCTGACGCGTCATCGATCCAAACCTGCCGTGCCGCTGGCCGGGAAGTATCGCATCGTCGACATCCCTCTGAGCAACTGCATCAATTCTGATATTCGCCGAGTGTTTGTCCTAACCCAGTTCAATTCCGCGTCGCTGAATCGTCACGTCGCCCGAACCTACCGTTTCGACAACTTCAGTGAAGGTTTTGTCAACATCCTGGCCGCAGAGCAAACACCTGAGAATCCACACTGGTTTCAAGGCACAGCCGACGCCGTCCGGCAAAGCATCAGGCATTTCGTCGACATCGATGTTTCACATATCCTGATCCTCTCAGGTGACCAGCTCTATCAGATGGACTACCGCAAGTTGTTGCAGTTTCACGCCGGCAGCCGCGCCGACATCACCGTGCCAACTATCCCGGTTGCTGCGGCACAAGCCCCGGCTTTCGGGATTCTAAAAACGAATGAGGACAACCAGATTCTTTTTTTCTGCGAGAAGCCGCCCCGGCAGGCACTGGAGGGCTTGGAAAGCGAGCTGACGGGCGAGTTCGACGCGGAGCAATTCCCCGAAGGCAAAGCTTACCTGGCTTCCATGGGGATCTACGTTTTCAGCAAGGAGTTTCTGACCAAGGTCCTCAGCGAGACAGACGAGCATGACTTTGGCAAGCACATCATCCCTTCCTCCATTGGCCAGTACCGGGTGATGAGCTTCCCTTTCTTCGGCTACTGGACCGACATCGGGACGATCCGATCGTTTTACGAAGCAAATCTCGACCTGACAGCCACGCTCCCCAAGTTTAACTTCTATAACTCCCGCAGCCCGATCTACACGCGCACCCGCCTTCTGCCGGGCTCGAAAATGAACAACTGCAACCTGCACCAGTGTGTGATTTCGGACGGCTGTTTCCTCAACGGCGCCGACATCAAGCATTCTGTGATCGGCCTCCGCAGCCGCATCGGGGACGGGACAACCATCACGAACTCCTACATCATGGGCGCAGACTATTATGAAACAATTGATGAGATCAAAGAGAATGCCCAGCAGGGCATTCCAAACATCGGCATCGGTAACCATGCCACCATTGTGAATGCCATCATCGACAAGAACGCCCGCATCGGCGACAACGTAATGATCATCAACTCCAAAGGCCACGAGCATGACGACGGAGACAATTTCTTTGTGCGCGATAACATCGTGGTGATCCCCAAAGGGGCGGTGGTTCCCAATGGATCCATCATCTGAAAGTTGAGATCAGACAAGGCCGCTGGTTTGTAGGGGCAGACTTGCGTGTCTGCCCACGGGACCGGCGCCCGACCGGGCGCACACACAGGCGCGTTCCTACAGATTGTTGACCCTGGTTCGAATGGCTCCTGCCTCTCTCGCCAAAAACCTGGCCTCCTTTTTTGCCCTCAATCGAAACACTTCCATCCTGCTCGCGGCGCTGGTGTCTATGGGCTTCGCTGAAGAGTTGTGGATGCGCTTCCTGCCGAAGTATCTGGAGAGTCTGGGGGCAGCGGTGTGGGCCATTGGCCTCTTCGACGCCATCAAGACCTGGATTGGCGCCGTCTATGCGTATCCGGGCGGTCTGATCACGGATCGTTGGGGACTTCGCAAAGCGCTTTCCTTCTTCACGCTGCTCAGCGTGGCGGGTTACTCTTGGCTGCTTCTCAGTCCCCACTGGGCGGGAGTCCTTCTGTCTTCCTTCCTCTTTCTGTCCTGGACCAGCTTCTCGCTGCCTGCAACGTTCTCTTTGATTGGCAGCAGCCTAGTGGCCAGCCAGCACGCCATGGGCATCGGTGTCCAAGCCACGCTCAAGCGCATTCCGATTATTCTGGGCCCCATTGCAGGCGGCATGCTTATGGATCATTTCGGCATCATCAGGGGCACGCGGTTGGGCGTCATGGCAGCGGTTGCGCTCGCTTCTCTGACAATCGCCGTTCAATGGCAAATTCAGGAAGCTCCGGGCAGATGCCCTACAAGCGAAAGAATCTCGTTTTGGAGGTCCGCCCGGTCCTTTAGCCTTCCACTGCGACGCCTTCTGCTTTCCGACATCCTGGTCCGCTTCTGCGAGCGTATTCCGTACGCCTGGGTCATCCTTTACGCCATGAATGACCTTGGCCTCACGGCCACACAATTCGGCATTTTGACCGGCATCGAGATGGCCACTGCCATCGCTTGCCTGATTCCTGTCGCCTATTTGTCGGACCGCTACGGCCGCGAACCGTTCATTATCGCCACCTTTGTCTTCTTTACGCTCTTTCCTGTCTCCTTGTTCTTGGCGCACAGTTTTAGGGCACTGGCTGTCGCCTTTGTCATACGTGGATTGAAGGAATTTGGCGAGACGGCCCGAAAGTCGCTGATCATTCAACTGTCCCCCGAACCCAGGCGCGGCCAAACCATTGGGACGTACTATCTGATTCGCGACTGCCTGGCGACAGGAGCGGCTTTTCTGGGAGCAGCGCTGTGGAACATCAGTCCACAAACGAATTTCATTGGCGCCGCAGCCGTTGGGACCGCCGGAACGCTGCTCTACGCCTGGACTGCCCGGCGTACACCCCCGAACGAATAGCACTCAGTCCCCATCATTCATCACTCAGGACTCAGCACCCCATCCCGCATATTAAGCACGCATTTGGCGTCGGCTGCGATTTCGGCCGAGTGTGTCGCCAGCAGCACGGCCACTCCCGTCTCGTCGTTCAACTCGCGCAACAAACCGAGGACGCAGGCGCTGTTGTTCGAATCCAGATTGCCTGTGGGTTCATCCGCGAGCAACAATGCGGGCCTGTGAACCACAGCCCGAGCGAGCGCAGTGCGCTGCATTTCGCCCCCGGAAAGCTGCTGAGGGTAGTGCAAGCGGCGGCTGGAGAGTCCAACGCGGTCAATCCATCGACTCGCTTCCGCTTCCGCCTTGCCTTTGGCGATACCTGCCAGGAGCAAAGGCAACGCAACGTTCTCGAAAACATTCAAAGTGGGCAAAAGGTTAAAAAACTGGAACATGAACCCGATGCGGCACCGCCGCAGACGTGTCAACCCCTGGTCGTCCAGGCTTTCCAGCGGCGTCCCTTCGATGACAACGCTTCCGGATGATGGGCGGTCCATGGCTCCACACAAGTGCAACAGCGAAGATTTGCCGCAGCCGGAGGGGCCCATCAAGGCAACGAAGTCTCCGCGCTTCAGCTTCAGGCTGGCGCTCCGCAAGGCCTGAACGGGAGCCTCGCCACCGTCATAAGTCTTTCGCAGGTCTGTAGCTTCTAGAATCAATTGGTACTGCTCACAAGTTGTGCTCATCCTTGACGACTGTGAAGGGAACAACGAGGGCTCGTCATTTCAGCGAAAGCGGGAATCCAGTCAGCGACCCAAAACTCCAGCTTTCGCGGATGAGCCCACGACGCTCACTTTGATCTCGGTGGTGTTTGCCGCAGGGGCACGAAAGGCCCCTGTGGAAATCGGTTCGTGCAGGGGTGGCTGGCAGGTACTGTCTGTTCTCAACCGTGGCGCTGGGCATTTCTGCCCCCAACAGCCAGCTCTGCGCTACAATTCTTACCACACTTGGGGAGTTTTCAAGCGCATCTCAATTGCGGAGGAAGAACTATGAGAATCCTGATCTCCGGATCCAGCGGTCTCGTCGGCTCAGCATTGACCTCTTCGCTGAGGTCCAGCGGAAACGAAATCACCCGGCTCGTCCGAGCCTCCGCTTCAACCACGCAGAGAGACAAGGCGTCCGTCGCCTGGAATCCAGCTGCTGGACAATTGAACCCAGCGGACCTTGAAGGTACTGACGCGGCAATTCATTTGGCTGGAGAGAACATTGCTGCCAAACGCTGGACGCCAGCACAGAAGGCCAAAATTCGTGACAGCCGCGTGTCAGGAACGCGGTTGCTGGCGGAGTCGCTTGCCCGACTCGCCCGACAACCGAAGGTGCTGGTCTGCGCTTCCGCAATCGGCTACTACGGCGACCGCTCCGACGAGCGCTTAAATGAGGATAGCGCTCCGGGCAGCGGCTTCTTAGCCGAAACTTGCCGCGATTGGGAGGCTGCGGCGAAACCAGCAATTGGCCGAGGCATCCGAGTGGTGCACCTCCGCCTCGGTCTGGTGCTGGCATCCCACGGCGGCGCGCTGGCCAAGATGCTTCCACCTTTTCGCCTGGGTGTTGCAGGAATCATTGGCAGCGGACAACAGTACATGAGCTGGATCGCGCTCGACGACCTGGTTGCCGCCGTCTCCTATGTCCTCTCGAACGAGGGGTTGCGGGGCCCGGTCAATGCGGTAGCTCCAGATGCCGTCACGAATCATGAATTCACCAAGACGCTCGGGAGAGTTCTGCGGCGCCCCACCGTATTTCCAATGCCTGCGTTTGCAGCGCGCCTGGCCTTTGGCGAAATGGCTGACGGGCTGCTCCTTTCCAGCACGCGCGTCGAACCGCAGCGTCTTTTAGCCAGCGGGTTCCGCTTCCGCTTTCCGGAGCTGAAAGCAGCCTTAGAGCATCTGCTGAGGTAGAACGTAGCTCAGAATGGAGGCGCCATGAAGACAGTCGACTGGTCCTATCATCGCTCTGGCTGAACGTCTTGCGGCCGAACGCAGGAGTTTCTTGCGAAGAAGAAGATCTCGACGCTGCTGCAGGTTGATGCTCGAAAGGCAGCTCTCAAGAAGCAGGACGCACTGGCAATGCTCGGTGACGTGGACGAGATTTACTCAGTCAAAGGCAAGCGGATGACCTACGTGGATTTGAGAAAGGAGAAGCCTAATGATGAGACACTGTCAACTCTGCTGCTGGGAGCCACCGGCAACTTGCGGGCTCCCACGCTCCGGGTGGGTAGAACGCTCCTGGTCGGCTTTGACCAGACTACCTATGAACGGATATTTCGTTAATTGGAAACTAGGAATCGACTAACTGACGAGGCGCCGCGTACCTTTGGTCACAGCCCGCGCCGGCATCAGCATTGACTGAGGCTGGACCGCCAAGGCGCCTTCGGTCGCAGTCGCAGCAAAAATTGAAGTCAAGTTCAACTTCGACTCTCCTCGCCCCAACGGGGAAAGGTGCGCCATGAAGAAATCGATGACACGCCGTGGCGTTCCCCTTGCGGAGACTTCACTCGTTCGAAATGGCTTCGAACCTCATCAGGGAACGGCACAGCGGCCGTTCCCTGCCCAGCCCGAATTTTCGTTTGATTTTTCACAGCTCCGAGGGACGACAGCACAGCCGTTTAGCAGTTGTCTTGCCGACCGCGAAAACCGTACCTCGGCGCATCGCAGAAAGAGAGAGTTTTCCAGAGTTCTCAGGGGCTACCGACGACCCGGGTTGAAAACGACCGAAACGGTTCCGTTTCCAGCCACAGGCTTGCCATTGATCGAGGCTGGCTTGAACCGCCACTGCTTCACAGCCAATTCGGCGGAACCACGCAGCAATGGTGGTCCGCTCAAGGCTTTCGCTGAAGTCACCCTTCCTGCCGTGTCCACGACAATCGCCACATGGACCGTCCCCTCCACATTCATCTTCCTGGCCATTTCCGGATAGACGGGTTGGACCTTCGTCAGCAGCACCGCCGGGCTTGCCGGCAGCGGCCGGGGCGAATCGGGGACAACACCTTTCACGGAACTGCCCGGCAAGCTGAGTGGAAGCGGCAGCGGAGCCGCCGGCAGGCCGGGCTTGAGTGACTGCAAGTCTTGAATTGTGCCCAGCGGGAGACTGGAGCCACCGATGGCCGGCGCGGGCATTTGCTGGAGTTTGGCTGCGTTGGACGCTGTGGATTGCGGCACGCCATTCATGCTTGGCGCCGAGGAGTTGCTGGCTGGCAGAGCAGCCACCGGCCTAGACGCCGTAGATTGCCCACCGTTGGTTGCGGCGCTGGCGTGGGCTGTCTCCGCTTCCCCCGCAGCCGGCTGGGTTTCGTTGGGGCTGGAAGCGCTAGCTGAAGCTTCCGGCGGGGCAGGCGTCTCAACTTGACGCGGCATCTCGCTAGACTTCGAGTCGACTAACGCTTCTTTGGGCTTGCCTCCTGAGGATTGCCAGACAAAAACCCCCGCCACAACTGCTAAAAGGGCCAGCGCGCCCAAGACTACTTTCCGCCCGCTAGAAGAGACTGTCGGAGCCGCAAGCATTGAGTCCACAGACTTCTCCAGTTGATCCGCAGCCAACCTATTCAACGGTCCCGATTCAGCAGCGGAAGGGCGTCCTGCGTTGCTGGTCGATTCCCACACCTCCGTTCGGTTTACCGGAATCACTTTCTGAGTTTCTGCTGGAGCGCGGGACACTGCGGGAGAGGAGTTCTCTACAGCAGGCGTCTGACCGACTTCAGCCAGCACATCTCCCAGCGGCATGCTGGTGGCTTGTGCCGCTGGGGGCGGATCGGACGGCGCAACAATCTCCTTGCTGAGAAAATCCGACAATAGGGCGTCCAAACGTGCCGAGGTGTCGCTGAGATGCGGGCTCTTATCGCTGTGCTTCATATTCGTCATCTCCTCAAATCGGCGCGAGGAATGCGGTTTGGATCGAGTGTTCAGGATGGTGCGGAACGAGACTCAGACTGCCTACGGGTGCTCGGTCAAGCAACTGGCAGGGTCCAGTGGAAGGCACAACGATGGCGCCTGCGACAGGGAGCATGACTGGGTGAGCCCTCAGTGCACCCAGTAAGCAGCTTCCTTTGCGAAAGATTCTTGAAGCTCGGTCACGAGTTCGGAGGCTCTTTCCGACGGAATATCCAGGAACCCGAACGCCGGATGGCCGACCAGGTCAAAGTTCTCGCGCGGCTCGCGGTAGCCCGCGCCGAGCATCTTGCAGATCGTGTTGGAAAGATCCACACAAGCTAGGACCTTGAGTGTGTTGGCATCTTCAAGCGGCGGGCGGGTTTCCTCGTCCCGGTGATGCTGAAGGATGATGCTGGAAATGACCTTCGGATAATTCCACTTACCGGTAATCAGCGAGCCGACTTCGGTGTGCGTATAGCCAAACAATTCGGTCTCCGCGCGAACGAACGATTCGCCTTCGTTGTAGGTCCGCATCATGACTTGCGAGAAGAGCTCAGGACACTCGTTGTTCAAAATGACCTTGCCCACGTCATGCAGCAGCGCGCAAATGAACGCGTCATCGCGCACGAAAGGGGCGTAATGGCCGGCAATCGTCTTGGCGCCAATCGCTGCCGAGACGGAATGCGTCCAAAGCATCTTTTCGGTAATGCCAAACCGCTTGTAGACACGCCGCGTGGCCGCCATGATCGTCATGTCGCGTGTGTTTTTGAAGCCGAGGACATTCACTGCCATCAGGACCGTGGTGATTTCGCGGGGAAGACCGAACAAGGCAGAGTTGGCTGCCTTCAGCAGGTGGGCCGACAGAGCCTGATCCTTCGCGATCACATCGGACAGTTGGCTTCCGGAGACGTCCTCACGCTCCACCATTTCCATGACTTTTCGCGCGACCGAAGGCAGCACCTTCATGTCGCCTGCTTTGTTAATCAACTCTTCCAGTTTCATCGCCTGACCTTCGGTGCTCACACTCATGTGAGACGTCATCGGCAAGCTTACTCTAGAAATTAGAATTATTTACGCGGGGTGGCGCCTGAACGGCGCGGGTGTCTCGACTCCGCCCCCACCACCACAGGCCGTGGATTTCTGGCTGCCGGCGGCAGCCAGTTGCGACGGGACGTCCGCGTCCCTAGGTTCCGCAGGCACCCGCTGCTTACAAATTGCTTTTTGAGAACGGAGTCCTTAGAATGCCCCGCCATGATGCATTTGGAACGAGAACTGAACCCCCGGCAGCTTGAGGCCGTCAGAGCCACCGAAGGGCCTGTTTTGATTCTGGCCGGCGCGGGGAGCGGGAAGACACGCGTTATCACGCATCGCATCGCTCACCTGATCGAGAACCAGAACGTGCGGCCTGAAAGCATTTTGGCAGTGACCTTTACCAACAAGGCCGCCCAGCAGATGAAGGAGCGGGTTAACGCCTTGTTGCGGACGATGCGCACTGGAAACCCGTTGATCGCCACGTTTCACTCCTTCTGCGTCCGCGTGCTGCGCCGCTACATTTCCGCTATCGGCTACGGCAACGATTTCACCATTTATGACGATGCTGACCAGCTCAGCCTCGTTAAGAGCTGCCTAAAAGAGCTGAGCCTTGACGAAAAGGTTCTCCAGCCTCGCGCAGCTCTTTCGCGCATCAGCCATGCCAAGAATCACGGCGTTGACCCCGCCCGCGCATATCAGCAGGCCTACGATGCGAAGTCTGAAAGGATCGCCGTCGTGCATGAGATGTACGAGAAGAAGCTGAGACAAGCTAACGCGTTGGACTTCGACGATCTTCTGCTCAAGACCGTATTGCTGCTCGGTCAGCACGAATCCATCCGGAGGACGCTGAATGAGCAATACCGGTACCTCATGGTAGACGAGTATCAGGACACAAACCGCGCCCAGTACCGCCTGATTCGTCAGCTTACCGAACGGCAGCAGAACCTCTGCGTTGTGGGCGATGAAGACCAGTCGATCTACGGCTGGCGCGGCGCAGACATTCAAAACATTCTGAGTTTTGAGAAAGACTACCCCAATGCCCGAATTATCAAGCTAGAGCAGAACTACCGTTCCACGAAGAACATCCTGGACGCCTCGGGCTCGCTGGTTTCGAAGAACGAAGCGCGCAAGGGCAAGACGCTCTGGACCGAAAGGAGCGGCGGCGATCCGGTGACTCTGTACGAAGCCCCTGATGCCGAAGCGGAGGCGCTTTTCGTGGCGCATCAGATTCTGGAATACCAGCGGCGGCATCCGAGCGATTCGGCCGCGGTACTGTACAGGACCAACTTCCAGTCGCGGCTCTTTGAAGAAGCCTGCCGGCGCAGCGGCATCAAGTATAGTGTGGTCGGTGGGTTCAGCTTTTACGAACGGGCAGAAATCAAGGACTTGTTGTCATATCTGAAGCTGTGTCTGAATCCGAACGATTCTGTCAGCCTGTTGCGTGTCATCAACACGCCACCCCGCGGCATTGGGAAGACGAGCCTCGACAGCCTCGAACTCGAAGCCCGGCCACTGGGTCTTTCTCTTTGGCAAGCGCTGAAACGCGTTATCGAGGCCAAAAGCCTCCCGGCCAGAGCTTTGAAGGCTTTTGCTGATTTCCAGAGCTTGATGCAAGCCTTCATCGAGCAGTCAAGCCAGCGGCCTCTGCCTGAGCTGGTTCGCACCATGATCGAAAAGTCAGGCTATGCTGAGTGGCTGCAGGATGAGGGAACCGAAGAAGCGTTGACGCGGCTGGACAACTTGAAGGAACTGGTAAACGCGGCGCTGGACAGCGAAAGCCGCGGTGAGACGCTTTCTGATTTCCTAGACCATGCCGCCCTGGTCTCGGACACAGACGACTTCAATGAGCGCTCCAGAGTGACGCTGATGAGTTTGCACAGCGCCAAGGGGCTGGAGTTTCCGCTGGTCTTTGTCGTAGGACTTGAAGAAGGGCTCTTTCCGCACAGCCGTTCACTGGACACCCAGCAGGAAATCGAGGAAGAGCGGCGCATTTGCTACGTCGGCATGACGCGCGCCGAGAAGAAATTGTTCTTGACGCGCGCTCTGTTCCGGCGATTTCTGTTCGGCGACAGCACGAATGAGACCGAACGCTCCCGCTTTCTGGCTGATATCCCTGCAACGCTGATCGACGACATCTCGCCCGGCCTGATGAGCCGAAGGGCGGCAGCCTACGACGGCCCCACCTACAACTCGCGGGAAAGCATTCAGCAGTTCTACGCGCAGCGCGGCAAACAGGTTGATCTGGCGCCGGTGAAAAAGTCACAGCCCGGCGAAAGCAACCGCTTCAAGCAAGGGATCTACGTTCGCCATCCCAAATTTGGCGTCGGCCACATTGTCCGGTGCGAGGGCGAAGGCGACGAGTCAAAACTCACCATCAACTTTCCCGGCTACGGCATGAAGAAAATGGTGCAGAAGTTTGCTGGGTTGGAGAAGGTATAACGAAAGGCTGTACCGCGAAGGCGCGAAGAACGCGAAGAAAGGCAGACGTGAAACATGTGGCAACCTGCCCCAGCCAATCCAACTGGCCCCTCTAACGATCGACAGAAGGACGACGGTACCTAAGAAAAAGCTCTTCTTCGCGCTCTTCGCGTCTTCGCGGTGGCTTTTTCTTCAACGTCGTTTAGGAACTCTCATTGCCGAATTTCTTGTTCCAGACAAAATCGCCCGATCGTCTGCTGCAAGAGGCCGAACAACCCGAGCACCGCCTGAAGCGCACGCTCACTGCAGTGGATCTGACGGCGTTGGGAATCGGCGCGATCATCGGCGCCGGCATCTTTGCGACGACCGGGTCAGCAGTCGCCGGCACGCTCGATCGCCCGGGCGCCGGTCCGGCCCTCATACTGTCTTACCTGCTGACTGCGATCGCCTGCAGCTTCTGCGCTCTGTGCTACGCCGAGTTCGCTTCGATGATTCCCGTCTCCGGCAGCGCCTACACCTATGCCTATGCCACTCTTGGGGAACTCATCGCCTGGATCATCGGATGGGACCTGATTATCGAGTACGCCATCGGTAACGTTGCAGTGGCGGTGAGTTGGTCAGGCTATTTCAAAGAACTCTTGCACGGCTTTGGAGTTGACCTGCCCGGCTGGCTGACGACGGATTACCGGACAGCCCAGCGCAGCGCGGAAATCATGGCAAGCGCTCCACACCTCGGCTCTGTTCCCCTGGTGGTGAACCTGCCCGCCATCCTGATCGTAGCCGTCATTACCTTCGTCCTCGTAATCGGGATTAAGGAAAGCGCCCGGTTCAATTCCGCCATGGTGCTCATCAAGCTGGCAGTCGTGGTTGGGTTCATCATCGTAGGCGCGTTCTACGTGAAGCCGGCCAACTGGCAACCGTTCGCTCCAAACGGCTGGACAGGCATCGCCACCGGCGCGGCGCTGATCTTTTTCGCCTATATTGGCTTTGATGCCATTTCGACCACGGCCGAGGAAGCCCGCAACCCCCAGCGAGACATGCCGATCGGCATGATCGGTTCGCTGGCAATTTGCACCGTGTTGTATGTCCTCATCACCGCCGTCCTAACCGGGATAGTTCCCTACCAACAGCTGGGAACAGCTGAACCGCTAGCCACCGCTCTGAATGCCGTGCACCTGGACTGGGCGGCCGGCATCATCTCGTTTGGAGCCGTTGTCTCGATGACCGCCGTGTTGCTGGTGTTCCAGCTCGGCCAGCCACGCATCTTCTTTGTCATGTCGCGCGACGGCCTGCTGCCTCGGGTTTTTGCCGTTGTGCATCCGCGTTTCCGCACGCCTCACATTACCACCATTCTCACGGGCGTTTTCGTGGCAGCCTTCGCCGGTTTTATGGACATTAACGAGGCCGTCGAGCTCACCAACATCGGCACGCTGTTCGCCTTCATCCTGGTAGGGATCGGCGTGATCGTTTTGCGTGCCACGGAACCGAACCGGCCACGGCCGTTTCGCTGCCCGTGGGTTCCGTGGGTGCCACTGCTTGGCGTTGCTTCTTGCGCCTACCTGATGGCGCAGTTGCCTTGGTTAACCTGGGTGCGTTTTGTGGTCTGGCTGTTTGTCGGGCTCCTGATCTATTTCTTGTATGGCGCTAAACAGAGTGACCTGGGCCGGGGGGCAGGCTCCGGACGCGATGATCGTTACGATCAGCTAACCCAAGCGAGGCGATGGATCGGAACCGCGTTGTTGGCGCTTGCCGCGCTGCTGTGTTACTCAGGACTCAGCCGGCACGGAGAGCTGTCGGACAAGATTGGTTCGGCTATGGCGCTGCCCTTCAAGGATGCGCGTCTTCACACGAGCATTATCCTTACGGGCTGCGTGATGCTGGTTTTGGGATTGGTGTTCTTTCGGGAGGCGGGGAAGGCGAGAGAACGATAGGGACGCGCCGCCAAGCGTTCTCTGTGGGGTTTGCTATGCCGCAAACGGGATGTGGAGGACCGCATCCGTGTTCGGTTTTCGCTCTGGCGAGCCTACTGCCGCACGGGACGGAACGGGACACCAAACAGGGCCTGGACTTCGATGGAGTTTTCGCCCAGTTGCGCCGGCTTGAACTTCCACTGTTTCAACGCCTCAATGGCGCGTTCATCAAGCACTGGATTCAGGCTGCGCACCACACGAATGCGGTCAATGCCGCCATCTTTGCGAATCACAGCATACAAAACAACTAAGCCTCTCAGTTGAGCCAGCTCAGGATC
>JAKEER010000173.1 GCA_022616615.1 Acidobacteriota bacterium
ACAGGGAATGGAAAATGATTTGTAACTACTCAGCCCGGTTCACCGGGCTTTCCCGGAGGGCAAATAGGCCAGCCGTTTGACGGCTGGTGACTAAACTGGATATTCGCTCCAGACCGTTTCAACGGGCTTCTCACACGGCTTTAGCCATCATTCCGGTGCTACTGGCTGAAGCCGAGAAGAGAAGGACGCTGAAGCGCCCTCGGATTGACGCGCTAGCAATCAACCAGTCCTCAAAGGACTGGCCTACTTGCCCTCCGGGAAAGCCCGATGAATCGGGCTGAGTAGTTACGAATACGAAGCAACAAGAATTGGCGAAATAAGCGAAATAAGCGAAACAAACGAAAAATTTTCCAATTATGCCGGAAAGCACAGAAAGGCAATGTGAGCAGTGCGGAACAAGGCTCCTGGCCGGGCGTCGCTACTGCCTCGTTTGCCAGGCCCCGGTTCCCGGCGCCACGCAACGGCCGGCAGGGGGACTGGCTGAGATTATTCGCCAGATCCCTTCAACGCGCCGACCGGACAAAACGCTGGTCTTCGTGCCGGAGCGCAGAGAGGCACGGCTCAAGCGCGAGAGCCGCAACCGGCGAGCGCTCATCGCGGCGTTGATAGGCTGCGCCATCCTGACCATTACGGCCATTGCTCTCTGGCGAGCCAATGAGCGCAAATTGGCACAGGCGCAGCTGCAGCGGCGTGAGTCGATGGCGAGGCGCGAGCTTGACCTGTACGCCAAATCCCTCGAAATTTTCTACGTCGATATCGGGCGCTATCCCATCGCGAAAGAAGGTCTCGCAGCGCTCAGCAAACGACCATCTACATTACCTGGCTGGCGGGGACCTTATATCGAGGGTGATTTTTCGGTGGACCCCTGGGGCAACGATTATGTCTACAAGGTCTTCAATGAGGGGGCCGGTTATCAACTATTCACCTACGGGCCTGAAGGGGAGGCGGCTCGACGCGTTTTTCTGCAAGTCAATTCGGGGACATCTGGGCCAGGCGGGGTTCCTAAGCTCTGACACGCTCGCCCCGGCAAGAGGATGCGCTCACTCTGGAGCGCCAACGGCGCGAAAGATAATAGCCAGGGGCTCCGCTTCGCTTCACCCCTGGCTATTATCTTTCGCGCCGTTGGCGCTCTAGAAGGAAGATCATTTTCTTGAAGGCTATAGCACATATGCACGAACTTTTTACCGTGTCCACTAACCCTCGGTAGCGGACGGGTTAATTCGCCGCGCCGTAGTAAATCCCGTTGAACAGGAATTTGAAAGTGCCGTGTGGTTGGGCCCGCTTCAATATCTGGGGTCCGAATAATAACACTTTGCCTTTGCCAATTCTCGCTTCAATCGCAATAACCCCATTCTCCAGATACTGCTGCCCCCAGGCCCAGCCGCTGCGGAGCGGGGCCCTGGTATCGAACCAGGCGATGCTCTTCAAACCTACGGAAGCGGCTCCAGGACTGAGCTTGAAGACCGGACTGTTCTCAAAAAACAGGTCCGTCCGCTCAGCCATTCCCTGAGCTATCGGGTGTGAGGTATCGACCTGGGCAGTTAGAACCGACCCCGGAACGTAATACTTTGTGCGCGGCAACGGGCGGCTGTCTTCCATCAGATGGTTCTCTAGAGGAAGACGCAGATATGTGGCCAGACTCGTTGACGACTCGCCGATCGTGATCACAGTCCCACCATTCTCGATGAACTGTTTGATCTGAGGCAGTGTTTTCTCAACCGTTACACGGCCAATGTGGTTGCGATACTCCGCAGGAATGCTGGACAACGGCGGCGTTTCGCCGGAACCACGACGCCCGCCGCCGCCTGATCCGGGGATTCCCCCATCAACGAAGATCAAGACATCGAACTTGCTGTTAGCATTCCCCGCATCAAGCTCTGGAGCAAAGACCCGCTCGAATGGGAACTCGAATTGTTCCAGGATCCAGCGCGCCCAGCCTGAATCCATCGAGCCGCCATACTGGTCCCACAAGCCAACACGCAATGGCCGCAGCTTCAGCGCATCGGCAGGCAGTTTGACCGTGGTGACATCAAAGCTGACTCCAAGTTCTGTTGCGATCTTGTTGAGCGCGGAGCGCGTCGAGCTATTCGCCGCGACGTAAAATGTCCCCGCAGGATAGGTCTGGCCGCTCGCCATCAGCGGGCTCTGAAGCAAGTATACCCCTTCGCTCGATTTGAGCAGCCGGTTGACGGCGATGAACGCATTGTTTACGCGGCGACTCGTGAGGAATCCGGACGCCCCGTCTACAACTCTGATCTTGCCCGCAGGCGGCGTTACATTCCAGGTTCGGAGCTTCTCAAATGGGCCGGTGAACCCTTCGAGGATGCGGTCGAATTGCACCCCCATCTGAAATGCCAGTGTCCAACCTGCGTGGTCATAGGGCGGCGTCGGTGGCGAGCCGGGATAGGGAAAGACGTCCGGGTGGACCTGCGGTTCGAACATATCCATGACATGAGGCCGGAAAGCCTGAGCCGTGAATACGACGTATGAGCCAGCCGGATACTTCTTTCCCAATACCTCAAAGTCCTGGGTGGCGCGATGTACCGTAATGCCGGTTTCAAGCAGCGCATTGATGAACTTCGTGGCAGTTGGAAAATCCTGCTGATCTGAAGGAATGATGAAGCCCCGTGGATCGCGCAACTCGGACTTCCGCAGCTCAGACCAAAAGGCCATCTCTCGCTCGGCATTCAGACCGCTCCCCGATCCGCCACGACTTCCACTTTCGGATGTCATCTTTGCGGCAACCTCCGCGTAACGCTTCGGGTTAGGGGTCCAGTTGTCCCGGCTTCCGCGATCAATGGAGTTCTTACCCATGCGGTAGATGTTGAAGAGCAGATTTTCCTTCATTCGTGAGGCGTAATCGAGGACCGCCAGATTGAGCGAGATCATATACTCTACCGATTGCCGAAAGCGCCACTCTTGCGGAGCAATCGGATAGGCGAGATCGCCCGAGGGTAACTGCCGCTGCATGACGAGAGGGATCCTCATTGGTGTGGGGCTTCCAACTGTCTCGGTCAGCAGAGCAATGATATTGTGGAAGGTCGCGGTGTTGCGGATGCCGCCGTTCCACCAGCCATCATAGGGCCCCCCGCTCCGCATCGTCGCTCCGGGTTTACCCTCGACGGCCAGCCTCGTATGCATGGCGGTTCCAACCGACTGGAGGCCCAGGATCAGTATGGGATCCAGGTTGTAGTTGTACGGTTCTCTGAAGGGCGGCGACCACAGCACAGTTCCAGCCGGCCCGCTCTGGTGATGGTTATAGAGAACCTGTGGAAACCATTCGTGGTAAAGGATGCGGTTGATGTTCTCGGTCTCGAGCTGCGTTGAGGCGAAGAAGTCCCGGTTGTTGTCGTGCCCGATGTACTTCTGGTAGAGCCTCGGCAATCCCCCCAAACTCCGCTGCTCCGGGATGGGATTGCGCATATACCAATCCGCTACCAGATCGTTGCCGTCCGGATTAGCGTGAACGAAGAGGATGATGACATCGTTCAGGATGCGCAGCGTCTCCTCATCGTTCCGGCTCACCATCTGATAGACCATCTCGCCGAGTTGCTGCGCCCCGAGCGTCTCGGTGGCATGGAGCCCGCCATCGATCCATACTACGGCCTTCCCTTCCCTCGCGAGAGCGCGCGCCTGATCGTCAGTAAGTCCTTCGGCCAGGGCCAGGCGGCGCGAGATATCTTTATAGCGGGCCAGATTCCGATGGTTTTCCGGTGAGGTAATGATCGCCATGAGGTGAGGTCGTCCTTCGGCGGTCTTGCCGATTTCCTGCACGACCATCCGGTCCGATTCGCGATCAAGCTTTTGCCAGTAGGCTGCAATCTGCCGGTAGCTGGCCAGGAAGTAGTCGTCCCCGAAGTTGAACCCGAACTCCTGCTTCGGTGTAGTGATTTGGGTTTGCGCGTTGGTCGTTGATGCCGGGAGTAAACACAGCGTGAGTATGAAGAGCAGCATTGCGCACCGAAACCGAGATATCATAGCGATCCTCCCGTGAACGCGGTCAAATAAATGTCACAAATAAGTAAGACACTGGGAGAACGCGAAACACGCGAAATGATGCGAAACACCTGATGTCGGGACACTTTTACAAAATTAGCCTCTTTTACAGGAATGAAATTGGAACACAAAAAAGGCAAA
>JAKEER010000876.1 GCA_022616615.1 Acidobacteriota bacterium
CATGAAGGCTTCTCAAGCCTTCATCCTCTTCCCGCGTTGGGGCGAGGGGAACCGAGGTCGATTGAGTTTCTCGATAAGCTACGAGTTTCGTCAGTATATTCTGCGATCCTCAGGACATTGACGTATTTCACAGTGAACTTGGCTGGAATCCCGTCATTCCCGCGAAAGCGGGAATCCAGAATCTCAAGCTACCCCGAACAATGGCAACGCCGGGCTGGATGCCCGCCTGCGCGAGCATGACACATGTGAACCGGCTACATGATGACCATCCAAATACGTCACCGTAATTACGAATACCAGTACTCAGCCCGCGACAACTGCAGCAAGCGCGCCAATCTTGGCTACACCGGGGATCGCGGTTAGCGATCTCCAAATTTCAGCGCGCCGACTGAGTGGGTACCATCGGGTAACATTCGGCTTGACACAAGTGTACTCCAGGCATGTAATGGTTTTCGCGATATTCCCATTGTCAGACTTTCTAGATCCAGCGCGAACTGACCAGGCGTGGTTCTTTTGACTCGGTCTACTTCCTCCGACTCCGATTTCCTGGCAGATAGTGCGGGAGATCAGGTGATGGCGGCCTCGTCAAAAGGGGTAACACGGTTGCTCATCGATTGGAGCAGCGGCGATCAGCAGGCCCTCATCAAGCTGATGCCTTTGGTCTATGGTGAGCTTCGCCGGTTAGCCAATCACTATTTTCGTTCCGAGCGTCCTGATCATACGTTGCAGCCCACGGCCTTGGTCCACGAGGCGTATTTAAGGTTGGTAGACCAGACCAGCATCCGCTGGCAAAACCGGGCCCATTTCTTTGGCATTGCTGCCAATTTGATGCGGCAGATCCTGGTCAACCACGCCCTCAGCCACCGGGCGGCCAAGCGCGGCGGGACTGCCGTCAAGCTAACCCTGGACGATGCAGTGGGTGTGTCAAAGGAGCAAGACCTGGACTTGGCAGCACTCGACCAAGCTCTAACCCGCTTGGCGACGTTCGACTCGCGGCAAGGCCGGATCGTTGAACTCCGATTCTTTGGCGGGCTTTCCATCGAAGAAACTGCGGAAATCCTGCGGATTTCACCCGCTACCGTCAAACGGGAATGGACCATGGCCAAAGCCTGGCTCCATTGCGAACTGACAAAGACAGTTATGAGTGACGAGACGAGTTGAAGACGACAAATTGTGAAGATCTCTCAAGGTTGGAAGAGATAAACTCGCTAGTGAAAGAACAAAAAACAGCGAAGGAGATGGGTACTGAGAAAAAGACCGGTGCCTCTAAGTGAGGCGCCATAGTTCATTCAGGGAAGGAGTAATCACATGAGTCTGGTCATTCCAGATGACATTCTGCAAGCGACCCGTATGTCGGCAGCCGAACTGAAACAAGAACTGGCGGTGCTGCTTTTCCAGCGAGAGAAGTTAACGCTCGGACAGGCCAGCCGACTGGCTGAGATGAGTCAAGTGCAGTTTCAGCATTTGCTGGCGAGTCGACACATCCCTCTGCATTACGATGTAGCGGAATTCGAAGAAGACCTAAGAACACTGAGGGAACTGGGGCGGCTGTGATCGTCGTCAGCGATACCTCGCCAATCACCAACTTGGATGCCGTCGGGCACTTGGACTTGTTACGGCAACTCTACGGAAAGGTAATGATTCCTCAAGCCGTCTACCAGGAGTTGACTGCTGAGGCTCTCAATCCCGCGGCGGTAGCGCTGCCAGCGATAGTCTGGATCGAAACCAGACCAGTACTGAATCGTAGTTTGGTGACAGCCCTCACAACAGAGTTGGATGAGGGTGAAGCCGAGGCGATTGCTCTGGCCCTGGAGGTGAACGCCGATCTAGTGCTGATGGACGAGCGTTTGGGGCGGACAGTAGCTGCTCGTTTCAGTCTTCACCGCATTGGCCTCTTAGGCGTCCTCATCGAGGCTAAACGTCACGGCTGTATTCCGGCCGTTAAGCCGGTGCTCGAGGCCTTGATCGCGAAAGCGGATTTCTGGGTGAGCCAGCACCTGTATGCCCAAGTGGTGCGGGCTGCTGGGGAGTAGAAAACATACGGCGTGCCAACGCACGACATGACGCTTGATGCTGAATGAGATGTGTAGAAAACTAAGGCGTCAGTAATCTCGTCACTCATCACTCCCCACTCGTCACTGGTTTTATGACTCCTGAACGTTGGCAACGAGTCAAGGACCTGTTTCAAACAGCCGTGGAGGGCGAAGCCAGCCAGCGGGCTGCCTTCCTGGAGGAGGCCTGCGCTGGCGATCCCGCTTTGCGAAAGCAGGTCGAGGCTCTCATTGCCTCTCACGAGCAAGCGGCGAGCTTCTTGGAGTCTTCGACGCCTGAACGTTTTCGGAAGATTGAGAAACTGCTTAATTCTGCGCTTCAGCTTGAACCGAGCCAGCGGGCCGCCTTTCTGGACGAAGCCTGCGCTGGGGATGAACTAATTGCGCCAGGAAGTCGAATCGCTGCTGGCCTGCGAAGGACAGGTCGAGGGAGGCCCATCGTTGGTGGGGCGGCAAGTCGGCCCTTACATGATTCATTCCTTGCTCGGTGTGGGGGGAATGGGAGAAGTCTACCTTGCCCAGGATCCCAGGCTCGATCGCGCCATTGCTCTGAAGATCCTGCCGGCAGAGCTGGCTTCCGACCCAGACCGGATTCGGCGGTTTATTCGGGAGGCGAGGGCGGCCTCCGGCCTAAAGCACCCCAACGTAGCCACAATCTACGAAATCGGAAAATCCGATGAGTTCCACTTCATTGCCATGGAGTATGTGGAGGGGCAAACCCTGGCCAACAAGATCAGCGGCCGCCCGCTACGTTCACTTGCTAATGGTCAAGTTCACAAATCAGTCAAAGTTTCTTCGCGTTTTATTCGCCATCGCCCTCGGCGGTCTGAGGTCGCTCGCTATCGATAGCCGAAAGCGTGGACATCGGCATCCAGGTGGCTGATGCCCTGGATGAGGCCCATCGGAAAGGAATCACCCATCGAGATATCAAGCCGGCCAACCTCATGTTGACGTCGCGGGAACAGGTGAAGATCCTGGACTTCGGGCTGGCGAAAGTCGCCCGGCCAGAACGAGCAGCCGGGTCTAACGACATCAGCCCGCTGGTGAAGACGGAAACGGGCCTGGTGATGGGGACGGTGCATTACATGAGCCCCGAGCAGGTGCTGGGGCAAGAAGTAGACCATCGCACGGACATCTTCAGCCTAGGCGTTGTGCTCTACGAGATGGCAACGGGCCGGTTGCCGTTTTCTGGGGCAAATAGCAGTGAGACCATGGACCGGGTTCTGCATGCCCAACCGGAGGCCATTGCCCGCTTCAACTACTAATGTGCCTGGGGAACTGGAACGGATCGTACGCAAGTGTTTGGAAAAAGATCGGGAGCGGCGCTATCAATCTGCCCGAGACCTTTTGATTGACCTGAGGAATCATAAGCGAGATAGCGACTCAAGCGCAGTCATCGCCGAGAAATCTCAGGTGCGAAGTAGTCGCTCGCGGACCATGGCCGATGTGAAGATTGCTCTGCAGCAATTGAAGGAGGAGCGGGACTCGGAAACACTCGTCGCTGGAGATGTACCGCCACGAGGTCGTCGCCGGAGGCTGATCTGGTCCACGCTGGCTCTGGCACTCCTGGCTGCCGGAAGCGTTGCCGTGTGGTGGGATCGTTCGGCAACTAACGTTATGGAAGCCCCTCTGACGGCCATCCCCCTCACGACTTATCTGGGTCAGGAACGACAGCCTTCCTTTTCACCCGATGGCAACCAGGTGGCCTTCTCCTGGAATGGAGAGAAGCAGGATAACTTTGATATCTATGTCAAACTCATTGGTTCTGGAAACCAACTGCGTCTCACCACAGCCCCGGAAGCAGACTCCATTCCTGCCTGGTCACCGGACGGGCGCTCCATTGCGTTTGTCCGCCAAGGACCTAGAGGGAAAGCTGCGGTGTATCTGGTCTCCCCACTGGGACCTCCAGAGCGTAGAATAGCTGAAATAAGCCCGACAACAGCAGATTGATCAGGTGGGCAGCGACCTGATGCTGGTGGAGAACTTCCGGCAAGGGAGGAAGGCAACGGTGGAGCATTACACCTTAATGCTCGATGGTTGTTATGATCCCCGTTGGGGGGGTGCGATTGAAAGTGACGTACAGTTTTCTGGCGGCTTTGCTGCCCCGAAGCGGTGCGCCTCTCCAGCAAGCCGGAGGCTTGCTAGCCATTAGCCAGGGGTGGAGCGTTCACGCTCCACCCCTGGCCTGCATCCGGGAGAATCATGACCCCAAAGGGGTCGCAGTCGCAGCACCGTCGGCATCGATCGAAGACGGTTCAACGAAGACAACGGCTGGCACCCCTCCGGGGTGCCTATCGCCATGAGACCATTAGCCGGTGGTGTCGCTAACGCTCGACCACCGGCTAATGGCTGGCAAGCCTCCGGGTTGCCTGTCGTCCAGGCCAGCACTTTAGAAAGGTAGAATAGAAACTCGACGGAAAGCACCACCTTTCCTCACATCAGGCCGTGGAGCCGCAATGGCGGTTCAACGTGTACGCCACTTTCAATCGCACCGCGGGTTGGGGTGAGGGGAGCCGAAGTTCCTTAATTTCTTCACAGCTCCCCTTTATAGGGGGGAGTTTCTTGGGAAGGCGGAACGCACTCAGTGACAGCCCACTTTCACCCCGGAGGTTATTGGTCCAGTTTTTTGCCAGCCGCTGCCTGCTCCATTTTCTCAATTCTGTCTTCAAACATCTTCCTCTTGTCCCCTGCCAGCCTCAAACACTGAAGGAAATCCTCTTCTGCCTCGGCCGGGTTGCCTCTCATCAACGTAGCTAGCCCACGATTCAAGTAGCCAAGAGGATTGCCAGGATCAAGTTGAATTACCCGGCTATAGTCTCTGATTGCCTCCTCCAACTTTCCCTGGACCAAGTAGACGCTGCCTCGGTTGTTGTGGGCCGGAACATGTCGAGGGTCTAATTCGATCGCTCTGTCGTAGTCACTGATCGCCCGGTCTTCGGTTCCTTTGGCCCTCCAGGCGTTGCCTCGAGTGTAATAGGCGCCCGCCATCGCTGGATCGATCTCGATGGCCTTGTTCAAGTCTGAAAATGCTCCGGCAAGATCTCCTTGTTCGAGTCGGGCACTACCGCGGTTGGCGTAAGCTTCAGCGAAGGCTGGGTTAATTTTAAGGGCCTTGTCGAAGCCAGTCAGAGCCGCGGTGATATTTCCCATTTCATGCAGCAGGATGCCCCGATTGGCGTAAGCCACAGCTAGACCCGAGTCTAGGGCGATGGATTTGTTATAATCGCGCAGGGCAGCATCCAGTTTGCCCATTGAATAGTAGACTCGACCCCGGTTGCTGTAAGCGGCCGCCAAACGGGGTTTAAGCTCGATGACCTTATTCAAATCAGCGACCGCCGCCTTTGGGTTTCCTCTGAGATGGTGGACTAGGGCTCGATTGTTATAAGGCTCAGCCAAACTAGGCTGAACTTCAATGGCCTTGTCAAAGTCCTCCAGAGCCCCATCTGAATCCCCTCTATCCTGCTTGACGAGACCACGCAGGAGATAGGCTTGGGCACAAAGTGAATCGAACGTGAGGGCTATGTTGAAGTCGGCCATGGCTCGATCCAGCTCGCCTTTCTTGTACCAGTCATGGCCCCGTGCCACGTAGGACGCGGCTGAGAGAGACTGTGGCGTTTGTGCCTGGCCAATCGAGACGGTCACAAGGAGGGCCATAATAACCACCCAGAATCTTGGGATAGTGCTAGCTCGGCATACTGACATTTTCTCCTCCTTCCGCGATCGGGTGAGTTCCACCCGTACTCGAGGCAGCTCGCAGGCAAGCGGGCTTTGGAGGCAGCGTTTGTGGCGTTCTGACCGGTCGTGCCTCAATGGAGTAAGACCCGACGACCGTTTGCTCACGCGCGCGACTGCCTCATCCAGTAATGCAGGATTTCGCTCCAGAAAGGCTCACGCCGGTGATGTTTTCGAGGGAATTAAGGAGGATGACTGTAATGCGAGCACTCGAAGCCTCGCACGCTGGAAGCTGTCGTTGCCTTAGCTGTGTAACGTGACAAGATTCACGGGTGGGGCCTACAGGGTTGCGGGAACGACAGCCAGCGGCGCCTGGAGCTGTGAAAAAACTTCCAGGCGCCGAGCGGCTCTGCCGCCCGATGTGCGGAAAGGCTCTGTCTTTCCCTGGAGATTGGACATTTTGGCTCCCCTCCTCGGCTGAGGAGGGGCGGGCGCTGGCGCAGCCTGCGCCGGGGTGGTGCGACCGGTCTTTGCGGAAA
>JAKEER010000015.1 GCA_022616615.1 Acidobacteriota bacterium
ACGATTGGCGATCCCTGGTCCAGACCACGACCGGAAAAGCCGTTCGTTGAGGCCACGAAGACTCTCAATGCGCCGCGCAGGGTCGGCTTCAGCAGCAATCTCGCTTTGTCCAAAATTGACCCGGAGATCGCCACGATTTGTAGAAAGGCCACGGAAAGCTTGCGGAGCGCCGCGGTCGACGTCGATGAGGTTTGTCCGGATTTGAGTGGCGGTATCGAGGCTTTCCAGACGTTGCGCGCGCTGATGTTTGCTTCGGTTCGCGGTGAACTTGTTAGGACGCATCGCGGCCAGATTGCACCAGAAATCGTCTGGAACCTAGAGAAGGGGCTAAGCTTGACCGCCGACGAGATCCTGCGCGCAGAGCGCATTCGAGCGCGCCTTTATGGCAATATGGTCGACTTCTTTAATCGGTTCGATGTGCTGGCTTGCCCGACAGTTGCGGTGGCTCCCTTCCCGGTCGAGCAACGTTATCCGACAGAGATAGCCGGAGAGAAGCTAGAGACCTACATCGACTGGATGTTTCTGACTTTCGTGGTCACCCTGACGGGCTGCCCCGCGATCTCGGTGCCATGCGGGTTTACGGCTACTGGGCTGCCAGTCGGCCTGCAGCTCATTGGCCGGCCTCATGGAGATTACGAGTTGCTGGCGGCGGCTGCGGTGCTTGAACAGACATGCGGATATATCGGCAAAAGGCTGCCAGTTGGATAAACGATCGTAGCGACTGACGTGAACGATCTTGTCTTGCACTGAAGACACTTTGCTTGTCATTTGTCTGAGGTTTAGCTCTTTCGCCGGGCAGTCTGCCCAATTCTTCTACATGCTGCATGAATCATCATCTCCTGAACCTATCCGGCACCTTGCAAGAACCGTCAACCGTAATGTTCGCTCCCTCGCCTCTAGCCTCTCTCCCGCGTTGGGGCGAGGGGAACCGAAGTCATTGGGTTGTTTTTCTTTGGGGACCAAGCGCCTCGTCACGCTGTTCAGTAAACCCGAAACAGGCTTACTGATTCAACTCATGACAGAACGTGCAGGATATCGAAGCTTGATTTGCTTTGTGGCATTCCACACATGATTTCATTGACGTCTCGCGCTCCTTCCAAAGCAGGTCGCGTGTGGCCACCGGACCGTGACACGTCTCGCACCCATCTTTGGCCCCCTGATGGCCCTTGTGGCCGAAGAAAACAAAATAAGGAAGGAGATAGACCCGCGTCCAGGCAATTCGTTTCTTTGTTTTGGCATGCTCAAACAGCGCACGGAAAGCGGGGGTCGAGCTGTCACTGTCCTGATGGCAATTCAGACAGTCTGCAGTCTGAGGAATCCCTGCCTGCTCGCCGCCGGCCATCGGATGGCAGAGTTTGCATTCCAGTCCGAACTCAGCGTGGCGCTTGTGGCTGAATTCGACGGGCTGTTTAACGGGTTTGAGGGGCGCTGGCTCGCCAGACTTCTTCTCGTCCGCGACAGCTCCCAACGCCGCCAACATCAAGGCTGCCAATAGAATCATGCGACCAACGGGGATACACGCGCGCTTTCGGAAAGTTGAATCTGGCTGAATCATCGTTGTCGTCCTCGTCGTTGTACTCGGCATTCGTCGAGGACGAGAACGAGCACGAGGACGAAGCCGCTTCGGGAGACACCACACGTTTCTAGTATTATTCTGTTAAGTCTGGCGCCGATTCTTTGGGTGGCGCACACAGGGCGCAGTTTGCCATGTGTGCGAACAGGTCCGCATACATCGTAAGAACCACGATGTATGCGCCACCCAGAGAACGACCCAACAAAGTAATGCTAGGTGCTTCTTCACGGTAACGCATACGCCACAAGGCTGTCGCTGAAGGTTTTGTTGTACTTGTGCCCGCCACCCGCAGCGATCACCACAAACTGTTTGCCCGTGTTCTTGCCCTGAAAGGTCATAGGGGTCGCGTGGCCGCTGGCAGGCAAGCGCGTTACCCAAAGTTCCTTGCCAGACTCTTTGTCGAACGCGCGAAAGCGGCTGTCGTTGGTGGCGGCGATAAAGACCAGCCCACCCGCCGTGACGATGGAACCGCCCAGATTCGACGTCCCGGTGGGAGGAATTCCCCGTTCCAGCAGAGCATCAATCACACCCAGCGTCGAGCGCCACCGGAACGTGCCAGAGTTCAGGTCGATCGCCGTCAAACTTCCCCACGGAGGCTTTTGGCAGGGGTACTGGTTCGAGTCCCAGAAACGACCCTGCGGAATGCCCCGCGCAATGTAAGCCGCCGGAGATCCTTCGCGTCCCTTGATCATTCTCAGCGCCTGGCCAAGATCCATGGAGTTCACGAACATCCAGTTGTTGACCGGATCGTAGGAAGCCCCGCCCCAGTTGGGTCCTCCGTCTGTTCCGGGAAACAGCACCGTCGTTTGCAATCCCAGCGGCTCGAAGAAAGCGCCGAGCTTGGCCCCTTCGATCATCTGCAGGCACTCCGCCCGCGACTCCGGCGTTACATCGGTGAGATCCTCTCGGGTCATCACGTGGCGCGCAACAGGAGGAGGTTTCGCAGGAAACGGTTGCGTCGGCCAGGCTGCCTCGCCCGGAACTTCGCTCGCCGGCACGGGGCGTTCCTCAATGTCGAACAGCGGCTTGCCCGTCAAACGATCAAACACGAACAGCAATCCCATCTTGGTGATCTGGGCCACCGCTGGAACGGATTTGCCTTCACGCTGCAAGGTAACAAGGTTCGGCTGGGCAGGCAGATCCCAATCCCACAAATCATGATGGATGATCTGGTAGTGCCACAGCCGCTTGCCGGTGTGAGCATCCAGAGCAACCAGGGAATTTCCGAACAGATTTTGCCCCTTCCGCTCTCCGCCATACCGGTCGGGTGACGGTGAGGTGAGCGGCAGATAGACGATGCCCCGCTGAGCGTCCAGGCTCATCGTGGTCCAAGCATTGGTTCCGCCGCGGTCAACCCACGAGTCCTTTTCCCAGGTCTCATTTCCGAATTCACCAAGGCGTGGCACGGTGTGGAATTGCCAGACAAGTTTTCCCGTCCGTGCGTCAAAGGCTCGCACATCGCCAGATGGCCCGCGCGGCTCGCTATCCGCAACGATGGAGCCTGCGATGACGAGATTCTGGAAAACTACGGGCGGCGAGGTGAGACCGCAAACCCGGTTTGGAAATTTCTCGGCGACGCCCGCGCGAAAATCAATCGACCCTCCTTTGCCAAACTCCGGTACGGGCTTACCACCGCGGGCGTCCAAGGCAAACAGCCTGCCGTCCAGCGTTCCCAGAAAAATGCGGCTCTGTCGTCCGGAACGCCAATAGGACACGCCACGGCTGATGAACAGATAAGAGGGCCGGCCTTTGTCGAGTCTGGGATCAAAACTCCAAAGCTCTTTGCCGGTCTCGGCCTCCAGCGCCACGGCCTTCCCGAAGGGTGTCGATAAATACAGGATTCCGTCCACGACCAACGGCGTGCATTCGAAAGCTGTGCGCACCGGAAGCGTGCTGCCGTCGCTGATCTCTCCAGTGTGATACGTCCAGGCCACTTTCAGCTGCGTGACGTTCTGCTGGTTGATCTGCTTCAGCGTTGAATACTTTGAGCCGCCAGCATCGCCACCGTAGTGGGGCCACTCCTGCGCTTGGCACATCGAAGGCCGGACGGAAAGCAGTAGCAGCAGTATTGGGAGTGTGGAACGGAACATGATGTCAGCAGAGCAGCCACACGACGATCAATCGAGTATAAGAGGTTGAGGACCAAGAACAAGGTACGATCGGTGAGTCTGGAGATTGGACATTTTGAAAGCCCGAAGCGCCAGCGAGGGACTCGACGATACTCGTCGCTTGCGCTTCGGGCTTTCAAGCGCCCGTCTCACGGTACCAAACTCACGCTTCGTGCGATTTCAAGTGAAGCGCTGTTCTGATCCTCTGTTGAATGCAACGCACGTCTATCAACAAACTCGCAAGCGTTCAGACGTACGAGAACGTCCAATCTCCAGGTGAGTATAAGCCACACACGCGCACTGGTCACGCGGCAGTTCGAGGTCAGCGGTCGCTCTCGGCGCAAAGAGGGATCGGCTGCCAGCAGAGTGAGCCCGATCCCGAAAGGATGTCATGCATCTTAGTTTTCCTGAGTCTTGATTTCTCTGAATCTCCGGAACTGCCAGACACGCCAGATGGCCTCGCAGACAATGCCCGCAGACATTTTGCTTTGCCCAGCTCGACGCTCGGCAAAGATAATCGGGAACTC
>JAKEER010000877.1 GCA_022616615.1 Acidobacteriota bacterium
ACATCCTAGCGGTCCGCCGATTCACCGTGAGAACAAGGGCGTTGTAGCTGGAGTGTCCATTCCCGGTCACCGTGTTAAGTCCAGTCGCACTGAAGCCGAGCACGCCCACGCGAGCGTTGATGTTGCGGCTGGCGTTCTCCGTGATGGTAGTTACCGGCACGCTCCCTGCTCCACCCACCACGATCGGGTTGGCGGCATTGGCCAGCCGGGCCTGGTTCATCTGCCGGCTGTGCAGCAGTTTGACTCCTGACGTACCGAGGTAGCCAACTTCCAGGTTAAAGCTCCACGGCAGGTCGCGCTGCACCATGAGGTTCCAGTGCTGAGCATACGGCGTGCGGATGCCGCGCTCGAACGGGTTCAGCGACAACAGGTTCCCAGCGAACGTGGGGGTACCTGCACCGGTGAAGCCGGTGAACGATGGTGGCGTCGGAAAGATCGGGAAATCCGCCGGAATGGGCAAGCCGCTTGGGAATGGATCGCTCAAGGTGAGCGTGGACGGCGCCGGCAGCAAACTGGAAAGCTGGAAGAACGGCGCCGAGGTGATCAACTGGAGCAGCATCTGGTTAGAGATGCGCACGTAGTACAGCCCGTAGCCACTGCGCACGGACGTCTTGCCGTCGCCGAAAACATCCCACGCAAGGCCCACACGCGGGGCATAGTTGTTGTGGTCGTTGTTGAGCAAGGTCGAGCGATCCACGCCTGGCGTGCCCTGGATTGCGCCGAAATTTGCTGATTCCGGAAGAATGAAACCGTTCAGCAGGCCCGGACCAGCATTGGCGCGCGTAACCGAGTCGAGGCGGCTGGGATCGAAGTTGCCGAGCCGGTCGCGAACATCCACCGACGGCCCCAGGTAGTCCCAACGAACGCCGAGGTTCAATGTCAACCGGCGGTGAATCTTCCAGTCATCCTGGAAAAAGACCGAAACGTCCCGCGCGCGGAAGCCTCGATCCGTCTGACCGGTACCTACGAAACTCCACAGGATGCTGCCCTGCAGGAAGTCGGTGAAGGTGTTGAATGCCAGGAAGCCCCGCGAAGCGAAATTGTTGAACAGGTTGATCTGGTAGCGGCGGTATTCGAAGCCGCCCCGGAAGGAATGGCTGCCTCGCGTATAGGCCAGGGTGTTCCCCACCGTATAGGTGTTGTTCACACTGGCCTGGTCTGCGTTCGTCGTAATCCCACCGAACGCCGGATCCAAATCAAAGGTAAACAACAGTGGCAACCCGTCGAAGACGGAACTATTGAAGCGGTTCATGCCCACGCCGCTTACGCTAGCCGGATCCGGCGCCACGCGCCCGCCGATGATGCGGTTGAAGCCGATGCGGGCCTCGTTGAGCAGATTCGGGTTGATCGTCCAAGTGTGCGAGACCACCGCGAGGTGGTTGCGCACCGGGTTGGTTTCGCCGCTGCCGAAACTGCCGGCACCCTGGCCACCAATGGGGTCGCTGGTTTCCCCCGATGCCCAGAAGTAACGCAGGAGAACCTTATGGTCGTTGCTCAACAAAAGGTCTGCATTGCTGTTGAACTGATTGTCGTTGAACTGGAGCGGTTCGGAGATCGAAACGTTCCCCAATTGCCCGGGTGCTGCCCCCGAACCGGAAGGAACTAGAAAACCATCATAGATACCCGGGTGCTGCAGGATGGCCAGAGCCACAGGATGCAAGGAGCCCGGTGCCAGCCCAAAGTTGCTCTCAATGGACGCCTGATCGCGAGTTGCCGGGAGAACGGGCCATTGCGACGTAATCGCGCCCGAAGCGCCGTTCAGTTGCCGCGTCCCCTGATAAGAGCCGAAGAAGAAAATCCTGTCCTGCAGCTTGGGCACAGGACCGCCGAAGTTTCCGCCGAACTGGTTTTGCCGGAGAATGGGCCGGTCCGTACCCCCGCGGTTCAAGAAGAATTCGTTGGCGTTGAGCACCTCATTGCGGAAGAACTCGTACAGTTCTCCGTGATACTCGCTTGAGCCGCCCTTGATCCGAACGTTGACGTTCCCGCCGGAGGTCTTACCCTGAGAAGCGTCGTACAAGCTGGTCTGAACGCGAAATTCATCAATCGTATCCGGCGATGGGATCGCAACGTTTCCGAAATTATTATTGCCCAAGTTGTTCGCATCCACTCCGTTGATCACCAAATTGTTGAACGTTCCTCGCATGCCGTTCACGAAGACAGTCGATGACCCGCGCCCAGCGGTTGCGGCATTGGGGAGTGCGCTCGAGGTGCCCGCATTCAGAGCCAGCAGGCCCGTGAAGTTCCGCGTTGACAGGGGCATGTTTTCGATCACGCTCCCCGCCAGTACAGCACCCACCGTCGCATTATTGATATTGACTTGGGTTTCCTCAGCCGTAACGACGACTTCACTGACCAACTCCCCCAATTCCAACTTGATTTCAAGGGGCGTCACTTCAGTGATTCGCACGAGAACCTTCTCGTAAACGGCCCGGCGGAAACCAGCCGCCTCTGCTGTCAGTCGGTACTCACCGGGATCCAGCAACGGGAAGACAAAGTTTCCGTCCTGCCCGGTCTGCTTGGTTGTGGCTGCCCCGATGCTCGAGGTAAGTGTCAAATTTGCAGAAGCTACTGCGGCCCCTGACGGATCCAGCACAATCCCACGGACGGCGCCAGTTTGTGAGCTAATCTGCCCATGTGCTGTTCCAGCCGCGAGCAGAACCGCCATGAAAGCGGAAAAAAACGTGCTTACGCGGACAAACCGCCGCACTCTGATCACCGCTGTTATTCGCATTGGTGTGCTCCTGATTAAGATCGGATTCTTGGGGAATGCTGCGCTGGCTCGAAAGGCATACGGGAAGGGACACTTTCTTGCCGGAAAACGACAGTTTCATACTCCAGCACAGAGTTGAGCCAAACCATAGGCCAGTTCTGGGCAGCCACCCCTGAAAAGCCGTAGCAAATGGATTTCCATAAGCGGGTTCGCCTGTAAATATCTTTAATTCCGTTATTTGCGGCCACATGCTTTCTCTCCGACGAGCGAGATAAGGCACCTTTGCTACGCGAAAATAGATTTGCTTACCTAAATTCATATTTATTTCTGATCAGTTTAGAGGTCTTTTCAGCGAGACTTTGTGGATCGGTGCCTTCCATCCACTCCTTTTGGAGAGCATCTCCTAGGAGCGCCTTTGCCGAAGCATACTTCTTTTCAGTGGAGATTTCGCTTTCTCGTGCCCGATAACAAGGGTATAATTTGCGGTACCAAGCGCGAGAGGTGCATCATGGAGTGCCGCCACGCTAGATTCCTTGTTGGATTCCTTCCGATGGCTGTGCTGTTAAGTTCTGGCTCATGCTGGGCGCAATCGACCCCTCCGCGGCCAACTACTACGCCAGTTGTCCGCACCTTTAACATCCGGGGCACGTTGCGGTTGGCCATTGACAATAGAGCTGCGGAAATGATCCGCGTCAACCTCAAGAAGTACACCGGCGAGGTCGTTTCCACCACGTTCACGCGCAGCAACGGAGAGTTCGAATTCACCAGCCTGCACGGCGGAACTTACCTGATCACAGTGGTCGAGGAAGGATTTGAGCCCATTGAGGAGCGGATCGAGATTTTTACCGCCTCCCGACCGGCCGTTCTCCTGTTCTTAAGGCGGCCGACGGAACCCGTCGGCACGGCGCCAGATGGCCCGTCGGTGTCCGCGCGCGAGCTGGCGCTGCCGTCGAAAGCGGCGGGCGAATTGCGCAAGGGCAAGGAAGAGCTTTTCGCCAAAGGCAATCCAGAAGAAAGCGTGAAGCACTTTGCCAAACTGGCCGAGCTGGCGCCGGACTTTTACGAGGCGCACTACTACATGGGGTTCGCCTATGCGCGCCTCGGCCGCGTGGCGGAGGCGGAGACCCAACTGCTTGC
>JAKEER010000878.1 GCA_022616615.1 Acidobacteriota bacterium
CCTGGCTACACGGCTTAGTCAATATCAACGGCGGAGAAATGTCCAGCACTTTCTTCATTGGGCCTCCATGCGCCCCCAAAAAATGTAAGTGACATTGGGCGGGACGCCCGCGCTCCCAGGGTGCGCTTCGCCACTTCGAAACGCCGTAGCGAAAATCTGCTTTTTCGTAACTGACGGGATCTCGATACCATGACAGACTCAATCAAGTAGATCCCAGGTACCTGTCACTTGGGAATACACTGCTAGACAACATTAGTTTGCATCCCGAAATAGCGAAACCCTATCCAAGTTTCTCAGGCAGCGTAGCAAGGGCTTTACGACCCTTCCCGCAGTTCGAGAACGTCGAGACGCACAGGCTGAACAATGGTTATTCGACCTATCACTCTTTGCAGGCCACTCTAACGAAGCGAAGCAGCTATGGACTGAGTTTCATTGCCGCTTACACCTTCTCTAAGACTCTGGCGACCTCTGATTCCTCAGGTCCTGGCAACTACTTCTACAATCAGCAAGACATCTATAATCGGAAGGCCGACTACGGAGTGACCCAGTTTCATATTCCCCACGATTTTAAGCTGACCTGGATTTACGATGTGCCTTTTGGACCGCAGGGACGCTGGTTAAAGAGCGGTGTCATGAGCAGGGTTCTGGGCGGATGGACCATGAGCGGAATTCAAAGGTACAGATCAGGTCCCGCTTTGAGCATCACGACCGGAGGGTTCGACGATCAAGCCTTGTTCATTCCTGCCCAAGGATTTCGCCCGGACGTCGCGCTTGCTCGTGATCAACAAACGTTGGGAAGTGACATTCAAGACGTAGATCCGTTACGGGGCACCCCCTATTTGAATCCTGCCGCATGGACCAATCCACCGAAAACCAGCCGCAATGTTTCTGTCCGTCTAGGCAATGCACCCCGGTTCATGCCAAACCTGAGGGGGTTTGCGATTTGGAGCGAGGACTTTTCTTTGATTAAGCGAACCGACTTGGGATTCCGCGAGGGCGCCAACTTCGAGCTTCGTGTAGATATCGTTAACCTGTTTAATCGTGTGAGACTGGGCAACCCAAACACGGATATTAACAGTGCTAACTTTGGGAGAATCTTTGGCAAGGCCGGAGGGCCTCGACAAATTCAGATGGGTGTGCGGTTCACGTTCTGATCGGACGCGTCATCTCATTCCCAAGTTTTACAACGGACGCAACAGGACTTTCTTCTTCGGTGCTTTTGAACACTACGTGCAAGAGCGACTGCAACTGGGAACGATGAACACCACAGTGCCGATTCCTGCCTTCCTGAATGGTGATTTTGGCGCCTTGCTGACAAACACTAAAGTCGGCACTGATGCTCTGGGAAGAGACATTTTTGCGGGACAGATTTTTGACCCCAAGACACTACGGCGGGTGGGTGGGCGTTGGGTTGCGGATCCGTTCCTGGGCAACATGATTCCAGCCAACCGCCCCAGCAAGGTTTCCGCGAACGTCATCGATATCTACCGCAAGAGCTATCAGCCGATGATGCCCGGATTCCTGACCAACAACTCAGCGTTGCCACTGTATAACGACCCCTGGTTCCATCAGACTCAACTCACGTTCAAGGGCGATCATTCGAGTTCTGCTAGCAGCAAACTCAGTGGCTCATTGATCTGGACACAGCGCCCTCGCATCCTTGTCGATCAAGGAGGAGTTCTGGGACCCTCTGCACGCCGACAAAACGGGTGGACCCTTTTCCAGGGCCAGAAACCAGGAAGTCGCCAGTCGCGCGGCCCGCCTCAATCACAACTGGACACTTGGGCCCAGTTTGATCAACACCGCGTCCTTCACCTACCGACAAGCTTGTGTTGCGCGGAGCCTATGGGCTTTTCTACAACCCCATTGGAATTAACTACTGGAGTGGCGTGCCCTACGGGTTTGCTCCGGGTTTCAGAGGGGACAACTCGGTTCGTTCCACTGGAAACGCTCCACGGTTCAATTGGGATAGTGGCTATCCCGACAACTACAAGCCCCCGACGCTGGATCCCAACAACCTGATCTGGGGGATGGTCGCCATCGATGAGAGGAGCCTGTTTGCCGGCTACACCCATCAGTACAACGTCAGCGTGCAGTACTCTCTGAGCAAAGACATGGTTCTCGAAACTGCGCTGCTCGGCAACCAAGGCCGCCGGCTGAATGGCGCTCAATGTCTTCAACCGTCACTATTTTGGAGATCCGGGGACTTCGATTGGCAACTCGAATACCTTCGGTTTCGTCAACTCCACGACGGGCGCCCCGCGCGTGATTCAACTGGGTGCGCGAGTGGAGTGGTAAGTCAGGGCTGCGAAGTGATGGTCGCCGCATCAGTACCGCGAGCGGTAGCGAGCGGGTAGGTACACAACGGACCCGCTCGCTACCGCTCGCGGCACTGATGCGACGGCAACTAATTCCGATCTAAAACCGCGACGCCGCTAACTTCACGTCGGCCTGGGCCCAGGCTTTCTGGAAGCGCTGCTCGGCCATGGCGGCCTCCTCGTTCTTTCCCTGGGCGCGCAGGCTCTGGGCCAAGCCGAAGAGGGACCAGCCATTGTGAGGGTAGCGCCTCAGGTCTTCCCAGTAAACGACCTCGGCTTCCGCCGCCCGCCCAGCCTGCAACAGCACGGCGCCGAGTACTTGCCTGGCGGGAAGATACCAGTCGGGTGGCTCGATGTAGACAAGCGCATCCTCGAACCTTACTCCGGTTTCCAGATGCGCAACAGCCTCCTGCAACTTGCCTTGGCGAGCAGCCAGCTCGCCCGCCAAAACTTCAGGCGCGATGCTAAGAATCGCTCGCGCTGAATTCTTCGAAAAGGAGGCAGGAGTCTGATCCAAAGCCTTGTCAGCCACAACCCCTTTCAACGCCTCCAGGTCGCGCGAGGCTTCTTCCAGCCGTCCTGTAGCTGCCAGAGCCGTTCCGCGCACGTAGTGTCGAATACCCTTCAGGAACAGCGTATCATGGGCGGGTGCTGGCAGCTTGAGGATCTGTTCCCAACGCCCAAATCGCGCCAGAGTGAGTTCTGGAACGGCAAGAAACCCTTGGAGCATCGGAAAATCCTTCAGGGCGTGATTCGGAATGGCTGCCGCAACCTTTTCGGCGGCCAAAATCGCCAGCTCGCTGTTACCCTCAAAGCTGGCGGCCGAATACAGAAAGTGGAGATTGTGAGGGTAGTAGGCCAGTGGGTAGATGCCCTGAGCCCGGCATTGCGCAATGTATTCCTCGTCTACAGCGGAAGCCTGGGAATTGATCTTTGAGGCGTCCGCATACCGCCCTACCCGAAAGTAAATGTGGGAAGGCATATGCACCATATGGCCCGCTCCAGGCATCAGCTTGAGGAGCCTGTCAGCGGCAGCTTCCGCTCTCTCCGGGCTCTTGGTGGCTTCAACCGCGTGAATGTAAAAGTGGCAGGCGCCGGGGTGGTTGGGATTACGCTTCATGACCGATTCCAGGACCGACACAATTTCGGGTGTTTCAGCATAGGGCTGGCCGTCGCGGGTCCAATAATTCCAGGGCCGCAAGTCCATGAGGGCTTCGGCATACAGCGTTGCAGCATCCAAATCGTGGGGATATCGCTTGGAGAGATTCTTCATGGCGATGGCGTAGGCCTGGTCGAGTGCTTTCCGGTCGGGCTTCGCGTCAGCCGAGTAGCGTTTTGCCAAAGCGTCAATGTAATCCCGCTCCCGCGGGCTGGCGTTTGATTTCAGTTCAAGCGCTTTCTGAATAAGCTTATTAGCCTCAGGCTCTGCCTCGGGAGGCATCGGCATGTTGATGTTCGGCCCAAGCACCAGCGCCTGCCCCCAGTACGCGATGGCACACTTGGGGTCCAGCCGGGCTGCTTCCCGAAAAGCCCGCATGGCTTCTGCATGATTGAAGCCGTAGCTCAGATTGATCCCCTGGTTGAAAAACTCCTGGGCGCGCCGTGAGCGCGTCTTGATTCGGAAAGTATGACTGCCCAGGTTTTGCAACCGGGGTGCGATTTGGCCTTGGGCATTTGGGGGTGTCTTGAGGCCGTTTTCAGGACCGTGTGGTCCGTGTTGGGCCCAAACCCGACCTGGCCAAACGCTGGAGCCAATTAGCAGAACCAGTACGACGTTTTGGAAGGCCTGTGGGAAAGAATCCTGGCGCCTCATTGGCGACCTCCTCGATGCGACTCATGATCAAAGATTCGGTGACGACGGCGTCCCCCGCGTTAGTTAACACGGGGATTTTGAGCTTGAGAGCGATCCTCAAGCAAGAGAATTCAGCAGGGGAAGGTGCACTGTGGTTGTTATGCATGGCGGCTTAAGTAATTTCGCGTGAGTGCAGCGGTGCTCTGACCGCCCCTTCACCCCAGGCCCTGGAGCTGTGAAAAAATTCCCCCTTAGTCAAAGGGGGCGGCGGCGTAGCAACAGCGGTCGCGTAGCGACAGCGGTCGCGTAGCCGCCCGGGGGTTGGTCTTGCGAATTGTGGAAAGCGTCACTTCAACGCACCCTATCTCAAATGGCGCTCCCATCTTCCCTGGGGTTTCCGGCCTCGTGAGACAACCCCCGCGCCTGCGGCGCTGCCCCCTTTTTCTAAGGGGGAATTCCTCGCAACCGCAGGCTCAGGCCATTTTTTCACCGCTCCCCGTTGTTAAGGGAGATTTTGACGTGGCCCTTACCCGCAAGCACAAACACTTTAATCCGTAACACGAAGCTGGTAGAATCCCGCGTCATAAAGGTCTTTGTCTTCATTTCCGGTGACTCAGCATCGTTAGCCCGTTTGTTTTGTCTCAGTGCACAGCCATTCGCGCCAGGAGAAACGAAAGCCGTCGTGTCAGACGCGACCCCTCTTACGTCACCATGGAAGCTAACGCCGGAAGCGTTCAGCAAGTTCCTGCGAAGCCTTGATCCTGATCGCAGTACTGCCGGTGAGCGATACGAGGTGATCCGGAGCAAACTGATTCGCTTCTTTGAGTGGCGCGACTGTCCCCACCCCGATGAACACGCCGACGAAACGATCAATCGAGTCATTCGAAAGATAGATCAGGGAGAGGAGCTGCAAGATCCCTCGACCTATGTCTATGGCGTAGCCCGAATGCTGCTGCTTGAGATCCACAAGGAGAGAGAGCGGGAGAGGAATGCCTTGCAGGAGGTTTCCCTCTCCTCACAGTCAGTTCCCGATCCGGAGGAGGAGTCGCGAGCACATTGCCTTCAGCGTTGCCTGGACGCGCTGCCGGTGGAGAACCGTCAACTGATTATTCAGTACTACCAGGGCGAGGGGCAAACCAAAATTGAAAACCGCAAACAACTGGCGGAGCGGCTCTCTTTGCCGCTAAACGCGTTGCGTATCAGAGCCTTGCGCCTTAGAGAGAAGTTGGAGGGCTGTGTCAAAGGGTGCTTGGAGCGAGGATAATACCGGCACTGGCAATACTTGTCCTGAAAAGATTGAAATGGATCGCCGATTCGTGCCAGTACGAGGTGAGGCAGCGTGTCGATTGAAGGCACCTCGCCTTGCTGCCAAGTGCCTTGAATGCAGCTTGGGATGTTTGTCCGCGGCGGGGAGTTGCACAGCGTCCCGTCAAAGTCCCGCAGGTCACTGCATTGGGCTGCAACCCTTGCTGACGCGCGGGCTACCGCCTTGCGTCTCGGCCTGTTCAGTAGCCCTACCGTAAGGAGGGCCGGAGACTTTGACCGGGCCCTGGGGAGTACCGCCGAGGGACACGGCTCCGTTGGTTCCTGACCCCTCACCCGGCCTCCGCGACCGCCGTCGCTTTGGCCACCCTGTCCCCACAAACCGGAGAGGGAGTTCTCGAATTTGATCGAAGTTGGAACCTCGTGGGCAGCAAGTGACCCTGGAGGTTCCGGGAGCCGGTTCGTTCAACCACACTGAACGAGCCTGAACCAATTTAACTCTCCGTCATTCCCGCGAAGGCGGGAATCCAGAATCCTCATTGGGTCCCGCTGGAGTCCTGCCTTCGCGGGAATGACGCGCAGAATAAGGTTGGGAAACAGTCCGAATTGCCGAAGCCCCTTAGGTGAACATGGAATCTGCAACCAGTGAAACTATGATGACACGCTATCTGTTGGGAGAACTTTCCGAACAGGAAGCGACTGTATTCGAGGAACGATTCTTTCGGGACGACTCTGTCTTTGAAGAGCTTCGGGCTGCCGAAGAGGACCTGATCGATAGCTATGTTCGCGGAAACCTGTCAGGAGCGGTGCTAAAGCAGTTCGAGACCCATTTCCTGAAATCCCCAGCACGGCGCCAACGGGTGGCCTTTGCCAAAAGTCTGGCAAACGCTGCCGATCAGAATGCTACTCGCGCTCCCGTTGCGGCCCAACGGACTGCCGCCGAGCCGCGAGGAGTTGTTATCGCGTTCTGGCGGCCCGCGTTCCAGAGGATTCTTGCTGCCGCTGCTGTGCTGCTTGCCGTGGCCGGCGTCTGGATCGTAACAGAGAATCGCAAACTGGCTCGGCACATGGAATCCATGCAAGCCAGCCGATTGTCTCAGGAAAGGCGCGCTCAAGAACTCGAAGCCAGGGTCAAGGAGCTTGAAACGCGCAACACTGAACTCTCTGGAGAACTGGAAAGCGAGCGAAGCGACTCACGACCGAAGCCTTCCAATCCGGCATCGCTGGTGGCTTTCGTTCTCTCCCCAGGACTGGTCCGAGGCACCGACGAACCTACGCGGCTGGTTGTCCCGCGGGAAGTTGGCCAGGTAAAGCTTCAATTGGATTTAGAAACGGTGGGAGACTACCTGAGCTATCGGACGGAGCTACGCACGGCGGGGGGACAGTTGCTGTGGAGCCAGGACATGCTGCAGGCTCGCCCTACAAGCTGGGGCAAAGCCGTTGTGCTGCTGATTCCTTCCTTTGTGCTCGCCGCAGGAGAGCATGAGCTCACTCTTCGAGGTTTGATCAGCTCCGGAGAGTTTGAGGACTCTGGTTACTACTACTTCAGTGTGATCAGACGGTGAAAGATGGACGCGTCCCTGCCTCCTTCTGGAACGGTGAATAGTTTAGTTCAAACTTTTCACAGCTCTCGCTGGACCTTTCTCAACTCTGGCGCCCTCACTCCACGTCCGGTCACTCTTGGCGCTAAACCGTCGGAGCGACCGGCGCTTGGCCTGAGAGGCGTGCCCTTTGCCGGATGGCAACGTCTCAAATTACTGCTCGCCGCTTTGCCAGCCGTTTTGTTTTTCCTTTCTTCTTCTCAGCTAGCACAGAGCCGGTCCGACTCGCAACCACAGCAGGTAAACACCAAGACTGCCAAGGTGTTCACGTCCCTTTCGCAACTCGATCCGTCGGGGCAAGCGGAGGCCCGGCTCGAAGCAGGAGGGTCGCGTTCCTATGAGTTGCTCTTGAAGGCTGGCGATTATGTTCACTTCGCTGTCGATCAAATCGGCATCGATTTGGTTGTCCTTTTATTCGCGCCCGATGGAAGGAAACTGACCGAGAATGATGGTCCGACCGGAAAATATGGCAGCGAACGGGTGCACTGGATTGCCGAGGAGACCGGTCGCTATCGCTGTGAGCTGCAATCTTTGGAGAAAACTGCGCCCGATGGGCGTTATCGCGTGCGGGTTGTGAGTGTGCGGCCTGCCCACCCGGATGATCAAACGCGGGTTGCCGCATACCAGGCTCATGTGGAGGCGGTCCGTCTTCGGGTTCAGAGCAAGGCCGAGTCGGTGCGCAAATCTCTGGAGAGGTATGAGGAGGCAGGCCGGCTGTGGCACAGCGTGAACGAGTTCCACGAAGAGGCAGCATCCGTCAATGATCTGGGATACGCTTTCAGGCTGCTGAGCGACTATCCCAAGGCGCTCAGCCATTACCTGCGGGCGCTGGCGCTGCGCCGCCAGATAGGGGACCTGCCGGGCGAAGCCCAGACCCTCACGAATCTTGGAGCCCTTTATTACCTCACTGGAGAGAACCGCAAAGCGATGGAGCACTACTTCCAAGCCTTAGACTTGCGGCGCCAGGAGAAGAACCCCCAGGAGGAAGCGCTCCTCTTGTCCAATATCGGCGAGGCCTTCATCTGGATTGGCGACTATCAAAAGGCGCTCGAGCGCCTGCGCGAGGCGCTTCCACTGCACCGCGCGACCGGCGATCGACTGCGCGAGTCCTTTACGCTGAATAATCTTGGCCTCGTCTACGCAGAGACGGGCCAATATGACAAGGCAACCTCATTCTCCCTGAGTGCGCTGCAGGCCGCTGAGACTCACGCGCAAGAAGGCGGCAACCAGAGGGGCATGGCCAGGGTTTTGCATACCCTGGGGCTTAACTATCACCGCCTGGGCGATGTTACGCGCGCTCTTGAGTTCTCCCGCAAAGCTTTGAATGCACGTCAGGCTTCAGGGGACCGGTTGGGTGAAAGCCAGACCCTGGCCCAGTTAGGCGCGCTTCATTTTTCGAAGGGTGAGAGCGGAAAGGCGCTGGAGCACTACGCCCAAGCCTTGAAGCTGCAGCGATCGATTGGGTCGAGAAGAGATGAAGCGGCAACCCTGCTGCTCCAAGGGTCTGCCTACGAAACCATAGATCTGGCGCAAGCGCTGGAATGTTTCCAGCGTGCTCTCTCACTATTCCGGCGCGTGGAGGACTGGCGGGGAGAAATCACGTCGCTCTTTGGAGTGGCCCGCATTGAACGGCGCGAGGGGCGCCTGTATGAAGCTCTCGCGACAATCCAACCCGCTTTGGAGACGATAGAGTCGATTCGAAGACGTGCAGCCAGTCAGGAGATGCGCATCTCTCATTTGGCTGCTCATCACCGGCTGTATGAGTTTGCCATTGATGTGCTGATGGATTTGCATCGCCGTTTTCCATCGGACGGTCATGCCGCAGCTGCGCTTCAGATCAGTGAGCGGGCGAGGGCGCGCAACCTGCTGGAAAGCCTCGCCGAGGCCGGCGCCGATATCCGCCAAGGAGTTGAGGTCGAACTCCTGGAGTCAGAGCAACAGGTGCGCGAAAGAATCGATGGCAAAGCCGAGCGTTTGGTCCAACTGCTGAACGGGGCGCAGAGCCAGGATCAAGCAGCGCTGCTTAAGCAGGAACTGGAGTCGTTACTCACGCAGTACCGCGAAGTTCAGGCAGAAATCCGCAGCCGAAGTCCAAAGTACGCTGCCTTGACGCAACCCAAACCGCTGACAGCGCGACAGATTCAAGAACAGATCGGCGATGGGACTCTCCTGCTGGAATACGCTCTGGGCAGTGAACGCAGCATCCTGTGGGCAGTAACCGCCGATTCGCTTCAGAGCTACGAGTTGCCGAAACGCTCGGTGATCGAAGAGTGCGCGCGCCGGGTGTATGAACTGATGACTTCCCGCAACAGGCCCTCGCCGCGGGAATCCGGGCTTGAGCGCCGCCGGCGAATCGCTGAGCAAGAATCCAGCCTTGCGCAAGAAAACCGTCGATTGAGCCGGATGATCCTGGATCCGGTCAGCGATCGGCTCGGAACAAAGCGGTTGGTCATCGTCGCGGATGGAGTCCTGCAGTATCTTCCCTTTGCCGCTCTGCTGGTAGATGAGAAGGTCTGGAGCGCCCCGATCGGGAAGGGCTCAACAGTACCTTCAACGCCCCCTGCCTCGGCGGTTCCGCTGGTCTTCAAAAACGAAATTCTCAGTCTGCCTTCAGCTTCAGTCTTGAGTGTCCTGCAGCGCGACCGGCCAACGCAGCGCCAAGCCTCTCGCACTGTCGCATTGTTCGCGGATCCGGTGTTTAGCAGCAACGATTCACGAATCGCGGCCGTGGCTGCGCCCAAGCTGGCCGCCGCCGCTCGAACGAGGGACACCCAGCAGGACAATGAAGTTTCCCGCTCGGCCCGCGACATCGGGCTGAGTGGATTCCGACGGCTGCGCTTCAGCCGCGAAGAAGCCGAAGCGGTAGCGTCTCTGGCCGGTCCCTCAGCCAGTTTCATGGCCCTCGACTTCGCCGCCAGTCGTTCAAAACTCTTTTCAACCGATCTGACCCAGTATCGCATTCTGCACTTAGGAACGCATGGCCTGCTCAATAGCGCTCATCCTGAACTGTCGGGTTTGATTTTCTCTCTGGTGGACGAACAGCGCCAGCCTCAGAATGGATTTTTGAAGCTGGACGACGTATTCAATCTGAAGCTGCAGGCAGATCTCGTTGTCCTGAGCGCTTGCCAGACTGCCTTGGGCAAGGAAGCCAAGGGAGAAGGGCTTGTGGGCTTGACCCGTGGCTTCATGTATGCCGGAGCCCCGCGTGTTCTTGCGAGCTTGTGGAACGTCGACGATCGTGCGACCGCCGAACTAATGAAGCGTTTCTATGAGGGCATGCTGACCAAGCATTTGGAACCAGCCGCTGCCTTGCAGCAGGCGCAACGGACGCTGCAAGCCGACAAGCGATGGTCGTCGCCATACTACTGGGCAGGTTTCATTCTACAGGGAGAGTGGCGGTGAGACAGCATCAGCATATAGCCATTTCACCTGTGAGATCTTTCCTTCCGTTTGTTCACGCCGGTTCAACAGCAAAACAGACATTCCACGTTTCTCCCCTCCCCGCCTTTTCCCACCAGATTCACGCTCCTAGCTAGCTAGTTTCTGTCGCGAAACTCGAAGAGCCTTACTGTACTGGTTGCCACTCTCGCGAGATTTCGGCTCCCCTCTCCCCAACGCGGGAGAGGGGCTGGGGGTGAGGGGGTGCACGCGGCGGCGATTCTCGGAAACAACTCAAGAAGCGCATCCGATGGGGGACGGCGTGGATTTGTCACTGATGGCGATCCCCCTCACCCCCGACCCCCTCTCCCCGTTGGGGCGAGGGGAGCCGAGAATCGCATTGGGGCTCAACTCCACACCCGTGCTGCTTTCCGAGTTTCGCGACAGAAACTAGCTAGCCTGGATTATTCATGAACTGTAGCTTCAGAGTCGGCGAAGCCTTTGGAGTGCGGCGGCCTGACGCCGCTTTTCTACCCGGCGAAGCCAAGTAGTTCGACCCAGCAGACTGCGCCTTCACAGCGATGCGTGCAATAGGGTCCGGGTCGCAGCTCGATAGAAAAGCGGCGTCAGGCCGCCGCACTCCAAAGCAGGCGCCAGAAGGCGCCTGCAGCTGGCAACGGCGGTCGATCTGATGGTTGAAGGTCATGAATAACCTGCGTTCAGCTTAGTAGTACGTTTCATGAATTCGATCACGTATTTTGCTCACAGGTTTACGGCATCCCCGGAGGGGATCAATTTGAATAGCCACGGGTGACGCGCCCAGCGGAACCCGTGGCTGTGACC
>JAKEER010000879.1 GCA_022616615.1 Acidobacteriota bacterium
AACGATGTCGCGTCCGGGCCGGCTGAGCAGGTCGCCACAAATTGGTCGATCACGATGGTAGAAGGTCGGCCTTGGTGGGACCTCTCGAATGTGCGGCTACTATCTCCGGAGCAGCTTCACCAACAACTGCAAGAGATTCGGGATCGGCTGCGTACTTTAATGTCACACAGCGACAGTCTCGATGTGAGGCAAATTATCCTGGGGGCGTTCTACCTGCTTCACTCCGTGGATCCGCACATCACAATTGGAAACTCCGGAAGGTCCTCCTGACGATGAAGGCCTGATGCTGGAAAAAAAACGCTGTTCGTGCAACCGCCGACCCCCATGGGTCTTCTGCCAGCCCGCGAAGCCAATGAGGATTCACGCTACGAAAGGAGAATCGGCTGCCATGCCCAGATGGATCAAACATTGGGAAGTCGGGTCCCCAATGGAAGTTCAGGAAAACAACTCATCTGCAAACACATCGTCGAGGTGCAATCCCAACTGAAGGCTACACCCGGAAGGTCTGACAAGCCTCACCTGGAACCTTCCATGACGATCATTGAAATCACTAGCGACTCTCCCGGTTGGTATTGGTAAACCCGAATCGCTCGAACCGTCGCCCGCTTCAGCTTTCCCGGCAAAAGCAATAACCCCGTCGTTCTCCCGCCATGATCTGAGAGAAACACCACGGTCTCGTTATTTCCGTTCGTCGTGTCCCTTGAACCATAAAATGGCAGTGCGATGAAGCATAAAGTGGCAGCGTCGGCGTCGACAGTGCCTGCTCATGACGCCGCCGACCTGATCGGTTGGCCGCCTGGCGGAAGGATACAGTGGCAGCAAGTGCAGAATGGAAGGAACAGATGGCAGCCAGTGCAAAGTCGCGGCGCAAGAATCACCGCGACAGTGGACTCCTGGCGGTCGAAATGCTGCCCGCCCTGGAGTTCGACCCGGGGCGTCTCCCGTTTGTCAGTGTGGAATGCAAAAGTGAGTTATTGCGAAGGATTTTCGGGGGTTTCCTATTCGCCGTGGCCCTTCATATGATCTTTGGACCCCACGGAAAATAAGACAACAAACTGACCCACTACCAGAGAGAGCGCCTAGTTGATCTGCTGACTCGCTCTATGCTGGTTTTCAGTTTGCGCTGGCCTCCTCTCGCAGAGCGGCCCGGATCATTTCCCGCGATGGAATGGCCTGCCGCTTGCCGCCCGCCAGATAAGTCCGGCACATCATTCCGAACTCGCGTGAGGCTCGGGCCGCCGGTTCGACGTCGAACCCATCGATTCGGATGGTTGGCGATCCAAGAAAGCCGACGACCCGGGCCGTCTCCGCGTCAGGAACGGCGATCTCAGCAATCTGGGCTCCGACACCTACCTCTTTCAAAACCTCTTTGAGCCGCTGCACTGTCTCAGCATGGTTGGGACAACCTTCGAAGAAAAGAACTTCTACCCTCATTGTCTTACTCTCCTCATCGCAAGCCCAAAAAAGCGGCTAGGCTCAACGCAGCGATCCGCCTTGGACCGGCTTCACCTGAAACGCCAGTTGGATGGCTCGCCTCGCTTCATCGATCACGTCCACGACGGGCCGCCCGGAATATTGAGAGGCTGGCAGCGCTGTGTCCCATACAGTTCCCGGCGCATAGACGCCAAGGTGGTCCCATACGACGCTCTGTCGGTCGCGTTCACCCATGGCTCGCGACAGGAGTCGTCCCTTGTCCCAGAACTGCTCTGCACGCGGGTCCGAAACCCGGGCTAGCGCCGCTGTCGATGGCGGTCCCAGGTCTGTCACCAGTACTGGCTCCCACACAATGTAGACGCGGATCGGCGTGCGAGACAGAGTTTCCAGCAGGCGTTGGACTGCAGAGGCCCCCTGCAGGCACACCGTTCAAGTGGGCGACAGAAGCGCGATGAGCCGGACCTCTTGCTGTGCCCCGTTGAACCTCTCACGCAAGACGGAGAAGTTCTGCGGGCTGAGCCTTGTCAGCTCAGGCTGACCCGGCGGAACCTGAGCGCCACCATAGAAGTAGTAGCCGGCAAGAACTGCCAGGACTACAAATCCTGCTGCGACCGCTGTACGCGTTCGAGTCATATCAACGAGCCAACAAGTCTGCTAAAGCGTTGGCTACCACCTGCGGAAAGAAAATGGAGACAGCCACGATTGCCAAGGCACTCCACAGCAGGAACGCGCTTAACAGTGTCAGCCGGCTCTGACACTGCCGTGCGCGGCGTGCTTGGTAAAATCCATACCCGAGAGATAGGCTCGCAACCACTAACAACACTGGTCGGACGGTGGCAAACAGGGTGGCGCTGCTTGCCGCTCCTGCGGCAAACAAGAATGGTAACAACGGCAGGCAGCAACTCGAGCCGATCACGATGCTACCTACCGCCGCTAGGCTGGCTACCAAGGCGTGCCGCGAGCGCAGCCGGTTTTCGTCGGGCGCCCTTTGCTCGGTCATGGGGTCTTTCCCCTCAATTGGATCTCCCTCAGCACCGGGCAGATTTTGCCATGGGCCGCGCGCTTCTGCTTCAACTCGTGATTACACCTTCGAAGCGCGCCGCGCAGCTCAACTTCCAGCGCCACCAGTTCGTTCATCTTTGCCCGCACGACCGCCAGCTTTTGTTCGAGCAGACTTCGAACGGAAAGGCATGCGTGCGCATTGTGCTGAAGGTTCACGAGCTCTCGGATCTGTTTGAGCGAAAACCCAAGCGCTTGAGCCCTCGAAATAAAGGCCAATCTATCCAGTTGTTGGCGGTCAAACAGCCGGTAGCCTCCGGAAGTGCGCTCACTGTCCCGAAGCAACCCGATCCTCCCGTAGAACCGGATCGCATCAATGCTGAGTCCGCTGGCGCGGGCCGCTTCTCCAATCCTCAACTCCTCTGCCATAGTCTCCTCCAAGGCCGTTTGAAAGCATAAACCCTGGAGTATAGGCAAGAGTCAACACCAAATTGAGTCCCTGCTGAAGGTCGGTGTGCAGCCCGATGCCGAGAGCACAACAGCAGTGGCCGTGGCTCTGTCGTCCTCTCGTTCAGGCCGCGGTCCTCTTTGCGACGAAACAGTCGGGCAGGCATGTCACCTAAACCACGAGTTGGCCGGATTTAAAGCATAAGCTGGCCGTGCAGCTGTCACTTTATCCATTGGGTTGTTGCGAAGTTGGAAAGCATAGCCTT
>JAKEER010000880.1 GCA_022616615.1 Acidobacteriota bacterium
CCGGCTCTGGCCTGCTCAATCGAGGCGAGAACGATAAGGGGCTCAAATCTCGCTGGTATCCTAGAACATTGTCGAATCGCATCGCAGAAATCTACGGGCTTAAGGAGAGGATTTCGTTCATCGAGGGAGACGGCCTGATCTGGCTTAAGAAACATGAAGGAGTGGCGGCCGATAGGCTGGCATTCTTCATCGACCCACCTTACGTAACTGCTGGGCAAAGGCTCTACGCCTTTTGCGAACTCGATCACCGAGGCTTTTTGAGGTTGCTTCTCGTCTGCCTGGCAAGGTTCTGATGACCTACGAGGATAGTCCGCAGATCCGTAGGCTTGCAGCGGATTTTGGATTTGCGCTGAAGCCAATCAATATGGTAGGCCGCCAGCAAATTAAGAAAACCGAGCTGCTCATCGGAAAGAGTTTTGAATGGCTCAAGTTATGACAATGAGGAAAAAGAAGGACCAAGCGGTGCCGAATGATTTTTCCGAGCCAAAACCGGTTCCAACGGAACAATTGTACTTGGATCCGAAGAATCCGAGACTGGTCGATTCAGAATACTCGGTCGCAAATCAAGATGAAATTCTGAAAAGGCTCTGGACCGAATTCAACGTAAGCGAGATCGTTGATTCAATCGTCGCTAGCAAAGCCTCTTGGAAGCATGAACCACTGATTGTAACGAAGGAACAAGGGAAACTAATAATAATAGTAGTCGAGGGCAACCGTCGTCTCGCCGCGGTGCAGCTCTTGATGTTTCCAGATAAGAGTAACCGGATAGGAGCTCTTGGTATTCCTTCAATCGATGAAGAGCTACGAGAGGATCTGTCCCGTCTCCCAGTAATTGAAAAGTCTCGTCGCGATGTTTGGGATTTCATCGGTTTTAAGCACGTCAACGACCCTCAGGAATGGGATTCCATAGCAAAGGCGCAATACATCGCGCGCATTCGCGAGGACTATGAAGTCCCGCTTTCGGATATCGCGAAGACTATTGGTGATCGGAACGAAACTGTAAAACGGCTCTATCACGGGCTCAAGGTGTTGCAGCAGGCTCAGCAAGCAAGTGTGTTTGATCCCCGTGATCGCTACTACCAGCGCAAGGATTTTGCTTACTCGCATTTGTGGACTGGCCTTGGCTACGAAGGAATTCGAAGGTTCCTCGGAATAAGAGAGGGGCCAAGAGACGAAAAGGAACCCGTTCCAAAGAAAAGGATTCCCGCTCTTGGTGACCTGTGTCGCTGGCTCTATGGAAGCCGTAAAGAGAACATTGAACCCCTGATCCGCAGTCAGAATCCGCATTTACGACAGCTTGATGAAGCCTTGCGTTCCGAGCGGGGTGTTTCTGCGCTGCAGCGCGGATTAACTCTGCAGTTCGCCGTCAATGCGGCGAGAGGCGACACCCGGTTGTTACTCGATGCCTTGGTCGGTGCGGAGCAAAACCTGCGTGAGGCCAAAGGCTACTTCTCAACCGGCTACGACGGACAACACGAAATCGCTGAGACAATTAGCAATATTCACGTACTTGCGTCCAGCCTTCAAAGTGAGTTGCAGACGCTGAACTGCAAGCACCAATCACTTTCGCCGAATCGCCGGACCACGAGACGACAAGGCCGCCGCTACTCTCTGACAACCCGCATGAAATCCTTGACCATTTAGAGGTCTCTGCGCTTGTTGACCCAGATGGGAATGCTTCAGCCTCGCAGCTGAAAAGTGAACTTATCATCACGGGATCACAGGACGCCTTTCTTGAAGAGGACAGCGCCATACCGGAGGACGTTGAAGGCATGGTCGACGCTGCATTCACGGAGGCTGAGTACCGAGTCGAGGCTTGCGGTGGAGAGAAGTATCCGTTTCTTCTCCAGCGAAATGTCTTGCTCAATCGAGATCCCGATCTCGCAAGCGTCTATTCTTTCCTGCTTTTCTTGTCAATCTATGGGGAGAACGCAGTGGATGGGCCGGATGGAGCGAAGTTGTTCGAAGACGTCTGCGCCCATGCGGCGGCCGCCTATTTCGGGGGCCCGAACACCGCAGTGGAAACCTACGTCTTCGGATTCCCAAGAAGGATTGAGCCGAAAGACTTCGTTGGAGCGCTTAGAGATCTTTGCCTGAAACTACGCGAAGGACAAACCCACGAGAAATTTCCAGGTGTAAAGTCCATGAAGGATGCGAGTCTCGATATTGTTGCCTGGAAGAACTTTCCGGACAGACGATCTTCAAAGCTCATTGCCTTCGGACAATGTGCCACAGGCCAAAATTGGTGGGGAAAGAGATATGAGCTGCAGCCCATCGATTGGTGCCGCACTTGGCTCTTGAAAACGCCACAAGTGATTCCCTTGAAGATGTTCTGCGTTCCCCATCCCGTTTCTGAGAATGAATGGGCTCAACTCGGCTATCAAGCGGGCGTGATTTTCGATCGATTCAGGATCGCATACTTTGCCGAGCAAGTAATCCCAGATACGCTTCGCAGGGCCTTGCAATAGTGGAGTCAGAGCCTAAACCTAGGTTCATGACTTGGCTTCGGCCTCATCAACCTTGAGGTATTAGTCGGCCTGATTTCTCACACCGGTTCTCTGCAAATTCAACTGCGAAAACCTTTACTGCACCTGGAACCTCATAGGAGCTAAGACTACTCGCGCCTCTGGGTTGTAGTAGTCGTAGAAGCTCGAAAGCGAGCCGGTGGACCCGTGACCGTAACAAAGAAAATGATAGAATGGGCCCGGTTACCGTGGGCAGCTCTCGAGCAGCAATCAGTAGCGCGCTCTTACACGCCGTATCAGACGTGAAGTGATTCGTCGCAGGTATCGAACAACTATCAAAAACTTCCAGGCTTTTATGCCCGTCGGTTGACCACTGAGTAGTTTCGGCGCCAGCGTTGGTCGCTCGGTTCCGCCATTCTCAGGGGTCTATCTTTTGATGTGATATTGCCTTGCAGAACGTCGAAGCCCTGGTTCGACGGCACGAACGCGACTGACGCAGCTTTCGGCGCATTGAGAGTATGAGTACATTTTCGAACGAGTTATTTCGGGAAGTACGACCAGAATTCCTTCGGATTCTCGGTGGGGCTTCCGCCCCTCTCTATGTCGACGTTCTGGATGTGTTGGAACAGGAAACGGGACAGCGCAATGAAGGCCTTAGCCGAGAGGAGGCCCTGGCCATCGTTGCCGAAGTCTTGGAGGTTAATCCACGTCTTATTTTTGAAGATCTCGAAGATATCGAGGTAACGCATCAAGTTCCTGTCTTAACAACCCGTGAGAAATCCCGTCTCGTACTAGACCGCCTCATACGTGCTGGATGGCTCGAAGAGCAGACGCAAGCTGATTACCAGCGATTGATCTATTTTGATCCAAACGGATCGATCCTCCTTGCTGCATTGCGACGAATCGCCTACCCCGATGCCACCGTGTTCTCTGACAAGTTGGTGAGCGTATGTGCTGCCATATGCAATGCCACGGCACTGGCCGAACAACCGTGGGCTCAAATCGAAACATGTGCTGACAACCTGCAGCAAGGACTCGCTGAGTTACGTGCTATGCAGAAATCGGTAGAACGTCTTACACGTCGTCAAATCGAAGCCCAGACCCTTGGCGACAACCTGCGGGTGGTTTACGACGAATATGCCGAGCACGTGGCCAAGACTTGTTATGCAGAGTTGGTTCGTGCTCAGTTGCCGACTCGGTTGGCTGAGGGACAGCAACGGCTCAATGACCTGTTGAACGACAGCGATCTCCTCTATCAGATGCAGACTGAAGTATTGCGGCGGGATACGTCCATCGCCGCAGAAACCGCCATGGCGAGAGTCCGAAACAAATTAGACGACCTATCGCGCGCTATGGAGAGGGTCTTGCCCTTGGCAGACTTGATCGATCAGCGAACGGCCGAATTCACCCGGCGGTCATTGGCTCGATTTCGTTACTTGCAGGAAGTGGTGGGCGAGCGGCGAGGGCAAGTAAAGCATCTGTTTGAGAGAATCAATCGCGAATTTTCCGGTTGGCGACTCGCTGATTTGGATAACACTCTTGAATTTCCGACCTTGACAGTCCCCGAAACGCGTCTGTTAGTCGGCCGTGACTCGCTTTACCAGCCGAGAGCTCGCCGGACACTGGAAGAAAACGAACCCATTCTAGACGCTGTGACCGAAGCGATGCGAGAGCGCTGCAAGAAAGAGATGGAAGCCGCCCTCCGCACGTCGCTGACCGTTGGTCGCGCCAACCGTTTTGTTGAGTGCCTGCCGGGCGGCAAGGGTGCGCGAATTTCTACAGAAGACTTCTCCGTTTACGGCACGGAGGACGTGGCAGATGTCATCGCTGTCTTGCTTCATGCTGAATCCAGCGAAGCCCGCTTTCGTGTGGAGGTACCGCGTGTACTTGACGATGCTGCGGAAGGTATGCTCGACCGCAAAGACGTTTATCGTCTGGAAAGGTTCTTCATTATTAAGAGATGAACATAGACCCTAACACCACACAGCCAGCCGGGCTGCTGTCTCGGCTCGCTGAAAATGATCGCGACGCGCTTGGTGAAGCGCTTCAACGCCTTTTGACACGAGGTTCTATTCTCGGTTTAGGGCGGGGCAATGCCGAGTTATATGCGTGGTGCCGGCAGAATCTAGACTGGCTGAAAGAGATAGCCGGCTTGGTCGGGTTGGAGGTGCGCTGTGAGCATGAGAGCCGGCTGGTACAAGCCATTCCCCAAAACCCAGCTTTGTTCCTACGTTTGAAACAAGACGCCACCCTTGTGATACTTGCTCTTTGGTACGAGTACGACACGCAAGTGCGCGACCAAGGCGTGACAGACGTTCGTCTGACCGTGGAGCAACTGAATCAACTGCTAAGAGATAAGTTGCTCCCTGACTTGAAAAGCATTCCTTCCGAGTCCCGAATGGAAGAAATTCTCCGTCTTGCCCAGCAAAAAAACTTGATTCGTGTGCACAGCGAGGCGGCCTTCCAGCAATCGCGCATTGAGATCTTGCCGACGCTCAAGCGCGTGATTCCCTTCCGTGATCTTGCGGAATGGGACCAGACTGTTGAACTTCATCGTCAGCAAACCCTGGAATCTGGGAGCGTGCTAGACCCTGGGGAAATGTCACAGCCGTCCGAAACCGGAACCTTTGAAATGGAAACCGAGTGGATGCCCAATGAGTCGCAAGATTAACCTGACCCGGATTCACGCTATCAACTGGTATGGCTACAACGACACGCTTCCAGTAGAAGGAAACCTCTTACTCGCTGGGGTGACGGGTTCCGGGAAATCCGTTCTGATGGACCTGATTCAGTTGGTGCTTGTCGGGTCAGAGCGGGCCCGGTTTAACAAGTCAGCAACAGGGACAACCTCGGATCGGGACTTGAAGGGCTATTGTCTAGGTGATACGAAGCAGGAGGAGAACGGTGTTACTCATTTCCTTCGCCCAAAGGGGGCCATCACCTATGTAGCACTCGAGTTCACCTGGCCGGATCAGCAACGGCGCGAAACGTGGGGTTTACGGATTGAATTCCGCAGCGCCGCCGAAAGCCATGGCCGCATCGCCCCTTTCTTCTGCGACGGCTCTTTAACACGAGACAGTTTTCTCAGCGGAGAGCGCCGACCGCTGGAACTTACAGTCTTCGAAGGCCTGATCGAGAAAGAGCACACTGGGCGAGTTTTCAAGACTCAGGATCAGTACTTGCGTGACATGGCTGTTCACCTGAACTTCAAACGCCCAGCACTGGCGCGCCTTCTTCCCATGGCGATGTCATTTACGAATTTGAAAAGCTTCGACGAGTTCTGTCGCTGTTACATCCTGCCCGACGAGCACCTTGATGTGGAGAATGTCGTTGCCAGCTACAAAACCTTCCAGGCTTACGAAAGGGATTTGCGCGAGCTCGACGACCAGCGGCAGCGGCTTGCCAAAATTCGAGAACTCTTTCATCAATATCAGATCGCCTGTCGTGACAAGATCGTCGCTCGCTTTTTGCAAGCTGAACTAAACCGCAACTACCTTGCCGGGCTGCAACGCGATCATCAGTTGAAGCTGGAGACTCTCAAGGTGGAACTTGCAGAAGAGGAATCAAGAATCGGTGAGCTCGATGAACTCATCAAAAGGCGCAAGACTGGCATTGATCAGATCAAAGCTCTGATCAATCAATCCCCTGAAGGCCAGCTCTACACCTTTCTCAAAGCACAAAACCAGACGTTGGAATCTGAAGTCGAGGAGTTGCGCGGTATTGGCTCCAGTCTGGAAGATGCTTTGCGCTTTCGAATTCAAAATGCACGATCGTGGTTGAAACAGGTAGAGGCATCGAACTTGCCAGAGCCCATCTCAACGGGCGCACTCGAGGCAGCTATCAAAAGACTGGACGATTGCACACTAGAGCGAAGTGAAGTGGCTTTGAAGGAACTAGCAGAAGTGGCGGAAAAAGCACAGATCGAAATGAGCAAAAACATCCGGCCCACTCGCGAACGTGCCGACGAACTGTGTCGTGAGTCGGAACGCTTGAAAGAGGAGATACGGGCACTAGAATTGGGCAATCTTCCTTTTCCAGCGCGGCTGCTCGATGCTCTGAACGAGGTTCTACCACGTGCTGGCCGGATGCCTGCAGCCCAACCTCTCTGTAAACTCTGCGAGGTGACCGATGAGAGATGGCGCCCGGCAATTGAAGTCGCCTTCACCCGCAAGTTCGCCATTGTCGTGGCTGACGAGCATTATGATCAGGCTCTGAAGGTTTACCATGAGCTCAGGATCGACTCGCCGCAGGAATCCCTGGTCAATCCGGTCAAGGCTCTCAAACTTGCCAGGCCGATTCGCCCCGGTTCACTTGCTGAAAAGCTTCACGCCGATCATCCAGTCGCCAAAGCGATTATTAGCCACCTGTTTGGTGAGCTGATCTGTGTAGAACGTCGCGAGGAGTTGGCCGCATATGATTATGCAATTTTGCCCGATGGCTTTATGGCGCGCGGGGCATTTGTGGAGCGCCGGCGGCATTACGACAATCACCCCCTTGTAGGCCAGCGGGGACTGGAGAAACAACTGGCTATGAAGCGGTCTCGAGCTAGAGACCTGCTCGCCGAGGAGCGCCGTCTCAGGCCAATGGTTGAAGCTGCAGACGAGCTTACTGAAAGTGCCCGGCAAAAGTTCCCAGAACACACCTCGCTTGCCGTCGATGTAATCCGGGCGCAGGAGTTGCCGAAGAAGCAAGCGGAACTTGCAGAAAACATTGCAAAGCTCAACTCCATTGATCGGTCTACTTTTGAAGAGAAGGAGCAGGAGTGCCAGCGCTTCGAAAAGGGACTTCAGACGTGGGAAACTGAACTCCGAACACGGCTTGGCAGTCAGAAGCGCGGGGAAATCCAACGCTTGGAGCAGAACCTTAAAGAAGCAATAGCACGGCTTGAGGAAGCAGACATACATTTTGAGCGCGTTAAGTCCGACGCGGACGTCTCAATATACCTTTCCCGACTGAATGAGTGGCGCCTTCAAGTGTTGCAGTACTTAGCCGCATTAGATGCGGCTGCACGTGAATTCGAGAGGCAGTACCACCATGCTAGAGAGAAGGAAATCGAGACATGGAAAGACTTGGTCAACGAACGCCGCATGTTGGCTGTAGCGCATCCTAAGTTTGATGAGCTGAATCCAGAGGAAACGGCCAATAAATCCTATGAAACGCTGCTGACTCAGATCGAAGGAAGCGATATCCCTGGCTACAAAACCAAAGCAGAGGCAGAACACCGCCGCTGGGAAGGTCTGTTCCGAACGCAGGTCCTTCAAAAATTGCACTCTGCCCTAAAGAGCATCGGGAATACGATCTTCTTGCTCAATAGCTACCTGAAGTCACCAATCGGTAACGACCGATATCAAATTGTCAAGAAGCTCAATCCTGACTTCAAGCTCTACCATCAATTACTCGATCTGAATGTCCTGCATCAGGAAGATGGTCTGTTCTATGCGACCGTTGACGAGGAGATGCGAGAGGCTCTGACACATTTTCTAGATACCCTTGTCAATCGCTCCGACAGTATCGAAGCGGTCCGGCTGCTCGATTACAGGCACTATTTTGACTATGATCTGCTTGTATCAGATGCAAGAATCCCAGATGCGAGCCCTGTCAGTGTTGACAAGCAATCTGGGAAGTTCAGCGGAGGCGAGAACCAATCACCCTACTTCGTAGCCATTCTTGCTAGTTACCTTCGCGCCTACGGGAGACACGAAACGCGCTGGCGTGATCCGTCTCTGGCCCTGGTGCCGATCGACGAAGCATTCTCGAAACTTTCTGGCGAGCGAATTGAAGATTGTATCAATGCGCTCAAGGCGCTCGATTTGCAAGGGGTCTTCTCCATGTCGAGCGGCAACATCCCCTATGCCTTTGAACTGTGCGATCAGCTAGTGGTGGTCTCGAAGCATGAGGAGCGAGTGGGAGGCCGGACAGTTCTTCGGAACGTGGCTGTCAGCATGAGCCGCGATTCAGCAGAGTCCCGAGAAATGATCCAACTGCATGGCTGATGCAAACGTGTTACGAACCTTGGCAAGTTTGTTTAGCCGATCGCGCGCTGGCCGAACCGGGAAGGGCGAGCGTGACTTCTTTATCGACTTCAAAAAGCTGTTACTAAATGCTGGTTGCGAAGACGGAGAGAGGCGTGCCGAGGCGATACGCCAGTTGGAAAGCGCGGAACGTGTTCAGGTATTGAAGCTGGTGCGGCATCCGCGGGATTGCGAAATTATTGAGCAAGTCCGCCTGCCCTTGGAGTGGGAGTCAGCGTTGTTTGAGTTGATCGACACTGTTCCTCCTGCCCGACGCCGGCAGGTCCTGGCGAATCAGTTTTCTGCTGCAGCCGTAGCCGATATCCCGGAGTGCTGGCGTCGGGAATGGCAGAGCTATTGCTCACGGCTTGAGACTGTTGCATTAGACGGAGGGAGTATTGACCCGTTTTCGCACGAAGATCCTTGCAGCAATGAGGAGCTATTGCAACTCATTCCCAAACTGCTCTGGTGGGAAGGAGAATCCTTGATCCGATTTGTGAGTTGCGTGGTTTGCGGTGACTCCAAGCGTTTGGATGTGTTGAGGACCAAGCTGGAGACCGCTTTGAACAATCTGTCTCATGGCCGGATTAAGAGACTTGATGGGCTCGGTATCCTGGAAACTCCTCGGACTTGTCTGATTCATGGCCCCCTTCGCTTGCTGATTGGAAGTCAATGGCTCGACCTGGGAAATCTGGTTGGAGCGATTCGTTTGTCGACACTGGACTTGACCGCTGCAGCAAAAATCGAAACCACGGCTAGGCGCTGCATCACAATCGAGAATGAAACGACCTTTCACGAACTGGCAAAGCTCCGATGTGGTGACTTGCTGATTCAAACCAGCTACCCTGGTTCCGGGACACTCAAGCTGGTGCAGCGTCTGGCAGAGGACATTGAATTCTGGCATTTCGGTGATTCGGATCCAATTGGTTTTGACATCCTTCGGGATTTGCGAGAACGAAGTGGCAGGCCCGTACAAAGCTTGCACATGAGCTTTCGACCCGGTCACCGGACGCATGGGTTGACCAAGACTGAGGGTCACCTCCTTGAGCGGCTCTTGCAGTCTGCCGTGATGCAGCCAGAGAAAGGTCACCTGTCGACAATGCTGGCAGCAAACTCTAAAGGTCAGTTTGAACAGGAAAGCTTAGGACGGCCTGAGTTGGCAAGTTGGCCGTTTTATCGATTCTGAGCTCATATCGGTAAAGTCGCATCCACTTGATCCAATCAATCTGGTTCGAAGAATCCTCCTTCCTTCTAATCGTTACTTCATTCTGAAAACCTTTCCTTTCGCCACAAAGGGCAAGTGCCGGCCTTCGGGCATCAGGAAGGCATGTTCACGGCGGATGTGGAGCCGATCGCAGAAGCCATCGGTAATGATCAGAAGTGGGCCGTTGACTGGGAAATCTTCTGCTTTCTCCAACAGATCAATTGCCGGTTGCAGAATGGTTCCGCCGCGTCCTTTGACCTTCACCCGATCGGCGATTGCTTCCGGGGGAAGATAGCCCTGATCGTAAGTAGCGGCGTCGCAGAACACCACGCGGACAGCTGGAACATCACGAGAGATGCTGTAACTCGCGATTGTCCCCAGCGCCTTGGCCAGGAGATCGCGGTTCATTGAGCCGGAGGTATCGAGAACCACACCGAAAGTACGGCCATCTTCAGATCCAAGCGCGGGTACCCAGCGGGGACGTGGGATGTCGGGAGTCGCTGACTGACGCCGGCTTAGGCGCGCAAAAGACCGTCTCTTTTCCTGCGGCGAGAAATGATGGTCGAACCAACGAGCCAGTTCCACATCCCAGGTGATGGGCGGCTGCGCCAACGCTCGAATTTCTTCCACCAAGCCCGCAGGCAGGAATCCCCGGCCTTGCTCTTCATGGTAGCTGAGCCCCTGAGCCAGGCAGCGGCGGTAGAACTCATCCAGCTCGATCCCGTTGCCGAGGTTCCACCAGTCTTGCTCGCCTCGGTTCAGCATATCGCCCAGTCCAATACCTCTCAGGGTCGCTAGCTTCCGACAGCGACGCATGTCAGTGACGATCCGGTCATAGACTCGCTCGGCCGATTCTCCCTTCAGCCGGGGATCATAAAGAGCGCCAACCGAAGGCAATTCGCCCAGCCCCATCTCCACCAACCAGCCGTTGATCACATAGTCACAGGCTACGTTCCAGAGATAAGGATCTCTCCCCATGCATCGAGCTTGATGTCTCAGCCCGACATGAAGCAGCTCATGCGCCATCACGAAACGGCATTCCAATTCGTCGAGTCCGGCTGCCGGGTTCACGAAGATTTCCTTGCTTTCAGCATCCACGGCTGCTATTGCGATGTTCAGCCGCGAACAGACCATGGGGTCTTCGACAATATCGAACGCAACGGCCAACGATCCAAGCAAAGGATAGCTGCTGATAAACCAGGCTCGGGCTTTCTGAGCCGATGTGAGATTCTCAGTCATCGCTCCCGGAGAGGCGGTTAATCCTCCAGCTACATTCACAGCGCTGGTGACCGCCATGGCGAGTCCCTTGCCGAAACAGGTTTGCCATTCGAACTTCTGGTTCCAGCTCCCGAAGCGATAGTGCCAGGAACGCTCTTGGGCGGCTTCGTAGAGCATATCGGGGTTCTGGGATCCGGCTGTGCCGAATGCCGAGAGGATTTCCGGAATGCCGTGCTCGCAAAAGTCTTCGTACAGCCGTTCTTCCGTTCCGGCTGAAATCACAACAGGAAGCTGCATTTCAACTGGGGCAGTTCCAAGCTTCAGGTCCTTCAGAAAGCGCGCCACGAAACAGTCACAGGCAGCGTTCCATTCCTTCATTCGAAGCTGTTGTTGAAAGTGTCCAAATCCCAGATGAAGAAGGCAATGAGCCAGAATGTAGGCCCACTCCCTGGCATCTCCGCGACGCCTCGGATGAACATGAATCGCACCATTGTTCGTGACAACGGCCCACCCGTTTTCGGGGCAACGGTTTCCCTCGTGGCGGTAGATTCCGGTGTGAAGGAGCAGCGGGGCGAACATGGCGTGGTCATGGACCATCCAATAGCCGCGCCAAAAGCTCTCTTCGGCCGGATCCAGCTGGCCACTGCCTTTCTTAGGGTGTTTACGAGGCATCTTTCTTCTTCACCAGTCTCGGAAGATCACGAACAATTTCCACCAGGAACCAGTCTGGCAGTTCCTCACTTTCGTTAGGCTTGGAGACAAGCATTTGCGCCATCTCGAGGCTGAGCGCAGCCAGTTCGCGGATGAGCCCTTTCGCCCGATGGGCCAGATCACGGTGGCTCTCGGTCAAAGCACTTCGCTGGGCTGGAAGTTCCTTTGCCAATTGGGCGCGCAACGATTGAGAGAGAAAGTAGAGAATGTCCCGGTCTTCCGGCTTGCTCGGCCAACCGATCTCTCCTTTGAGAATTGCAGCCAGACGGTACTTGCCACGCAGATGCTTCACGAACGACTTGAACTGCCCGGCATGATGCGGAGAAAGAGAGCCAAAGGCGAGGATCTCCAAACAATCTTCACTGATGTTGTCGCCATACTGGTGAAGCGCGTCGCTCAAGATGTGCCAGGAACGCGGGGTAGAAAAGGGCTCTTCGTGTTTCGGCGGCTGGCTCCACAGGTGATCGGGCCGCGACTGAACATACTCAATCACCAAAGAGTGAATGTTGCTTTGCACCGCCCACTCCAGCCAATCGCGATGAGAGACCCTCAAATGCACGTGCATCATGCGATTGAGCAGGGCAGACGACATCGGTTTGACGATGGCGCTGTCCTGCGCGCGGTTGCCGGCGCCGACAATGATGGAGCCCTCGGGCAAGACGTATTCGCCGATGCGTCTTTCGTGGATCAGACTGTAGAAGGCCTTTTGGACTTCGTGCGAACAGGCATTCAGCTCGTCCAGAAAGAGACAGTAGGCTTCCTGCCGGGCAATCATCCGCGGCGGACAAAAGCGGCTGGTGCCCTCAATGATCTGAGGCACTCCGATGATGTCCTCAGGAGCCAGTTGGCTCCCCAGAAGCGAGACGCAGGGCAGCCCCACTTCGCTCGCGAACTGCTGCACGAGCGAAGACTTCCCAATCCCCGGCGGCCCCCAGATGAAAACCGGGCGCACCACAGCTATATTGAGCAGAAACTCAGAAAGCTGTTTTTGAGTCAGTGTGATCGTTGCGTTCAAGTGGATTTGATCCTTATTGCCGGGTGGCTCTGGGTGTTGGGCAGGACCCGATTCTCTGCGAGCACGAGCCAGAGCCACGCCAAATCATTCTCTGAAAGTAATAGTTTCGCTTCGCGCCATCGTACTTTCCTTCGCGCAAGCAGCAGTTCTTGAAACCGGCGTCCTGAACCGCAGGGACAAAGATCGTTTCGTCCCAGCTTCTCGATGAGTTCCTTGTCGTTGTGAACAGTTCTCAGTCCTCGCTTGACCCCCGTTTCGGATGGGAACCCCTTGCGCCGTTTACGAGTGACCTCAAAAGCAGTTGAGTTCTTCGGATTCATATTTCGTTGCCATTGGAATGATCCTCCTTGATTCAAAGTCTTGTTTCTTGAGTCCGTGAGCCGTCATTGGAATCCCCGATTCAGCCCAGAACCAAGAGTGCTGCCGCACTGCGCGCGGGATATCGACGATCCCAAAGGCTTCATAGCTCCACTCGGCCACCTCAGCGTGGGCCGCAGCCAGCTCTGCACGAAAAAAAGCGGGCACGGCTCTGATCAGCTGTCAGAAGCGGCCCGCTCCTTGAAATCCCTTCGAAGCTTGTGCTGAGATTTTCGGGAGCGGAAGATCCGCTCCCGCGCGGTTAGACTTGATTCAGGCGATCGGTGAACAAATGGCTAAAGCGGCCTTCACCGAAGGCATAGAGGCCTTCAAACTGCATTTGCAGACTGGACGCTGGCGAACTCGGGCAAGGGTACGCCTCAAGAGACACACGTGCACTCTTCTGCCAACCCAGTTCTATCCTGGCGATCCTAGCCGTTTTGAATTGTGCGTTCTGTCCTTTGAGGGTCATTGAATCCCATTCTCCGTTGTTCGAAGTTGAGGAGACCAGCGCTATTTTCCCGATCTTGGAAACTTTGTCAATAGAAAGATCGCTGTCGTCATCGTTCACGCGCTGAGGCCTGAGAATCCCCCCTGCTGGCTCGTGATCTTGCCGAAGGTTTGCGGATTGGCGAAATCCACCGTCGCCCCAGTCGCCGCCGACGGGGAGAAGAAGGGATACTTGAACGGCGCTGTGAATTCGACGCGCAGCATTCCCTTGATGCGCTCGGTAACGGGGATTTGTTGGATAAGCCGAACTGGTGCCGGCGATGATGGCAGCTTGGAAGCTAGGGCCAGCTCTGGCCGCGAGTAACAGCATCATCCTCAAACCAGCGGAGCAGACCTCTTTGAACACTCTGCGACTGGGGGAGCTCGCTGCCGAAGCTGGTCTTCCAGACAGAGTCGTTAACGTTGTCCCTGGCTTCGGCGAGGATGCGGGTCAGGCCATCGGACGGCATCCTGATATCGACATGGTCTCCTTCACTGGGTCCACAGCTGTAGGGCGTCTGTTCCTCAAGTATGCTGCCGAGTCGAATATGAAACGTATTGTTCTCGAGTGTGGGGGCTCTCCGTAAAGAGAAGCGGATGATTCTCGAATCGCTCGCCTGTTGCCGCGGCGACTTTTCCCTCGCTGCGTCTCAACTCGGCCTTGGACGAACAACCCTCTACCGCAAATTGAAGAAGTACGGCATTCACCGGTCTTGGAAGCCGGACTGAGAGACACACGCTGCCCTTGCCGAAGCCTTGACCGAGAGATCATAGATGCGTCATGCGCCGGGCGGGTGCGGATCTGCCCGATCAAGCCTTCATAGGTGGGTTGGCAGCGGCGGCCTATCCGGGCCAGCGCCTGGCTCAAGGCTCCCCGCGTGACCTTCAGACCAAAGCCCTATTCCAGCACGGCGGCTGTCTTGCCGAAAGGCAGGGCCAGTTGCTTGTTTAGCACCGTGGCCAGCGACACCGCTTCGAGCCCCAGCTGCGAGGCGCCGCTCCCAGGGCATCGGAACTTTGGCGCTCATCCCGGCCCTGCACCCGGCTCTGGCAATGCTGGCAGTGGCCTACCTCGACCCGAAACCGCGTCACCCGCGTCTGGCGGACAATCTCGGTTTGATACTGATGTGCCCAGTACTCGTGGCTACAGGCCGCAGCCGGGGCAAGCGTTCGGCAGCGGCACAATAATGGTTTCATCCACCTGTGCGGGAATGCGACGGCAGCCGTGGCGCCCGTTAGTCGGAGCCCGCCCTGCGTCCGGCCGCTTCGGTTCGGCTTTGGGCTCCCCTTTGGAAAACGGCGCCGCTTGCTGGCCCGCTGCGCCAGCTCCAGTTCCCGCTTGAGCCGCTCGATTTCTTGCTGGAGTCTTTCGCGCTCGGCTTCCAGACGCTCTCGCAAGCGCTCGTTCTCTCGCTGCAGGCCGCGGCTCTGCTCTTGCAGATCTCGAATCCGCTGCTGGCTTGGCGCTTTCATCCAGCCCAACATAGCAAAGTCGACTCGATTTGTCCGGCGGCTTCTTCATCAACCCCGCTAAACAATTACAAGAAATGATAGATTCAGATTCACCTTGGCATAAAGGCACGCCCTTTTGAAACCAGTTTGTCTTGACCCGAACCCTGTCCACTTATCTCAACATGTGAGTGGGAGAACCCCCCAAGGAAGCAGGTAAGGCAGCGTTAAGAAATAACCTGCCTGAAAAAAATCCCCTCCTTGGCTGAGGAGGGGCATCGCCACTGTCAGTCAGCGCGGGGTGGTGGGCTTCGCACCAGGCATCATGCGCGGCCGCAACGACGAACCACCCCCGCCGTGGCTGTCGGCCACGGCATCCCCTCCTTAACCAAGGAGGGGAACTTCTGCGCACTTTATTTCTTCACAGGCG
>JAKEER010000881.1 GCA_022616615.1 Acidobacteriota bacterium
GGAGGGGCACCGGGCTTGGCGTTGTGCGGGAACTGCCTCCTTGCTCTGCAGGCGCTTTCTATAGGCGCGCCGATGTGCAGCGGTCGAGCCACGGTGGTTTCGTGCGACAACCTGTGACTAACTCTGCAGCTTGTCAAGAGTTGGCAGCCCGAGATACGGAAACGCATCCAGCTTTCCCAACAAACCAAACAGAAGCTCCCGCCTGTGACTCGCCCGCTGACCCGAACAATCGAGGCTCTAACCAAAATCGAAGCAGAACGACGGAGCGAACCGAGCTCGTCAATCACGGTCTATCATCTTTCGAACAGTGGACAAGGCCCCCAGGCCGACATCTACTTTCTACCCTCTTCGGTGGTTCGATTCGTGGAGCGAGCCAAGGCGGCGCGGTATGCCGCCGCATGGAAGGAAGTGGCGCGTCTGGCTTGGGAACTACCATCAAAGCCGAAGAAGGGCGACAAGGGAAAGGGTGGCGAAAGAAAACCGGCACGCAACTATTTGTACGAAGGCCTCTTTGACCTCCCCGACCGTGCCGCTCAGTTCATTCGGGTCTATTTTCTGAGGAAGGCCACGCAATACACCCAAGGCCCTGGAGATCCCCGTCATTCGTATCGTGGGTGGAAAGACTACCTTCCTGGGCTTTGGGACCTCACACGCCTGTTTCTTCAGGAGGTGATAGCCATGGACACCGAGCGCATTGAATCGATCCGAAAACTCGGCGATACGCTCGCGGACGAAATCGCGGGAGAAAATGATCGTCGCCTATGGGGACGCATCTACAGAGCGGATGCGTATTGGCGGGCGCGCAAAGCTCTGATTCAGGCAAGCCAACGCCGACTCCAGCGCGGGCTCGCGCCTGTTTTTTCCCTAGACGAGTTCCTGGAGGTTTTTGAGGAGGGGGAAGAACTGCCGCGGGTAGATTGGCGGCTGGCATGGGATTTGGTGCTTATTCGGGTGATCGAAAAACTCTATGAGGCAAAGTGGTTCGAGAGGAACCAAGACGTCTTGGACGAGGAAGAAAAGCAACCTGAAATGGAGGAGGCATAACCATGGCGTTTCTGACCGGCCTGATGTTGATTGACGCCCCTGCGTCGGCTTTGAACAACGCTGGCGCCGATGAAGGAGCGCGAACTGAGAACGCGATTGCGGTGAAATTCATCCGATCTCGGCAAGGCGCGTTTCCTTACGTATCTGCGCAAGCTTTTCGGTATTGGCTGCGCAGCACGTTGGAGCAGGCTCCCGACCTGAAATGGAAGGCGGCACCGATTTTCAGGGAGGCTAAGATTGCCTACACGGATGCCAACCCGATTGAGTATTGGGATGACGACCTCTTCGGGTACATGCGAGCTCCTTCCAAGAAAGCTGGGGCGGCAGAAAAACGTAAGGAAGATGCGTCCCGCTCGACGGAGACACCTACGAGCACAGAGATAACGCGTGTCTCACCCTTTCGCGTAAGCACTCTGGTTTCGCTTGCTCCAGTGTCAATCGCTTCTGACTTTGGGACTATGACGCGTCACGAAGGCGACCCGGTTCCTCATGAGCATCAGTTCTATCGGGCTGTTTTGAAGGGCTTGGTTTCACTCAACCTTCATGCGGCAGGTACCTTCAGCTACTTAAACCGGACTGGGTATCGCAACCTCGATGATAACCGTGTCGAGTTGGCGAAAAAGAGCAAACTCGAACACCTTGACGGTCGTGAGAAATCCTACCGTCTGCCATGGGAACAACGAACGCAGAGAGTTACAGCGCTTTTGCGGGCTCTCGGGCTCGTCTACGGCGGCGCAAAACTAGCCCTGCACTATACAGATGTGACGCCGGCAGTGTTCATCGGAATGGTCACAAAGGGTGGGAACAATCCCCTTCAGTACTTCGTTGGCCCAGACGACAAAGGTCAGCCCCAAGTGAAAGCGGAAGCGGTGCAGGAGAGCCTAACGGTCTGGAGAGATCAGATATTGTCCAGGCTCTATGTCGGCTGGGTACAAGGATTTTGCGATTCTGAGCGGGCCAGCCTGCAAACTGAGCTTGAAAAGTTCAACGAAGGGAAGAAGGGGCAAGGAGCTATCGACTTTGCGTCGGGCCACCCACGCGAGATCCTTGGGCAATTGGCTGCGGATCTGAGCGACAGAAAGAACGCTGATTGGCTAAAGTGAGGCACCCGTGAAGGCATTGCGCATCGAGATGGAAGGGACCGCGACTTCTTTTCGCTTCCCTCACCTTCATGTGGGCCGGCAACCGAGCTACCCGATGCCACCCCCAGCCACGATTTATGGGCATGTTTGTAGCGCTGTGGGTGAGTGGGTTCCACACGACTCGACCCGATTTGCTTACAGTTTTTTTCACAACGGCGTCGGACACGATCTTGAACTCCTGCACATAGCTGCTGTTGGCAGCGGACGTTTGGACAAATCATGGGGGTACGTCAAGAACATCGATGTCCAAACCAATGTTCTTCCGCGCCAAATCCTGCTGCATCCGAGGCTCATCCTTTACCTGGACGCGGGTGAAAGGACCGAAGAGTGGGTTAGTTTCTTTCACTCTCCCCGCTATCCAGTTCTGCTGGGGCGATCTCAAGATTTGGCCGCGTACCGCACAGTTGAGATCGTTGAGCTGGAGCGGTCCGAATTCGGCTATTTCGAGAACACCATTCTTCCTTGGAGGATGCGCGATCGACTTCCCGACGGAACGACTTTCCAGATGCCGAGATTCATCGATCCTCAAGCCCGACAAGCTGTGACCTGGGAGAGGTATGTCATTTTGGAGCGCCGCCTTTGGTGGCCGAGCAAAGAAGTTGAACCCCCCAAAGGAGCTAAATCTGCCATGCCCTATGATGGGGATGGCCCGATGTGGATTGATCCTCAGTCCCCCGCCTTCGGGCCAGGCCGTCGCATTGTGATGTGGCATTCGTGGGTTTGAGCCGTGCACAGTGA
>JAKEER010000016.1 GCA_022616615.1 Acidobacteriota bacterium
AAAACAGCGGCAATTGAATGGCGCTCTTACTGGGAATAGGAGCGACAGTATCCTCCATGGAAGGTTCTTCGCTCGGCATAGTCTCTGGCTCCGCATAGTGGACAGCGCTGTGAGAGTTCCGAGGGTGGCCCAATGAGTGAACGAGCACGGTTGTTAGAGTCAGTTTCTCGGAGGATAGCGGACTACCGAGAAGGAGAAATATACTCCCCCACACCTGAGCACGTCGAGACCTGGATCAACCAATTCGATAAGGATGTAAGAGTGCCCATGCTATCCGAGCTAGACCATGCGTTCAAACGGACCTATGTCTCGAAAGTTGCGGTGAAAAGGTTTCTGTCCAAACTTCTCAAGACCGAGAAATTAGCCGGTGATGACGTGTGTGCATTTTGGTGCGATATCAGATTCTTGAGCATTCAAGGTGGTGGCAATAGCCAGCGCGAGATGCTGGAAATGTTCGGGGAGGTACTGCAAGAGAAATGCGGAATAGCCATTCAGGACTGCGGGGAAGCCTCCGATACGTTTCTATACCTTGATGATGGATTGTTCAGCGGAAATCGGGTTCGCAATGACATAAGAACGTGGGTTGAGTCTGAGGCCCCGAGGAAAGCCAAGGTTCATTGCGTCTTCATCGCAGTGCATTTGGGTGGACAGCATTATGCTTCATCAAGCGTCAAGGCCGCCGTGTCGGCTGCTCATAAGGAAATCGAGTTCGCCTGGTGGCGTTCCTTGGAATTCGAGGATCGAAAGTCAGAGATCAACACTTCGGAAGTGCTGCGTCCCAGTTGGCTTCCAAATGAAGACTTGGCCAACACATACGTCAGGATGTTGAAGAAAGCTGGGTTCCCTCCAATCCTTCGAACCCGGGGGAAAATGGGTGAGAGCAAGGTTTTTTCGTCAGAGAAAGGTCGCGATCTCCTTGAGCAGCAGTTCTTAAGGGCCGGACTTCAGATTCGCGAGATGTGCCCATATTTGAAAGAGAATCATCGTCCCCTGGGCTATTCTGTTCTACAGACTCTTGGATTCGGTTCGTTGCTGGTCACATACCGCAATTGCCCGAATAACTGTCCACTGGCACTCTGGGCCAGCGATCCTTGGTATCCACTATTTCCACGAAAAACGAACTGATGGCTCACACCAGTCAAACCCGGACCTATCTGCGCGGCGAATCGGTTGTCTTTCGCAAGACGCGGGAAACCTTCGGCGGCCTCTCGAATATGGCTTCAGGGTTTCCGTTAGAAGTGAATCGTGTGACGATTTGGAGTGCTGAGGCGCTTTACCAAGCCTGCCGCTTTCCCCACCTTCCAGAGGTCCAGCGCCTCATCATTCATCAGCGCAGCCCTATGACTGCCAAGATGAAAAGCAAGCCATATCGCAAGGACTCCCGCCCGGACTGGATGAAGGTTCGGGTCAAGGTTATGCGTTGGTGTCTCCGCGTCAAACTAGCGCAGCATTGGGAGAAGTTTGGGCACCTTCTGCTGGAGACCGGCGACCGTCCCATTGTCGAGGAGTCTCGAAAGGATGCGTTTTGGGGAGCGAAACCGCAGGACGATGGTTCGCTCATCGGGATTAACGCTCTGGGACGGTTGCTGATGGAACTTCGTGAGGAGCTTCGACGGCAAAACAGCAACCAACTCAAGAGTGTGGCTCCCATTCCCATCCCAGACTTCTCGCTCTTCGGTGAACCCATAGGCTGCGTGGGGCGCCCATCCAGGAAGTCACGCCTCCGACTGTAATTACCACTCACGAATTGGAGATTGCTTCTCTTCAAGAGCCAGAGCTTGAGTCCGAGGATGAACCCGAAGCCGAGATGAGCGAACCTTCAAAGAAAGAAAGAGAAACCTTGGTTTGGGAACCAATTCCGAGGGAGTGTAAGAGGTTGGCCGAGGTGGACTTTCCTGTGGCCGAGGTGAGTCGGCACTCGGCGCGGGAGAAGTCCATCCGGCACGGGCACCCTTCGACGCTGCACCTGTGGTGGGCGCGACGGCCGCTGGCAGCATGCCGGGCCATGCTGATGGCCTTGTTGCTGCCTGACCCATGCGATGAGCACTGTCCTGTTGAATTCAGGACGCAAGCCCGGCGACTGCTTGCTCCGGTGCCAATGGTGCCGCTGGGTCCATCGGATAAGGACCTGCAGAAGGCATTGCTGAAATTCCTCGCGGATTTCGCCAATTGGGACAACGCTGCGAATCAAACCTATCTCACCTGCGCGCGCGGGTTGGTGCGTGCCGCGCATGGCGAAGAGCCTCCGCTGGTCGTGGACCCTTTTGCGGGTGGTGGCTCGATTCCGCTGGAGGCCCTCCGCGTTGGTTGCGATGCCTTTGCTAGCGACTTGAATCCGGTTGCCTGCCTGATCCAGAAAGTACTGCTGGAAGACGTTCCCCGCCAGGGGCCAGGCCTTGCAGATGAGTTGCGGCGCGGGGGCCAGCGAATCAAAGAAGCAGCCGAAAAGGAATTGGCTGAGTTCTATCCGCCCGATCCCGATGGAGCGCGGCCCATCGCTTACCTCTGGGCGCGGACAGTGCGGTGCGAAGCGCCAAAATGCGGCGAGGAGATTCCACTTGTTCGTTCCTTCTGGCTTTGCAAGAAGGCGAGCCGGCGGCGAGCTCTGCGACACAGCGTTGTCCGCCCGAAGGACAGAACTGCCACGATTGAGTTTGAGATTTTCGAGCCGAAGAGTGACCGCGATGTGCCAGGTGGAACTGTTGCTCGCGCGAAAGCAGTGTGCCTGGTCTGTGGCACAGTGCTTTCACCGGATCGTGTACGAGCACAACTTTCAGCCGAGCGCGGTGGCGCCGATGTGGTCTTCAGCGAGCGGGGTCAACGTGTTGGTGGAGCGCTTCTGCTAGCTGTTGTGACTCTAAGCGATGATGCGCCAGGAAGGACTTACCGGTTGCCCAAGGATCGCGATTACGAGGTCGCGTACCGAGCGATGAAACGACTTGCCGAGGTCACTAGGAAGCCCTTGGCCGGCGGCCTTGCTGCCGTGCCGGACGAACCAACCCCACAAGGTGGTGGGTCTGGTGCTGGGCGCGCTTTTTCTGTGCGCAAGTATGGAATGGAAAAGTGGGGGGACCTCTTTACTGCTCGCCAGAAGCTGGCGCTGATCACTATCGCCCGCTTGGTCAGTGCTTGGGATTGCTCACCTGGGGTAAAGGATCTTTTGGGCCTCGTCATTGACCGGGTTTGCAGCCGGAGTTCATCGCTTTGTCTCTGGCGTTATCACGCGGATCAGGAGAAAGTTGAGCACATCTTTGGACGACAAGCCCTGCCCGTCGTCTGGGATTTCGCTGAGGCCGCTGTTTTATCGGAATCGACCGGCAGTTTTTCCGATGGGCTGGATGTTGTTGCTCGATGCGTCAGCGGAATAACTGCACAGTTTGAAACGCCAGGCCAAGTACAACAAGCAGACGCTTGCAGTTCGCCTCTCACGAATGACAGCGGTGGTGTGTGGTTCACGGATCCGCCCTATTATGACGCAGTGCCCTACGCTGACTTGTCTGATTTCTTCTTCGTCTGGCTGCGCCGATCACTCCCGGATCATCCGTTGCTTAGGAATCCTTTCGAGCCTGGCAACGCCCTAACACCCAAATGCCCAGAAATCATCCAGGACGAAGTCAAGAAAGGAATCGACGGTCGCCCCAAGGACAGGATTTACTTTGAAGATGGAATGCAGCGGGCATTTGTGGAAGGGCGAAGAGTGCTTCGTGAGGACGCGATCGCTTCGGTAGTTTTCGCCCATAAGACGACCGAGGGGTGGGAAGCGTTAATCTCCGGCATGTTGAGGGGACGTTGGACAGTCACAGCCTCCTGGCCAATCACCACAGAAATGGCAAACAGACTTCGAGCGCGCGAGTCGGCTGCACTCGCAGCAAGTGTTCACTTGGTCTGTCGACCGAGGCTAATAGGAGGTACCGGGGGTTGGGAAGACATCCTCCGAGATTTGCCGAATCGCATTGGCGATTGGATGGAGCGCCTATCAAGCGAAGGTATTCGAGGCGCAGACCTCGTGTTTTCTTGCATCGGCCCGGCACTGGAGTTGTTCAGCAAGTACGACAAGACGGATGAACAAGCAACCAGAATGCCCGCGCTCCAGCCAAGGATCGGAGCCGAGCTAAGCGATCGCACAACTCCGCAAAGCCCTTTGGATTTGCCCACCTCACCGCGAGCAAAGGTTCTGCATCCCTCCGAACGGGAAGCAGCCCAGACTAAGAATCGCTGAATCCTAGGCGCCCTTCTCCTGTATCTCATGGCAGATAGGTCCGAGACTGGCTGCAAAGAAACGCAAGCAGCAGAGTTCCCCGGTTTTGCGCTGCGACCGTCGAATCGCTGGCAGATGCCACCGGGGAGGACGCGGGATGTTCATTGAAGCGCAGCCGAGCGGGAAATCCCTGTGCGAGGCGTGGTTGACACGCCTGTCCCAGAAATACCCACGCGCATTCTTTTGCGCTTTTGTCTTTTTCGTAATCGCCCTGACGCTGGGTTTGATGCTCGATGCAACATCGCCCATCGTCCTTTATCAGGGGTTTTAGCGTGGCGAGGTACACCTCGGAGGTCGCTCGCGAACAGTTCCGCCTTTCGATGGGACTGCTGCTGGCCGTTGTCTTCCCCTTCGCCGTTGTAAGTTTGCTGGCCAATTTAACCCCGGTGATGTCGGCTTACGTGGCGGCACAGACCGAAATGCATCGCGAGAGAAATGGGTTGCTCTTTTTCGACGGCGGCTATTCAGATTCGGGAGATTACGTGCTCACCGGGTTGCTGCCGGACGCCGATTTTTCCCGTGGCGGCGTTTATTTCGTGGG
>JAKEER010000882.1 GCA_022616615.1 Acidobacteriota bacterium
CTGCTGGCGCGGCAGTTCTATCTGGCCAACCCAGCCCTGCCGGAGCAGCTGATGACCCGCTTCCGCGGCCTCTACACCACGCTGCTCAACAAGTACTGGGTGGATGAGATCTACGATGCGCTGATCGTGCAACCCGTAAGACTCATCTCCACCTATATTCTCTGGAAGCTTGTCGATGTGATCATCATTGATGGCGTCGTCAATGGGTCCGGAAGGCTGGTGCAGGCAGTCGGCGGAGGGCTGAGGCGCTTTCAGTCGGGATATGCCCGAGCCTACGGCGGCTGGATCCTTTTTGGAGCCGTCGCAATCATTGCTTACATGTCTTTATCCTAACGAATCAAAAGAAAAACTTCAGGAGTTGATTCTTGCCGGATTCCATACTTACGTTCGTCACATTCCTCCCTGTCGCGGGCGCAGCACTCCTGCTCTTCGTCCGGAAGGCTAGCCCAGCGGCGATTCGAAACATCGCGCTTAGCGTCTCGCTTGCCACCTTCCTTCTGTCGGTTCCCCTGTTTTCGGAGTTCGACGCCACCATTTCCCGAATGCAGTTTGAGCAGACCGTTCCCTGGATCCCCAGTCTCGGCGTTCAGTATCACGTCGGCCTCGACGGCATCAGCCTTTTCCTTGTGTTGCTAACAACATTTCTGACGCCCATCGCGATCCTCAGTTCGTGGGACTCCATCGAAAAACGCGTCACTGAGTACTACCTCTTCATGCTGCTGCTCGAAACCGGCATGATCGGCGTCTTCGTCGCCCTCGACCTTTTCTTGTTCTACGTCTTCTGGGAAGTGATGTTGGTTCCCATGTATTTTCTGATCGGCGTCTGGGGCGGGCAGCGCCGCATCTACGCCGCCATCAAGTTTTTCCTTTACACAATGGTGGGGTCAGTTCTGATGCTGGTCGCCATCATTGCGCTCTATTTCCTGAATGGCGCAACCACGTTCGATTTTCCTGCCATTCTCACAAGCCTTCAGAGCGGCCGCTTAGTTCTCAGCGCCACTGAGCAATACTGGTTGTTCCTGGCCTTCTTCTTTGCCTTCGCCATCAAGGTTCCGCTTTTCCCGCTCCACACCTGGCTGCCCGACGCTCACGTTGAAGCGCCTACCGCCGGTTCAGTCATCCTGGCAGGCGTGTTGTTGAAAATGGGGACTTATGGAATCGTGCGTTTTTGCCTGCCCATGTTTCCCGAAGCAACTCGCGAACTCACGCCGCTCATTTCGCTGCTGGCAGTGGTGGGCATTATCTATGGTGCGCTGGTCGCTATGGTTCAGACCGACATCAAGAAGCTGGTGGCCTATTCGTCGGTAAGCCATCTCGGGTTTGTTGTTCTGGGAATCTTCGCCTTAAACGAACAGGGCCTGCAAGGTGCGATGTATCAAATGTTAAACCATGGGATTTCAACCGGGGCGTTATTCCTGTTAGTGGGAATGATTTACGACCGCCGGCATACTCGGAAAATCGACGAGTTTGGTGGGTTGGCCGCTCCCCTGCCCGCTTTCTCCACGATATTTCTCATCGTAACCTTGTCGTCGATCGGCCTTCCCATGTTGAATGGCTTTGTAGGTGAGTTCCTGATTCTGCTGGGCGCTTTCAAGGCGAACGTGACGTTCGCAGTCATCTCCGCGTCTGGCGTCATTCTGTCTGCGGTTTACATGCTATGGATGTATCAACGCGTGATTTTCGGCGAAGTGACAAATCCGAAGAACAAGGCGCTCGAAGATCTAGACCTCAGAGAGAAATTCGTCCTGGTGCCGTTGGTCGTGCTGATCTTCTGGATGGGTATTTACTCCGAGTCGTTTCTAAGAAAGATGGACACTTCTGTGAATCAGGTACTGCAGCAGTTCAGATCGTCTGCAGTGGTGATGAAGAACTAGCTTTTCCGTCGCGACGAGGAATGCGCGGTTCAACAGTGAACGTCGTCCGTCCTAGATCGTTCCCCTGGAAAGGGGAGCTGTGAACGAATTCGGTTAGGCGCCAAAAACCCGATCGGGTAGGGACGTGGTGCTCCGCGTCCATGTTGGCTTTCCCGTCGCGGACGCGCAGCAGCGCGCATTGATGCCAACCTAAGGCGGGACCGGGCCCACGATTGGCGAAAAGCATGCCAATCGTGGCTACCTATGCCCGAGTCAGTCGTTTTGGTAGCCACGATTGACGCGCTTTCTGCGTCTATCGTGGACGATCCGCCCTAAGTTGACATCAATGAGCAGCGCGTCCCTACCATCGAATTTTTTCACAGCTCCAGGGGGGACGCCCGGCAGGCGCTCGCTCAACTTTTTCGCAGCACTCCTGGCCAGAGGAGACTTTCATCCAATAAACACCCATCTCCATGCAAGGAAGCCTAGCTCTCGAAATTCAACAAGTATTTCCAGAAATCATTCTGTCTGTCTTCGGCATCGCCATCATCCTTCTCGACACCTTTCTGCCGAAATCCGAGCGGCACATCGCCACCGCCGTTGCCTTGATTGGAGTTGTCGTGACAGCAGTTTTCACGTTAGCTCTGGTCGGCGAAGACGGCACTTCTTTCTCCGGAATGATTGTGGTCGACAACTTCAGCATCTTCTTTCGCTTCACTTTCCTGATCATTGGCGGCCTCACCATCCTGGCCTCGTCCAACTATCTGCGCCGCGAAAACCTGGCTGTAGGCGAGTATCAGGCGCTGGTTCTCTTCGCTATAGTCGGAATGAACCTGATGGCAGCCTCTAATGAGCTCATCATGATCTTCCTCGGTCTGGAGACACTGTCGATCTCTTCCTACATCCTGCTGGGCATAAAGCGCAGCGATCCGAAATCGAACGAATCGGCCTTGAAGTACTTTCTCCTGGGATCCTTTTCCTCTGCGTTCATGCTCTATGGCATCGCCTTGGCCTATGGAGCAACGCGAACTACCAACCTGGAGCTTATCGGTCGAGAAATCCTCGCCGGCTCAGCCAGCATGACGTTGATTTATGCGGCTGTCGGCTTGCTATTCGTCGGGTTTGGCTTCAAAGTCGCCGTGGTTCCGTTTCATATCTGGACGCCAGACGTTTACGAAGGTGCGCCAACGCCGATCACCGCATTCATGTCGGCAGGCCCCAAGGCCGCTGGGTTTGCCGTGCTCGTCCGCGTCCTGCTGGTTGCCTTCCCCGCGGCCTACGGCAAGTGGCTGGGCTTGGTCTGGCTTTCGGCAGCGCTCACAATGATCGTTGGAAATTCTGTCGCCCTGGTTCAGTCCAACATCAAGAGAATGCTGGCCTACTCCTCCATCGCGCATGCTGGCTACATTCTCGTCGCCGTTGCAACGCGCAACCAGGAAGGTGTCGCTGCGGTTCTGTTTTACACACTAGCCTATGCGCTAATGAACATCGGCGCCTTTACGGTTGTGGCGCTGGTCAGTCGGAAAGGAGATCAGAAGGTCCACATCGACGACTTCGCCGGCCTTGGCTTCAAGCAACCGGGGCTCGCTGCGGCTCTTTCCGTCTTCCTCTTGTCACTGGCAGGAATTCCACTTACGGCAGGTTTTGCCGGAAAGTTCTTCATCTTCCGAGCGGCTCTTGAATCCCAGTTCATTTGGCTGACGATCATTGGTGTGATCAACAGCGCCATCTCGGTCTATTACTACCTCCGGATCATCGTCGTGATGTACATGCAGGAACCGGCTGACGACTGGTCCCCGGTGGTTATCTCTCCCTCCGCAGCGTCAGTGATTGCCCTCTCCGTTCTCGGCGTCCTTCAGTTTGGAATCTTTCCCGATCTGCTCATCAACCTCGCGCGTATCTCTGCCACTAGCTTCCGCTGAACCTGCTGAAACCTGTGCAGGCCGGATTGACAGGAAGCTTTTGGCGATGGTTTGGTCCGAAGGTCTCGGAATCATCATTCAGGGAGGCCGCAGCTTGCTTGTTTACCCAACTCTAGGCTGCCATGACCCAAAAGCATGGGACGAAGTTTGTGCACGAGGGCCAATACGCTGCCACGGTCGAAGTTGAGTGGATTGAGACGGACACCGGGTGGTCACCATACCTCTCAGTAGACGATGCGCGGGAACTGGATGAGGTCCGAGAGGCGTTACGTCGAGGCGATCTGAAGAGGGCCGGCCAACTTGTTCGTGTTTTTCACCTCACGCCTGTGGCAGTGTGATTCCGCACGAACTGCCTGGCTAGCATTACTCTGTTACGTCGTGAAGCCAATCTTCACGGGCGGGACGCCAGGCGGGAGGCCCGTGCCACGTGGCATGGGCATCTTGCCCCTGCGGCGCTTATGTCGTTAAAGCCCGATGGATGCGCCACGCGATCAAGACTTAACAAAGTAATACTAGGTGTCCCTATTTGCGCCCCAACCCGAACTCATTGCCAATTTGCACAACCTTGGCGTTGCGGAAATGAACCTCGATAAACTTTGAGCTCGCGACGGGATTGCCCTGCTCATCCTTAAACGTACCCACCAGCTTTTTGGTTTTGGCGTCAAAGATGTCTGGTGCATGAGAGTAGGCATACTTCCCGTCCAGGCTGAAAGTAACCCATCCGTGGCCCGCGATGGACAACTCGACATGGCCTTTCGATTGAGGGGGCATTTTTGTGGCATCGAAGATGAAGAGCTTCTTGCCTTCCTGGTCGCTGATCCAGAGTTCCGTTTCATCTGGCGTCAGGCCTGCCCCATGGGTCCGATGGCGAATCGGTTCGTTGCCTGCGACAACGCGGTGCAGAACCTTGCCCGCTTTGAGATCGACAACGTCAAAACCCACGGTCTTTCCCAGGCAGACATATGCAATGGTGTTGGCGCTGTTGACAGTGTAAGGAAAGATCCCATACTCACCCACGTCCTTCACCTGCTGGATCACCTTTTCGTTGACCGTATCGAAGACCGTCAGCATCGTTTGCGTGCCAAGGTACACCAACCGGCCATCCAGACTGACGAAACTGTTGTGGGCCTGGGGCCCAACACGGATCCGCTTGATGAGCTCTCCGTTTTTCGCGTTGACGACAAGAAGCCCCCCATCCTCTGCCTTATCCCACCATCCAGTAGGCACATAGATCTTTTTCCCGTCCAGGGTGATCGAGGACCGGTCGGAACCCACTTCATAAGTCTTCTCCCAGACCACCTGATCCTTTTCCAGATCGAAAGCGCCCACTCGCCGATTCGAAGTAGAGAAATACACTGAGTGGGTCTTAAGATTCCCTGTGAACCCGCGAATACCCTCTTCAAAGATCGGGATGTTGATCCGGCGCACAAACTTGTGCCCGCTATCAATGTCAAAAATCAAGATCCCGTTGCCCGCGCGCCCTTCCTTCTGGGACGCGTCAGGCGTGCTCATGTAGAGATAGCGCTTGGTCGGTGACTGACCAAAGCCCATGACCACAATTGAGAGAAAAATTGTCAGGAAGGGAATTAGTAGGTTCATAGGCGCGGATCTTAGGTCCACTGTTGATTTTCTCTAAACGTGATCCCTGCGAATGGCGAAGCCGAAACTGATCCGGGTCGCGTACAGAAATCGCTGAGACGTTGATGCGTCAGGCCGTGGAAGGTATTCGATGCCGGTACAGGAGAGTCCCATGGCGCATGTCTATGCTGCGCGCCGCCACAAACGATCGATGCTCCAGGGCCCTCCGCCTGCTGCCGCCAGATAGAGAAACACGAAGCAGTACAGCGCCGCAAGTTCTCCTCGATTCAATAGCGGCCAGAATCCCTGGTGAGCATGGCGCATAAAATAGGCTACAGCCATCTGGCCCGCTAGAACGAAGGCAACGGGACGCGTGAACAACCCCAGTAACAAGAGTAATCCGCCGAAAAACTCCAGGATCCCAGCCACACCCATCAGAGATAGCCAGGCAACGCCGGCGGTAGGTTGCGCGGCTGGCATTCCAAAGAGCTTCTGACCGCCGTGTTCCATGAAGAGAAATGCGGCAACTATCCGCAGAAGGCTAAGCAAATGAGGCGTCCATTTGGTGAATTGATTTAGGTCAGCCATAAAGCTCCTCCAAGCTGAGAATCAAATAACGTGTAGCGGCGGCATTGTCGGTACGACCCGCTACCGCGGGTTGTACCCTGGAGATTGGACATTTTTTGGAGTGGCGAAGCCCACCCTGGGAGCGCGGGCGTCCCGCCCGCAATTGTGGCCGCAGGCCATCGGAGCGGCCTGCGGC
>JAKEER010000883.1 GCA_022616615.1 Acidobacteriota bacterium
AGCAGCACTGTGCGAGGACCCGCTCGCTACCGCTCGCGGTACTGTCAGCGCCCGGACCCTGAGGCGAACAGTACCGCGAGCGGTAGCGAGCGGGTCCTGAGAGGTGCGCAGAGGCGGCGTCACCCCGCTAAACAAATACATGCTCTCTTACTTCTGCGCTGACTAGTCGAAGAAACAACGCTTGAAAAAGTCCTCGCGCACGAGGATTTTCATCCTTGGAGCGGCAGATCTGGCGCCATGCGGGACTCCTCACGCAGTGACATTTCACACAACAAGCCTGGGGCCTTCAGAAAGAAATCCGGGCTGCCAAAGTTTCCGGACTTCAGCGCCAGCGCCAGCGGCTTCCGGCCAACACTCTTGAGAGATGGCACTCCCGGATCAATGGCGCCCATCACCTCGACGGCCTGAATCTTCAGCGCATCCACCACTGCGCCCGAGGTCTCGCCACCGGCGACAATCAGCCGTCGCGACAAGCCCTCCTTCACAACCTCCACAGCAAGTCCTGCCAGAACCTGTTCAATCAGCCGATGAACCTTTTCCGCAGACCAGCCATTGTGCGAAGCATACTGGAGGATCTTCTCTCGCTCGGCTGGGCTGGCCGAACTGAACACGATTGCAGGAGTCTGGCTGCTCGCCGGCTGTTTCACGGCCGACAGCAGAAAAGTGATTTCTGCCTCTGGGCCATGGGTTAGCAAACGAGGAACGTCCAAAGGAATGAGGATACCGCCGCTCTCCTGGAAGCGTTGAAGCTGCCGGAGAGTAACAGCCGAACAACTTCCCGAAAGGATCAAGACCGTCTCCACTCCTTGGTTGATGGGCGACGGCTTGTCGAGCAGGTTTGGACTTAGCCAGCCCCTGCGGGTCCAGGCGGCTGGAAGAGCCATAGCCAGGCCGCTGCCGCCGCTAATCAGCCGAAGATCGGCGCCTGCCTCAGCGATCTCATCGAGATCGTCATCCGAGATTGCATCTACCAGAGCCACTGAAATTCCTTCGCTTTGGAGCGTGGCGCACTCCCGCCGAATGTTCTCCGCTCCGGATCGCACCACAGGATGAGCCACCAGCCCAACTTTTCGACGGGTCTGCGCCTGCAGGTGCCGCACCAGATTGGAATCCGTCATGGGCGTGATGGGATGATGCCGCATGTGGGACTCTGCAAGGATCTGCGTCCCCACAAACAGGTGTCCCAGGTATTGCGTACGTCCGTTCACCGGCAGCGCGGGAACTGCCAACGTAAAGGGAGTCTCGAGGGCATCCATGAGAGTGTCGATGACGGGTCCGATGTTTCCCTGCGCCGTTGAATCGAATGTCGAACAGTATTTGAACTGAATTTGCCGCGCCTTCAGCTGCCTAAGTTGGCCGAGAGCCCGGCCGGAATGAACGCACGCTTCTGCCACTGGCAGTGAGCGAGACTTCAATGAGATGACTACCGCTTGATAACCCTGCGCTGCCTGCACGAATTCATCGGGCTGCAAACCGAGGATCTGGAGGGTTCGAACGCCGCGCCCGCTGAGCATGCTTGCCAGGTCGGACCCGCCCGTGTAGTCATCGGCGATGGCGCCGAAAAGGAGAGACTCAGCATTGCTGCGCATCGAGTTGGCTGGCTAAATAGTAAGACTCCGCGCGCTTCGTTAGGGGGGCTTCGCAAGCCCGTCAAATACCTTGAAATGCGAGGTAGCCAAGTGTTCCCCAAAGGCTGCCCGGTCAGGCAGGTCGCGGCCCTCCTGGTGGTCGGGAAGCGCTAGCCTGAATCCGGGGGATCAGAACTTGCTCGTGGAAGCGGTCGCAGCCGATGCAAAGATTTTGATACACCTTGCCTGAGGACAATTTGACCGTCGATTTCTCGATGAATTTCTCGACTGTCCACCCATCAGACAGGCCCATTCGTTCAGGGTGTCCCATGGAAAGTGCCTCGTAAACCGGGCTGCCTACCAGACGCTGCAGAATGAGCTCCAGTTTCTCTTGCGCCACGTTTCCGATTGGAGCTTTGGTCTTGATGCAGCAGGGGTAGACGTTACCATTGGGCTCAATCGAGACTTCCGACCCGCTGTGCCGATACTGCAGGAAGTTCAATGCTCCCGACCACCGATTACAGAAGTTGTCTTTCAAAGTAGCGGTCGACAGTTCGTTTAGGACAGCGCGACCCCGCGGCCAGAGTGCCCCGATCCACGAGTCCGGAGTCGCCCCGAAGAAGGAAAACCGGCATTGGGACATTTCCTCTCGCCCGGCATGTTGCCCAATTCGACTCGCTTCCACCATGCCCCTGGATTCAAACAGGACGGTCAGTTTGTCCACGAGTCGTTGTCTGGCGGGTTCTTGCTCAAGACCCGCATGATGGCCGTCGATGCCCGAAACCGAAACATGCCGCACATGATGCTCCAGGAGTTCATCCAGAATATGGTCTGTTAGGACATCCCCGGTGGTTTGTACGAATAACTTAACATCGCCGTTCCTTTTGTATCGGTCGTGAAGTGCGTCCAGAATTGGAAGCAATAAGGTTTGGCGTACCGGCTCAACCAAGACCTCTCCCCCGGCGAGAATGATTCGGCCGATCTTCTCCTTAGGCTGCCCCTGTTCATCTGTGTCCTCAAGATCGAGGTAAGTATGCCGCTCAGGCAAGTTATTAACGATCTGTCGGAAGAGTTTTTCCGGCTCCTCAACAACCTGACGAAGTTGCTCCCCGCGATAAGGTCGAAATCGGTCATCGTAGCAGTGTTCGCAAGTACGATGGCAAAGCCAGGTGATCACATAGTAAATCGATTCCATTCACCTGCTCCCTTCTCCTCCACCTTTCACTCAGAACCAGAGTCTGACTCCGAACCAAGGGTTTACTCCTGGAACGCAATAACAACAGTCTACTGAAGATCGCAGAATATAGTGACGAAACTCATTGTCTCTCAGAGAAACTCAATCGACTTCGGTTCGCCTCGCCCCAACGCGGGGAGAGGGGCTAGGGGTGAGGGCGCGAGCACACGGCTCATTGATCCCGCAGGACTCCAAACCCGCATCCAGCGCTGGGTTCCGCGTGCTGATCCACTCTATCGCACTCCCCTCACCCCCAACCCCTGAAACTGTGAAAAAATTCAAGGGTAGGGACGCGCTGCTGCACGTCCGCGACGGTAAACCCAACACGGACGCGGAGCACCGCGCATTGATGTCAACTTAAGGCGGTTTCGTCCATGATTAACGCAGAAAACGCGTCAATTATGGCTATCAAGAC
>JAKEER010000174.1 GCA_022616615.1 Acidobacteriota bacterium
GCGATTCTCGGAAACAACTCAAGAAGCGCATCCGATGGGGGACGGCGTGGATCTGTCACTGACGGCGATCCCCCTCACCCCCGACCCCCTCTCCCCGTTGGGGCGAGGGGAGCCGAGAATCGCATTGGGGGCTCAACTCCACACCCGTGCTGCTTTCCGACCTTCGCGACAGAAACTAGCTGGTGCAGCTGCGTTCGGTGAGAATTATCAGATCAGGATTCTTAAAGAGCTACCAACAAAGAAGCCCGCTGGCATCAGCGGGCTTTTCAGTTCCCACTTCGTAAAGGTTCAGTGCACTGCCACGGTCGACTGGGTTGCGAGTCTGGCCAGGAGTTCCGCCTTGTCGGTCCTTTCCCAACTGAAAGCGCCACCACTGGTGGCCTTGCGTCCGAAATGGCCGTAGGCGGCCGTGGCCTGGTAAATGGGCCGCTTCAAGCCTAGCATGTCGATAATGCCCTTCGGGCGCAGGTCAAAGACGTCGCGAATGATCCTGACCAGCTCATCGGAACTGACCTTGCCGGTTCCGAACGTGTCCACCAGCACCGAAACGGGTTGGGCAACGCCGATAGCGTAAGCTAACTGAACCTCACACTTGCTGGCGAGCCCAGCCGCCACGAGATTCTTGGCCACATAACGGGCAGCATACGCTGCGCTGCGATCGACCTTCGAGGGATCCTTTCCCGAGAACGCGCCGCCGCCATGCCTGGCCCAACCGCCATAGCTATCTACGATAATTTTTCTGCCCGTCAAACCTGTGTCACCGTTAGGTCCGCCGACGATGAACAAGCCGGTGGGGTTTACGTAGACCTTGGTTTGAGAATCGAGCAACCCGGCAGGCAGGACAGCTTCGATGACCTTTTCCCGCATGTCCTTTTCAATCTGGGCGAGACTTGCGGACTCCTGGTGCTGGGTTGAAATCACGACGGCATCGATCCTGGCTGGTTTTCCGTTGGCGTATTCAACTGTCACCTGGCTCTTGCTATCAGGACGAACATAAGGAAGGGTCTTGTTTTTCCGTAGCTCCGCGAGCTTCTCAACAAGTTGATGAGCAAGCACGATTGGCGTGGGCATCAGCTCAGCCGTTTCATCACAGGCATAGCCGAACATCAGTCCCTGATCTCCAGCGCCCTGCTCCTTGTGCAGCCCCTGGCCTTCCGTCACTCCCTGCGAAATATCGGGCGACTGGGGGTGAATCTTGACCTCGAACTGGCAGTTCTTGCAATCGAAGCCGATCCCCGGCTCAACATAACCAATCTGCTCGATGGTCCGGCGCGCGACTTTCTCAATGTCTACCGGGGTCTTCGAAGTCACTTCTCCAGCCACGATGCAATAGTTCGTTGTCACCAAAGTCTCACAGGCCACACGGGAATTGGGGTCTCCCGCCAGGAAGGCATCCAGGACGGCATCAGAAATCTGATCGGCGACTTTATCCGGATGACCCTCGGAAACAGACTCGCTGGTAAACAACATTCTTTCAGAACTCATATCTCGAAAAGACTCCTTCGCTCAAGTTTCACAGTGAGCTATCGACGGATTGCCTGGAATGATTGAGGGCTGGTTTCAGAACGTCAGGCTATGAGAACGGATGGCAGAGGCCAGAATCGAACGATTCAGGTCAGCCCATCACTACCGTGAAGGCTTCACTGTGTCTAAACCGTTGAAAGGTAGACTTGGAGGCCCTCATTGTCAAGCGAATTGACGGGCAGTGCAGCATATGAGCAGGTTCAAATGCATGGGTTGCCTGCCGTTAGAACAACTTCAACTGCAGCAGCTCCGCGGTCTCTCGTTCTTCGAAGATTTCGAGCTGACCCCACACGCCGTCATAGCCAGGCGTTATCCTGAAGTAGCCTTCGCGCACACGCAGGATGGCTTCGGCCACCTGGTGACCCACCAGCGCCGCCAGATCTGCCTCCGCCAAATCAAACAGGATTTCACGCTCCGTGTTACCGCCTGAAAGCGCCTTTTCATAAAGGTTCTGCACGGTGTGGCTTTCCCGGCCTTTGACTCCGTAGGTTGCCGCAATGATCTTCTGCAGCGGAATCGCTTTGCGGAAAGGCGGAACCTTCAGCCGGCGGCTTCGAATCCAGCCGTACTCCACGATAATGTCGAGTTCCTCGGGGGTGCGCCCGGCCACTTCCAGCATCCGCTGGAAAGCGCCAATCGTCAATTGCTTCCGGCAAGCCGGGCAGCGCCGGCCTTCGAAATGAGTTTCGATAGGCGACTTGGCAATCTGGCACTCTCGATGGCCGTTGAAAAAGTACGGCCCGAGTTCAGACACCTGTTCGATCGTTCCTTGAATGAAAGTACCCGGCAGCCCCTTTAAGGCCTGCGTCAACCCGCCGTAGGACAGCTCGCCACTAAAGAGCGTACACTCTCTGCCGAGGTTGCGCAGCGAATTTGCCGCCGAAGCACTCAGGAGCCGCTTCCCGTCCAGATCGGCAAAGCGCCAGCACATGCCCGGGTCGCTGGACAGGCCCGTTTCGACAAACGCAATGTCCTGGGCTAAACCACCAAAACATTCGGCCAGAGAAGAAAAGCCATTCTTCGAGCCATAAACGGAAGAGCAAGGGCTCCAGACGTGGGCGGCAGCAACCAGAGACTGCGGACTGGCGTTTAGTATCCGCTCCACCAATTCTGCCGCAGGCATCCTGAAACTGGGAATTGCTTCGGCGCCCAAGTCTGCAGCTGGGCCCAGATCGCTTCGCAACCGCTCCACGGCGCCAAACCCAGGCACGGCCATCAGCAGGTGAATGCGCGCGTTCCGCTCTTCCACCGGAAAAATTGCTTCAAGCTCAGCCGTCAGCACCAACCGAAGAGCGCCGCCTTGTTTTGGACGGAGCAGGCCGGATCCGTCTTCAACTAGAAGGTCCGAAAGCTCCTCACACCAGCCCGGGTGCAGGCAGTCTCCGGTGCCGAGCAAGTCGATGCCTTTGCGTGGCGCCCACTGCAACAGGTTCTGAAGTGACATCTGCAGAGAGGACTCTCCGCAAAAGCGCGAATGAATGTGAAGATCGGCGGCAAACTGTGGCATGGATTCCAGCAGAAAAGAAACACTAGCGCAAGGTGACGCGGATGATATCGAATTCAGAATCTAGCTGCTATGAAAAAATGGGGCAGGCAACTGAGAGCTATGGATCGGGCGAGCGGTGGCGATTCGCTCGGTCAGCCATGGTTCACGCAACCTTTCCACTGAGCCTGCGCCTGAGCTGTTCATAGCGCTGGCGAGCGATGTGGTCATCGCCAGTGTGCACCAGCCAAACGGCTTTGAAAGTGGATAACGACGTGTTGGGACCCAGTTGCACCGAACCGGGAACCTGGAACTCCAGCTCGACTTTCTGGTCTGGCGTCACGACCACGTTCGAGACGAGCCCGCGATTCCCGGGCGAGAGATCGCCGACTGCCATACCCATTCGGCTGGTCCACAGATCGACCAGGGGCAAGAAGCCGGCTTCTTCGCAGCGCACCATCCTGGAATAGTGCGGATCGATCTTGGTTGCTGGCTGACCGCTGGATTCACCCTGGAAAATCCAGAAGTCAAAGGAGGGCGCCCCGGGATTGGAGCGTGCAGCGTCCATGCGGAAGAAGCTGCTGGGTGCCCGTGTCACGACTATTGACGCCGCTTGGTCGGTATTGCGGTAAACTGCAGAAACAAGGGCAGCGTCCGGAAAGTCCTGGTACAGCTCAATCGCCAGCTTCTTCTCAATGACCACGCCCTCTGAAGTCTTGGCATAGCCGGTGAGGTGCAGCTTTCTGCCTGCACCGAATTGCGTCCGAATCTCTGATGCCCCCACGTTCTTGTAGTCTACTTGGAAGTCCTTGATCTCCTCCCCGTTCAGCGCGATGAAATGCGGCGGCCGGGCTTTCGTCGCGTCAGGCGGAATGTCATTGATAGAATGAAGACTGCCCTTGTTGTAGAGGAAGACCCGGCAATACATTTCGCTGTCGAAGCGAAGCTGGATTTGCGAATTGCGGAACCAGATCTCCCCATCCGGAATCGCCGTTAAGGTGATCGGTGAGGCCGCCGGGTTTGAGCCGGTGGTTGGCGTCGGGCTGCACCTGCCCAATGAGAGTGCCAATAGGCAGACAAGCAGGGCGAGGACTGCGGTTCCCTGCTGAAACGGCCAATTGCCAATTTTCTTGGCCATGATGAGATAAGCGATCACTCCCAGGGCCATCGTCGCCATTCCATAAGCGACATATCGCGCTCCAAATCTGTGTCCCATTCCTCTTCGCGTTCTTTGTGTCTCTTGCACGCCAATCGCCCGAAATCGGCAATCGAGTTACCTTCCCTTGAACTCGGCCTGGCGCTTTTCGAGAAACGCTCGCATGCCTTCCTTCTGGTCTTCCGATCCGAACATCAAATAGAAGCATTTCCTTTCGAAGTCGAGCCCCTCGCGTAGACTCCCTTCAAACGCTTTGAGAATGGCTTCTTTGGCCAGTTTCACCGCCAGCGGAGAGCGCTGGCAGATTTCTACGGCCAGCTTTCTAGCCTCATCCAGACAGGCCTCCGGCGGCACCACCCGGCAGGCCAGCCCCGCGTCCAGGGCCTCCTGCGCCAGCATGGTTCTTCCGGTGAGAATGAATTCCATGGCTTTGTGTTTGCCTAACGTCCGGGCCAGCCGCTGAGTGCCCCCCGCGCCAGGAATGACTCCGATGTTAATTTCGGGCTGCGCGAAACGCGCGGTTTCGGAAGCGACAATGATGTCGCAAAGCAAGGCCAGTTCGCAGCCGCCGCCAAGCGCATAGCCGCTGACGGCCGCGATGGTCGGTTTCGAAACCGCTTGAACCCTGTCCCATAGAGGGATGGTGTTCCTCTGCAGCATCTCTATCGGCCCCGCGTCGGCCATTTCCCGGATGTCGGCTCCTGCGGCAAAGGCCTTCTCATCGCCTGTAAGAATCAGACAGCGAATCTTCTCGTCCTGGTCGAGATGCTGCAGCGCATCCACCAGCTCCTGCATCAGGGCGAGATTCAAGGCATTCAGCACCTTGGGCCGGTTGAGCTGAACGATGGCGACGGGATCTTCGCGCATGACCAGCAGGTTTTGATAGCTCATGAGGCTGGCCTCCTTCCGGCGATGACATCCAAATGATCCAAACAGAACTGCGACCAAGATTCAAGATGCTCCCGCCGGCGCTGCAGCTCTTGTGCCGGCAGAAACCGCAACTCAGTCAAACTCACTTCTCCCCTGGAAACGTTCTCATGCGTTAGCTCGCAGAAGTGGACAACCCCCAGGTGAACCTTGCCCACCGGCGTCGAGTCGTCATTCAGCAGAGCCACGATGCGCGTGCGAAACTCGCCATCGATCCGCAGCTCTTCATGCAACTCACGCTGCACGGCCCTATCATAGAAGTCGCGTCCGGTGTCGAAGAGGCTCTGGTCTTCCGGATTGATATGACCTCCAATCCCAATCGAACCCTTGGCCACAAGCCGCTTCTCACCCGAAGCCTTCCCGCGAACGTAGTGCAGCCAGGCATCTCCCTGGCGGATGAGCACGTAGGGGATGATTTGTTTGAACTCCGCATTTTCCTCAGCGTGTGAGCGTGGCATAAACCGGGTCTGGCCACCATCCAGGATGGATTCGATGAAGCGACTGGCCTCTAATTGAATTCCCTGAAAGCGTCCCAGCGCATCCAGCAACTGCCTGGGAAAGACCAGCACCATTTCTTCTGCCATTGGGCAAGCTCCTAGGCGCAAGGATACAACCGTCACAGCCAGAATTGGTGAACTCAGCACGATAACGCCCCAGCTAACCGGCGCGGCGCTTTTTGGCTCGTCCACTCGAGCGCGAAGTTTGGCTTTGCTCCACCGCAGAACGCAACGCCTCATTGATACGAGTCTGATATCCAGGGCCTTGGGACTTGAACCACGCCAGAACATCTGGGTCAAGGCGAATGGTGGTAGACACTTTGGTCGGCGCCTTCTGCGGTCCTCGACCTGGTTGGAACATAGGCGGTCCAAGCATTTCCTCCGACCACGGTGGGTTGTCGGGATCGACGCGTTTACGAGAAATGCCCCTTGGCGGTTTCAAAATAGTAGCGGGCTTCATATTTTTCAGCCTTTCGCAGCGAAATGATGTGTGGCGTGTCACCACGTTCGGTGTGCACCAGCACAACCACGTCACTTTTCAACAGCCCAAACGTCACGAGCCGCTTTTCGCCGTAAGCATGACGCTTGTCTTCGCGGGTAATCGTGAAGTTGTCCCAAATCGCATCGCATCCGATAAAGTCGAGGCCGTGGATCTTGACGTTGGCTTGGCGTTTCGTCTCATCGAACGTGATCATGCCAAATTGTAGTAACAGCCAGCGCGCGCCTCAAGTATTTTGTTACTACAAACAACGACGTACGCTTGCAAAGATACTCGTCGAAGTCGTACATAAACCGGAAAAGCAGCCTGCGTGCAGGCGAGAGCCGACTCCCGGAGCAGGTATCCTAGCATTTGGCTGGCTCTTCCTCATCCCAGCCGCTGCAAACATTTCGCCAGATCGATGGTGCCGCTCAGAACCGGCGCCCACAAGTCGCCTGCTTTTTCGAGGCGCTTGCGAATCGTGCGGATCGTGAACTGCGAGGGATCCAGCCCGCGCTTAATTTCTTCCCATCGCAGTGGCGTGGAGACAGTGGCGCCGGGATGAGGACGCAAGGAGTAAGGCGCAGCGAGCGTCTGTCCCCGCCGGTTCTGCAGGAAATCCAGATAGACCTTCTTTTGCCGCTTGGCAGGATTTCTTTCCAGACTAGAGAGCTTTGGGAGTTCCCGATGAGCGAGGCGCGCAATGATCTCAGCAAACTGCCGCGCCTGCTCGTAGCTGCAGCAACCGCCCAGCGGCGCGTAGACATGCAACCCCGTCTTCCCTGATGTCTTGCAATAGCTTTTCGCACCAGCCGCATCGAGAATTTTGCGCACCGCCAGCGCCGCATCGACGACGGCATCAAATAGGATGTCTTCCGGGTCCAGGTCTATCACGAGGAAGTCAGGCTGGTCCAGCATGCCAATGCGTGAACTCCACGGATTGATCTCGATGCAACCCAGATTGGCCATGTACACCAGAGTCGCGGCGTCTTGGCAAAGCAGGAAACGAATCTCCTTGTCCTGAGACTCTGAGCGCACTTTCACCGTCTTCACCCATTCCGGGTGATGCTCGACATCCTTCTGGTAGAAACTCTCGCCGTGAATGCCGTTCGGATGGCGGTTCAGTGACTGCGGACGATCTTTCAAGTAGGGAAGAATGAAGGATGCCATCTCATGATAGTAGGCAATCAAGTCCCGCTTGGTGAAGCCCTCCTCCGGCCAGTAAACCTTGTTCAGGTTCGTCAGCTTCACCGTCTGGCCGTCGACGGAAATGGCGCCGGCGTTTCTGGTTAAGCTGGGCGCAATTAGATTTCCCCCTCCTTGCACAGGGAGGGGGTTAGCGGGAGGTTTGCGGGGCTTGGACTGGCCACTCCTCTGTAGTCCCACGTTGTCCCAGGGGCGACCATTGTTCTCGTCTACCGCGGTGCTGCCCGGCAGCGTCTGAGGCGTTTCCAGGCGAACGGACGCAGCGGAACGGTCTTTGCGAATTCCCAGAAAAACCGGATGGCGCATCACTTTATCCTGAGTCCACTCACGAAAACTGACTTCACAGACCAGCTTCGGCTTCACCCAGCGGACTGGAGCATTCGCGGGCGGCTGCTTCTTGAACGGACAAGCGGATTGAATCAGGGGCTCGAGTTCAGCGCCGATGTCGCGCAACAGTTTCTCGCTGAAGCCGGTGCCCACGTGGCCTACGTAAACCAGCTCTTTTCCCTTGTAAACGCCCAGCAACAAGGCGCCGAAGTGCTTGCGGCCGCCGCCGGGCATCGTAAAGCCCCCAATGACCGCCTCCTGGCGCTGTTCGATCTTGATCTTGAGCCAGGCCATGCTTCTCCGCCCGCTCAGGTAGGGACTCGAAGCATCTTTTGCCACCATCCCTTCGAGACCCTGATGGGTGACGAGATTGAAGAACTCGGTTCCGTGTTCCTCAACGTGATCGCTAAACACAAGCTGCGCCTCGCTGAGAATAACCTGTTTCAATATCTCCTTCCGCCGGCGCAGTGGCAGCTTGCGCAAGTCGTGGCCGGCCAGGTAGAGCAGATCGAAAACGCAGTAGACCAAATGGCCGCGCCGGCTCTTCTGATAGTCCTGCAGGAGCTGGAAGCGCGGCTTGCCCGATTCATCGAGCACAACGACTTCACCGTCGAGCACGGCATCATGGCCAAAGCGCTGGAGAGAAGTCATGAGAGGAGCGAAGCGTTCCTCCAGCGAAAGCTGGTTGCGGGAATACAGACGCACTCGGCCGCCTTCAATCTCTGCGATGGCGCGGTAGCCGTCCCACTTGATCTCGAACAGCCAGCCTGCGCGATCGAACGGGCGGCTGACCGGAGTAGCCAGCATCGGCTCCAGCTGGCGGAGAATCTTTGACGGAACTGCATCGCCGAGATCGGGCAGCGGCCTCTTTGGTTTCCCGTGCCACACCTCTTGCAGCGCAGGCGCCTGCTTCGCAATTTCGTCTAGGTTACGATTCGAAAGCACCGAGCGGTCGAATTCCAAAATATCCTTGCGGGCTGCAAAGGCATCGCCTTTCTTGAGCAACAGCCAGGCATTCTCCTCGCCGCGTTTCAGCTTCACCAGGGCAAACTCTCCTTTCAGCTTCTTGCCTTCCAGGATGAAAGTGATGTGGCCTTTCTTCAGGCCGTCTCGCAGAACCCTTTCGCTCTCCTCGCGGTCGGGCGTCTGGCGCGAATAGTAAGTACCGTTGTCCCACACCATCACGGTCCCGGCGCCGTAGTTACCTTTGGGAATAATGCCTTCGAACGATTCGTACTCCAGGGGATGGTCTTCCACCATGACCGCCAACCGCCGTTCCTGCGGGTCGAGCGACGGGCCTTTGGGGACAGCCCAGCTTTTCAACGTGCCGTCGAGTTCCAGCCGGAAATCGAAATGCAGGCGGGACGCCTGGTGCAATTGCACCACAAAGCGCAAGGGGCCGCGGCCTTCGCGCGCGCTCCCCTCCGGCTCAGGCGTCTCCTGAAACTTGCGTTTGTCGCGATATTTCTTGAGGGTCACAGAATGAACATGAATATTGAGCGGTCAAACCGGCCACGACATACTACCACTAGGAACTGCGAATGAAGTCGAAGCAACGCGAAGAATCCCAGACGTTAGTTCTCGGCTCCTCTTGCGATTCTGGCACGCCGTCACAGTCAGGAGTCAGTCACGAGCGGCGGGCGGGTGAGCAAGCCCCCGGGAGCTGTGGCAAAATTCGGTTGTCGAAGGGAACGGGCGCTGTCCTGTTCCCTGTCGCTTTGCGAAACCATTTCAAATCAGTGCTTGGTCGCCACGCGGAACGCCGCGGCGGGCGTTCCCTACAAAATTGCGGCAAATTCTTTACAGCCCCCCTAACAAAGGAACAGCGGTTTCGCAGAAACCGCGCGGGGGTTTCCGTTCTCCGGTTCACGAGTCTGCCGGGACAGCCCTCAAGGCCGGCGGCCTCCCCCTTTGTCAAGCGGGATTTTGACGGAAGCTCGAGATTCTGGCCGAGCCCCGTCAAAGTCAGAATCAGAGCGTTCAGATAGGGGTAGGGGCGGGCGTTAGCCGCCCCTCCCTCCGAACCGTGCAGGCGGTTTTCCCGCACACGGCTCTCC
>JAKEER010000175.1 GCA_022616615.1 Acidobacteriota bacterium
ATCAAACGCTACGGCTCGGCATGCGGGACCTGTTCCAGGAACTTGGCATCGCCGCGTGAACATCGAAAACATTTTTTTCAAGTGTTGCCCTAAGGGCCTAACTACTTAACTTAAGAACTGCCGGCCTTGATATCCCGTGTAGGGGTGCGTTGCTCTTTTCGACGCACCGAATCGACTGGCTGCGGTGGCGCGTCGAAAGGCGCGACGCACCCTACAGGTCCCACAGGGTCAGGTTGTATCCAAAGACGAGAACAAAACTCTCGTTCCGTGCGGCATAAGCGGCCAAGGTGGTCCGCATTCTTCATTCTTTGAGACAATTTCCAGAGTTACCATTCCCATGAGACACATTATCAGATACGTCGCAGTCAACTGGATCTTTCTGTGGCTCCCCGCATGGGCTCAGGCGCCTGGCGCCTGGACCCCGGAGATTTCGATGCAGGTTCGAGGCATTGGCCGTGTCGTCCCGTCTCCGGACGGTCGTCTCGTCGCCTACACGCAGTCCCATACGATCCTCGAACCCGGCAGCAGCAAAACGCTCACGCACCTGTTTCTGGCACGGGCTGACGGCTCTTATCGCATGCAGCTCACCCGCGGGGAAGGGGGGGCTGGCTCCCCCTCTTTTTCACCCGATGGGCGCTTTGTCCTTTTTCTATCGAACCGGTCGGACAGACCCAGCCTCTGGCGCATTCCCGTAGATGGAGGAGAGGCGAAGCGCCTCACGGACTGGAAAGGTCGGCTCGACGGATACCAGATCTCGCCGAATGGGAACTGGATCGCTTTCACTGGCGTCGAGCCCTCCGAGGAGGAGGAGAAGGCGAGGAAGGAAAAACGAGATTGGCGCGTGCTGGATGAGAATCCCAGGGGCAGCAGCCTGTGGGTGATTCCCACCGAGCCCAGCGTCCACGGCAAGCGAGAGGTGCGCAGCGTCTTTGCCGCCTCCGATCACATCACGGGGTTTGACTGGTCGCCCGACTCGCGCCAAATCGCCTTCGAGCATCAGCCGACCCCGGGCGAAGACACCTGGGTTCGTAGCGATGTCTCTGAGGTCGAAGTGGAGAGCGGTCGAGTAAGGGCCATGGCTTCCACCGGAGCGGCGGAGGGCGAGCCGCGATACTCCCCCGACGGGCGGTTCCTGGTATTTCTGCGGACGCCTGATCCGGCCCGCTGGGCCGGTGAGGAACAGATCGTCCTTCTGCCCCGGCAGGGCGGCGCTTCCCGGGTTCTTCCCAACACCTGGGACGAGGGGCCATCGATTCCGGGTATGGAGAGCTGGTTCAGCCCAGCCCTTATACCTAGGAAGGCTATGGGCGAAATCCTTCACTGGTCCTTCGACTCGTCGCGACTGTTGTTCACCGGCGAAAAAGGCACACGCAAGGTGCTCTACGCCGTCTCCCTTGACGGGCTGACCAAGGCGGTTTACGTTCCACCCAACGGGATTGTCTCCAACGCCACTCTGAATGCCAAGGGTACCCACGCCGGTCTTGCCATAGAGAGTCCGGCTGAGCCTCCCGAAGCATTCGTGATGCACTTATCCGGTGGCGCACCGATTCGGCTAAGCGCGGCGAACGTCAATTTGCCGAAACACCCACTCGGAGAAACGAGGCGCATCCAATGGAAAGCTAAGGACGGTCTGCAAGTTGAGGGCTTGCTGACGCTTCCGGTGGGGTATGAGTCCGGCAAGAGATACCCGCTGGTGCTGATCATCCACGGCGGACCGATGGGCTGGTTCAACGAAAACTTCCTCGGGAACCGCGACATCTACCCGTTAGCGAGCTTCGCGGCCAAAGGATACGCGATTCTGCGGCCGAATATCCGTGGCTCCGGTGGCTATGGCAAGAAGTTTCGTTTTGCCAACCTGAATGACTGGGGCGGCAAGGATTATGCGGACTTGATGGCCGGCGTGGATCACGTGATTTCGACGGGCGTGGCGGACCCTGAGCGATTGGCGGTGATGGGTTGGAGTTACGGCGGTTACATGACGAGCTGGGTCATAACGCAGACCAAGCGTTTTAAGGCGGCAGTTGTCGGCGCCGGGGTAACCAACCTTTGGAGCTGTGCCGGCACCATGGACATCCAGGGGTTCCTGCCCGACTACTTCTCCGGAGAGCCTTGGGACAACCTTGACGCGTACCTGAAGCACTCCCCGATGTACTACGTGAAAGGCGTCACAACCCCCACGCTGATCCTGCACGGAGAGGCTGACCGCCGTGTTCCCATTTCGCAGGGATACGAGCTCTATAACGCCCTGAGGCGGCAGGGAGTCACAACAAAGATGGTAGTCTACCCGCGCATGGGGCACGGTCCGAGCGAGCCTAACGCTGCGCTGGACATCATGCGCCGTCATCTCGACTGGGTGGAGAGGTACGTCCGATGATTAGGCCGGCCTTTTGTGGCCGCCTCTGGCGCATACGAGACTTCATAGTGTAAGTTCTTTTCATATATCGCTGAGGGCGCACATCAGGGAAACAGACGCTGGAGCTGAAGGCAGCGCGGTGGCTCAGAATCGAAGCGAGGCTTTGAGAAACAATGAGGACGTGGAAGATCGGAATTGTGACTGGGCTGGCGCTCCTGGCGGGCAGCCTGGAGGCGGAGCGGAAACTTTCTAGCCATGAATACCGAGAATGGAGGGTATACGGCGGCGGGTCGAAGAACATTCACTACTCCGCCTTAAGGCAAATCACCCGTGAGAACGTGCGCCGGCTCGAAGCCGCCTGGGCTTACGATACGGGTGATGCCTTCGAGGGGCGGGGATGCAGTGCAACCCTCATCGTCGTGGATGGCGTGCTCTACGCGACCACGCCGAAGCTGCGCGTCATCGCGCTGGACGCGCCCACCGGGAAGCTGATTTGGAGTTTCGACCCGAGTGAAGGGAAGAAGCTGCTCGGAAGGGAGCGCAACCGGGGCGTGACCTACTGGCAAGACGGTGAGGATAAGATTTCACGGCAGGTTATTTCTCAACGTGCACTGAGGTGTTGCGTTGGCCCTCGATTTCTTTTCAACCCATGTCCAAGAGTCGAAGGCTAAGCCATGAGATAAGAAGCCGCCGCTGCTGGCCCGACTGGTCTCGAGAGAATCACTCTGCAGACCTGGTCCAAAACGCGGTCTGTTTCCAATGCGATTGAAAACCAGTGCCCCTTTTAGTTCTTGGCGCTTTCGATTCCGGGGAGCCATCGGATGGCGTTCTCGCGATAGAACTTTCGCAAAACCGGCTCTGGTAAAGCGAGGCCCTGAATCTTGCGGCCCTCGTACTCTACCGTCTCATTCGTAGCGAAGAACTTCCAGTCGCGGGCGTAAATGACCTCCCACTCCTTGACAGCCTCTTCCGGCTTCTGCGACGGCATCAGGCTGAGGTCGGTCCCATACAACACTCGGTCCTGATATTTGATGAAGAACGCGCGAACTCTTTCCGTTGGTTGCAGCATCAGGTCGGGTACGCGGGCAGCGGTGTCAACGGCGAAGTTCGGATAGAGATCGAGCCGTTGGGCGATTTCATCAACGTTGTCTTCCATGCTGCCCAGGTGGGCGCCCACCACGCGCAGCTTCGGATGGCGCTCCAAAATGTGGTCCCGCGCGGCCAAAATCGTCTCCTTGGCAGGGCGCTCAGGGTGCAGATACATATGCCAATCAGGATTATTCTTGTAGTACCCGTAGTGAGGGCTAGCAGGATCCAGTGGCCGCCAAGCGGACCACGGCTCGGCAAGGTGAGCATAGAGCGTTCTGTTTCGAACTTCGATGGCTTTGAAGATCGGAATGAAGACCGGGTCGTCGGGCATTAGGTACTGGCCCGTTTCTGATTTCAGTTCCATACCGATGACCTTGTAAATCTTCACAGCGATTGCACCATCGTCAAACGTCTTGTTGAGCTGGTCGATGACGTTGCGGGAGAATCCCGGAATCTCCCAATCAGAAGGATCGAAGCTGGAACACCAGGGTGCGCGGCCTTTGCTGGCCCGGAAGACTGCTCGGGCTGCTGCCTGCTGTTCTTCCAGGTTCGAGTAAGCGGGACTGTGCCTGTCCAGAACGCAAATGTTCAGGACTCGCAGGTTTAGCCGGTTCAGTAAGGCATGAAATGTCGGCGTAGGGTTAAAGACATGCGTGTGGACGTCAATACGCGGCAGCGCAGGAAGGACAGACTTTCGTGCCGGGGCCGAGGATGACGAGAGGCTGCAGCCGATCAGAAGCGCCAGCGGAAGGGCAATCCAGTTCTTCATGAAGACCCTTCTGTTCTGGGAATCATTGCCACTATCACGGGGTGCGGTTGAGCACACCGCGAGCTACTTCTGCTCCAGGGCTCGGAGCAGTGACTCGCGAGCTGCTTCGACGGTTCTCGCATCTGAAGTGTAGTCCTGGCAAAGGTGCGACCTTCGTTTGGCCAAGGGGGGAAAACGTATGCGCGCCTGAACGAACCAATGTGCAGAAGGTGTCGAAGGAATCACGCGATGAAGTTCGAAGTGAGCCTCATCTGTGAAGCCATTGACAGCCAGCTCCTTTCCAGCTTGGGGAAGAAAAGAGCGACGAGAAAAGACAATCGGCCCGCCTCTCTGGTAGGCCGGCTGCCTTGTACACATCGACCTCGACTAATAACTATGGTTGGTGAATGAACAGAGCTGTCTGATCGAGCGGCTCTGTCTCTCTGGAGATCAATACTGCAAACGCAGGCCGACTAACATCGACCTGCTAGCACCCGCCCCGGTGACCAAGCCAAAGGAGCCACTGTTGATCCTGGTGCTTGGATTACCGAAGTTCGGCCGGTTAAAGGCGTTAAACATCTCCCAGCGAAACTGCAATCGAGCCCGTTCTTTCACGTAGAAGTTTTTCGCCATGACAATATTCCAGTTTGCCTCACCCGGACCGGTCAATATGTTTCGGGCAGAATTTCCGTAAGACCCTCTTCCCGATTGGGGTATAGCGAAGGCACTCTTGTCGAAGATTGGCCTTCCCGACTTGATGAGGTCCCGCATGTTGCCAGAACCGAAGTTTCCATCGCCGACTCGGTCCGGCCTTCCACCAAACTGATTCGTATTGGCCGGATCGGTTCCGGAGAAGGATGGGCTCAGCCGTTCCCCTGTAACCATCGTTGTAATCCCGGCCACCTGCCATCCCTCAAGAAGTTTGTTAGCCGGTCCTCTGAGGCCAGACAGGAACCGCCTTCCTTTCCCAACGGGCAGTTCGTAGATATAACTAAAACGTAACTGCTGCCGTCGGATGTTTCGGTCATCGCCCCGTTCCAGGAACCGCTGGTACTGGTTCTGTTCGGCTCCGGCCGCGTAATCTCGCAGGTCCACATCCGTCAGGGCTTTGGCCCAGGTGTAATTCGCGTTGAAGGTCAGCCCTCGCGCCATCCTGCGATCGGCTTGAATATTGAAACCGTGATAAATGGAGGACCCGCCACTTTGGGTCAGGCCGACCTCGTCGAAACGTGGATAGGGTCGCCGGGCAGAGCTGTAGGGTTGAGTGCTCGGGCGCAGGAGGTTCAGGTTCTGAAAGAAGGGGACATTCAACGCCTTTGTACCGACATAACCGATATCCACCGCGGTTCCCCAGATCTCTCGTCCCACCGAGAAGTTCCACTGGTGGGTGCGCTCGTTGGGGAAGTTCGGACTCAACCCGCTGACACTTTGGACACCTGAGAAATCGCCAGTTTTGAGAAACGGATTGGGGAACTGAATGCTGGGCTGGTTGCCTTCAATAAAGAAAGACTCGGTTGACTGCCAAGGCCCACCCGTAGCATTGAGCCCCAGGAGTCCTGGCCAGATCTGCGTAAACATCCCGTATCCGAGTCGAACGACCGTTGTGGCATTGGAGAAGGGGCGAATGGCCAGTCCCATACGGGGGTTCCAATTGTTGCGGTCTTTCTCGAACAGGCTGCGGGTGGGGAACCCTGCTCTTGAGGCTGTGATGATAGGCAGGGTGGCCGCCACCGCTGGAACTAGGTCGTTCGGGACGGTGGTCCCAGCGGTCACAAGGCTGCCGGTCTTAGGGTCAAAGGTGAACAGACGGTCAAACTTGTCCACCCAGGGCGTCTGGTTTTCATAGCGCAGGCCATAGTTGAACGTGATCCGCTGGTTAATTTTGAAGTCATCCTGGAAATAGAAACCAACGTGGGTGCTTCGCAGGTAAGCGTTCGGCCGAGCGATGGCACGTTCGGCAGAGCTGGGAAGGCCTAGCAGGAAGTTCGCGTAATCGAACCCACTCAACTGGTCGTCAAAGATGAAAGTGCCGCGAAGAGAAGCCGGCTTGTTTTCATCGTTGACTTGGTAGCGGCGGATGTCGCCCCCCATCTTAAAGGTATGGCGGCCTCGATACCAGGAAAGGTTGTCGATCACCTGATAAGTATTTTGCCTCTGAGACCACCGATTCCCCCAAGAGTCGGTCCCTTGGAACCCTGTGGCGCCAGAAAAGAAAAAGTAAGGCAATCCAGTGGCAGCCGGGTCGTCAGTGCTTCCAATCCCCTGAAGCCCGGTTTGGACCGCTTTGCCAAAGTTAGTCTCGTTTCCATACGCGTTATCCCGGCTGTAGCCTAGCTTGAGCTCGTTGACCAGGGTGGGATTAAAGGTATGGGTATCAGAAACCACCACGCTTCGGCCCGGATGCTCAGCTAGGGCGCTAGGTCCACCATAACCTTGCTTCAAGCCCCCCGGGTATTTGTCCTGATTGGTTTTGGTTACACCCACCCGGACAAACAGGTTATTGTTATCGGCCAGTTTATGATCTACCCGGATTGAGTAAACATCCGAGTTAAACTGACCGCCGGGATCCGCGGTGAAATTGCGCTCCAGACCAAAATCCCCCGTCCCGGTGAGGTTGGGGTCAGGATAAATCAAGTCCTGCATAGCCTTGGACACAGGGCTGATGCGGCCGGCTGGGATTCGATTGCCAGGGAAAGGCACCCCTGTCAGGGGATCAACAACGTTGATCTTACCCAACAGCGAAGAGAAATCTCCCTGGCGGAAAGCCGGCGTCGGCAGGTTATAGAACAGCCGATTTCCAATTCTGTATCGAGCCCCTCCGTAGGAGAAAAAATAAAAGGTGCGGTCGCGCCCATTGTAAAGTTTTGGGATGTAGACGGGCCCTCCGTTGTTAACATTGAACATGTTGTGATTGGTAAAGGAGGGATCGCTCGGATCGTTCCAATTGCGGGCCGAAAAAACCGAGTTGAAGTTTCCCCAGTACAAGGTGCCATGGAGCTGGTTGCTGCCGGCCCGGCTGGCGGCCGAAAACTGAGCCACCTGAGCATATTCAGCAGAGTTATTGGCCGTCATCACCTTGATTTCTCCCAGAGCTTCCACATCTCCTGAAAAGCCGTTGGCCGTGTTGCGGCTGCTGATAATGTCGTTCACCGAAATCCCGTCGGTCGTGAAGTTGTTACCGGTGTCGCGGGCGCCGTTGACCTCGAATCCACTCTCGGACTGAACTCCCGCTACCACATTCGTGATGTTCGCCCAACCTCGGCCAAAAATACTTAGTGGTAGTTCCTGATAATCCTGAGTCGTCTTGATATTAGACAGGGTGGCCGTCTCAGTCTCTAAGTGTCCGACGCCACCGTCCACAGTCACCGTGTCAGAGATTTCTCCCAACTCCAGCTTGGTGTCCACGCGCTTGATCTGGCTCGCATTGAGAACGACCTTGGTTTGTACGAACTTTTTGAAGCCCGCGGCGCTGACACTCACCTGGTAGCTTCCTGTTTCCAGGCCCGCGACGCGATAGTCTCCGTTTGCGTCGGCAACGATCGTTCGCTCAATGTTGGTCCCTTCATTCTTAACTGTGACCGTTGCCCCGGTAACCACGGCCCCGCTCGGATCAGTCACAGTTCCCAGAATAGTGCTTTGAGTAGCCTGGCCTCGCACTTCTCTTGCCAGGGCAAACAAACACAGGCAAACCAGCCCTAATGGATAGAGTCTTGAAACCGGCTTCATAGGTATCTGCCTCCCGTCAGTCTTACAATGGAATGTGAAGTGAGCTAGATGACAACCACAACTGAGGTTACTCGCTCTTCCCCAGGACTTTCGCGACAGCCTGGGTTGTGTGTCTTGCTTCTGAAATGCTTGGTTGCTCCCACATCTTGGTGGGTTGAGAACCACGATCCGGGGCAACCACGAAGACGAACTAACATTAATTCAATCAGTGAATAAACTTATTACACCGACCCCTCGCCCTTTGTCAAGAATTTTTTTGAGGAATTTTTTTGAGGACATATTTTAGTTAGCTTCTGTCGCGAAAGTCGGAAAGCAGCACGGGTGTGGAGTTGAACCCCACGCGATTCTCGGCTCCTGAGGCTGTGAAAAAATTCAACGGTAGGGACGCGCTGCCCATTGATGTCAACTTAAGGCGGGTTCGTCCACGATAGACGCAGAAAGCGCGTCAATCGTGGCTACCAAAACGACTGACTGGGGCACAGGTAGCCACGATTGGCTAGCTTTTCGCCAATCGTGGGCCCGAGCCCGCCTTAAGTTGACATCAATGCGCGCTGCCGCGCGTCCGCAACCGGAAACACAAGCCGGACGCGGGGCACCGCGTCCCTACCGGATCAGGTTCATGCGGCAAAGCGAATTTTTTCACAGCTTCCCTCTCCCGCGTTGGGGAGAGGGGAGCCGAAACCTCGCGAGAGCGGCAACCAGTAAGGCTCTTCGAGTTCGCGACAAAAACTATTCAGGTTAGTCTGACCTCCAGAAGCGGAGTGTGTGGGCAACAAGCTGACTCGCTTCGCGTCAAACCTTGCGGGCCCCATCCTTCGGCACAAACGGCAAAACCCGCGGCTCCTGCGGGCTTGTTCTTTTGCACTTCCAGTGATGGAAGGGGAACCGCGGATTGCCCTTCTGCGTCACGGTTCAGGAGGGCTGCTGTTGACGGTGGTTATGAACGACCCGGGAGATGAGAAGCATCTGGCGAGGAGGATGGGGGAAATTTTTGGGAAGAAGTGAAGCAAGAAGTACTGAACCTACACTTGGTGCTCTATCGAGGATCCCAAGACACCGACTGTGGGTGGCTTCCGCCAAACTCCCACCATCTGATATTCTTGGGCAACAAACGAATCACCTTGTTTCGCCTCAACGCGTTCGTCCTGAAAGACTCCTGCCGCAAGAGCCGGTGAGCGTACAACGCTGTCTGAAGGACCGGGCCTGCGACGACAACAATGCAGTAGTTGGGATGACAAAACCGGCGGTGGAAGAATCCTAGGTCACGAGTGATGACGGTTGTGTTTTTGCTGCGGTGCAAATAGGGGAGGATTTCCTGTTGATCATCCCACTCGGGACGCCCCACCTCGTAACCGACACGCCGGAAGTGAAGACGACGGGCGCGGAGCTGTTCTGCTTGATCACTCGGAATGTTGTGGTCAAGCAAGATCATGCCACGGTCTGTGTCTTCGACAAGATCTCCTTGACCAATCCTCTGCGGACCAAAGCTTTTGCTTCGCGAACCGCGTCAGCCGTTACTATTCCTGCGTACTGTTTAGCTACCTGTTCCAGAACCAAACCGGCTCGGGAAAGTTCCAACACATCGGAAACTAGAATCCGCGTGCCTTTGAAGATTAGCCGGCCACCGCAAACACGGTGGTCGACTAAGAGATTCTTGCCAATCTCAATTCTAGCCATGAAGCGGCCTCCCATGGAAAAACTGCTCAGGGAACTGGGAACACAACCCTAAACCAGCATGCCACAATCTACAACAACATGAGCGTCGGATTCTCAATCAGCGTGCGGAACTCTTGCAGGAACTTGGCCCCGACGGCGCCGTCGACGGCGCGATGATCACAGCAGAGAGTCACATTGAGCCGTTGTCCCACAACGATGTGGTCGTTGGCGTTCACCACCGGTTTTTTCACCACGCTGCCCACTGCAAGGATTCCAGACTGAGGCGGACTGATGATGGCTTGAAAGCTGTCGATGCCCGAAGCGCCGAGATTCGAAACGGTGAACGTTCCACCCTGGTACTCGTTGGGCTTTAGTTTCTTCGCGCGGGCGCGCTCGGTCATTTCCCGGGCTTCGACGCTGAGTTGGCGAAGGGTTTTTCTTTCGGCGTTGCGCAGCACGGGTGTGATCAGGCCTTCCTCCAGGCTTACCGCAAAGCCCAGGTGGATGTGAGTGAACCGGAGGATGCCATCTTCGGTGAAAGAAGAATTCAACTGGGGAACCCGTTGCAAGCATTCCACAGAGGCTTTGAGCACAAAGTCGTTGATGCTGAGCTTGCTGCCTCCCGCTGCTGCCAAAGATTGGTTGGCCTGCGCGCGCAACTCCAGCAGGTTGGCCACATCCAATTCCACCGTTAGATAGAAGTGCGGGATCTGCGTTTTACTTTCTACCATGCGTTGGGCAATCACACGGCGCATGGGGCTGAGCGGAATCAGTTCCGACTCGGTTTCGGGCGCCGCCGGCACGGGAACTGGGCCAGCCGCTTTTGACCTGGCCGCAGTGAAGACATCCTCTTGAATGATGCGGCCTCCCGGTCCGGAGCCTTCAATTCTTGCCAAGTCCACACTCATCTGAGTCGCTGTCTTTCGCGCCAGCGGCGAGGCCTTAACCCGGACGCCCTTCGCTCCTTCGGGAACGGGTTCGGTCCTTTTCGGCACTGCTTGTGAGTAACCCTCTTCGACGCTGGCCGTCTGGTGCGCGTGCTGGATTTCGGCCGGCTTCGGTCCACGGGCAGGCGCTTTCTGCGGGTGCACAATGCGCTTAGGTAGTGCATCCACCTTCTGCACGGGAGCCGAGGAGATAGTCTCCTGGTCGTCGCCGATGAGAGCAATGCGCTCGCCGACAGAGACCTTCTGCCCTTCCTGGACGTAAATCTCTTTCAAGACTCCATCGTCAAACGCCTCCATTTCCATGGTGGCTTTGTCGGTTTCGATCTCGGCAAGAACGTCGCCAGTAGCGACCACATCGCCCTTCTTCTTGTGCCAGCGCACGACGACGCCTTCTGTCATCGTGTCGCTGAGCTTCGGCATGGTGATTTCAGCCATGGGTTCACGATCCTGATCGCTGTTGAGATGATGCGTGCGGTGCGTTGGAAATTGTCATTCCCGCGACCTCGATCATAGTTACAGATAACAAACCTGGTAAACCGCCTGAAGGATCTTTTCTTCACTCGGCAGGACAGCCTCTTCCAGCCTCTCGTTGTAGGGCATGGGGACTTCTTCCTGAGCCACTCGGGCAATCGGCGCGTCGAGCTCGTCGAAGATGTCCCGCTGGATTTGGTAAGTCAACTCCGAGCCGATGCCGCAAAAGGGCTTGTTCTGCTCCGCAATCACGCAGCGGTGCGTCTTGGAGACCGAGTTGAGAATCAAATCAAGATCCAGCGGCTTGATGGACCGGAGGTCGAGCACCTCGGCATGAATACCTTGCCCGGCCAGAGTCTCCGCCGCCGCCAAAGCCATGCGAACGGTCTGTGCGTAACCAATGATCGTGACGTCAACACCCTCACTCTTGATCTCGCCTTTGCCCAGGGGAATGAGCAGCTCGACTTCTTTGTCTTCGATGGGGCCGGTCACGTTGTAGAGCAACTCGGACTCGAGCACGAGCACAGGATTGTCGTCGCGGATGGCTGTTTTCAGCAAACCTTTCGCATCACGAGGCGTCCCGGGGATGGCGATTTTCAGTCCCGGAAAATTGGCGTAGAGGGGCTCGGTGGCGTGGGAGTGCGTCGCTCCAAGCTGGTGTGCGGGACCATTGGGTCCGCGAAAGACGATGGGAATGTTAAACTGGCCGCCGGACATGGTGAGCATGTTCGGTGCGTTGTTCACTACTTGGTCGAACGCGACCAACGAAAAGCTGAACGTCATGAACTCTACCACCGGGCGCAGCCCGACCATCGCGGCGCCAATGCCTAACCCGGCAAAGCCGCCTTCGCTGATCGGCGTGTCGAGCACGCGCTTGGGTCCGAACTTGTCCAGCAGGCCCTGGCTCACCTTGTAGGCTCCGTTGTATTCCGCCACTTCTTCGCCCAGAAGGAAAACGTTAGGGTCGCGCTGCATTTCCTCTTCCAGCGCTTCGTTCACAGCCTGACGATAGGTGATCTCTCTCACTGGTTCGAACCCTCCACAAAGGTGTACTTATGCAAATCCTCCAGCGGAGGTTCCGGACTCTCTTCGGCAAACCGCACGGAATCGGCTGCCAGCCGCTTAGCCTCGCGGTCCATTTCCGAGAAGCGCGCCTCGTCGAGCTTGCCTTCGCTCAGTAAGACGGACTTGAACCCAATAATGGGATCTTCGTTCCTGTACTTGTCGAGTTCTTCCTTGGTGCGGTAAGTCGCCGGGTCAGACATTGAGTGGCCGCGATAGCGGTAGGTGCGGGCTTCAATAAAGAAGGGATAGGGCCTCTTCCGCATGGCGTCGAGAATGGTGCGGAAACTGTCACGCACCTCCCGGACGTCCATGCCGTCCACCACCATCGAAGGCATGTCGTAGGCTTTGGCGCGGTTGGTTAGCTCTTTCACGGCCGTGGCACGCTCAACATGCGTTCCCATGCCGAACAGGTTGTTTTCGCAAACAAAGACTACTGGCAACTTCCAAAGCGCAGCCAGATTGCACGCTTCGTGGAAAACCCCCTGATTGACGGCGCCGTCACCAAAGAAGCAAAGGGTGCAGCGGTCTTCACCCCGATACCTGCTGGCAAACGCCATGCCTGTTGCCAGCGGCAGATGGCCGCCCACAATAGCATGCCCGCCGTACATGTGATTTTGCTTGTCGAAATAGTGCATCGAACCACCGAGACCCTTCGAAACTCCCGTCGCCCTACCCAGCAATTCGGCCATGCAGGCATTGAGCGGTGTGCCCCGCGCAATGGCATGTGCGTGGTCGCGATAGGCCGTGATCATGTAGTCGTCTGGGCGCGCTGCGGCGACAGCCCCGACAATCACCGCTTCCTGTCCGATGTACAAATGGCAAAAGCCCCCAATTTTCTGCTGTTGGTAGGCCTGTGACGCCCGCTCTTCAAAGCGGCGAATCAGGAGCATGAGGTACAGCAGGTGCAGCTCCCCTTCCAGATGCGATTTATCAATGCCTTTTTCCATGGGAACTGTTACCGGCATAAGAATTCACACTTTCCGAGGACTGAAAACAGCCGGACGGCAAGACGTCCAGACGGCGAATCCCCGCTAAGTAAATTTCAGAGCCTGCTCCTGGCTTCGTCGTTCCAGACATGGGAACAGCGGTAGGATCACGGCAATCAATAGACCTAGATCAAGCTTGAATTTCGACGGAAACAACCGCTTTCCTTAGGCGGGATTAGAGTTGTCGGCACGAATCAAATGAAGACAACCAGCACATCATCGTCCGGTATCCTGGCTACAGCCTGAAGAAAATACCTTCAGAATCGCCTTTTTTCAACCAATTTCCTGTGTCCCTTGATCACCCTGGCCATCATGGTAGGCGGAAACAAGTCAGTGCCAGAAAATCCTTCAAGGCCTTCCAAAACAGTAGAGTGTCGTTTGGGTACGGAGGTAAATATGGCTCCCTGCCAGCGCCGGAGTCGCATAGCAGGGCTCATTCAAATTGTTCAACGAGAGAAGTTCCCAGTCCTTTCCAGCTTTCACGACGCTAACCTTTCCCGTTTCGCTCACAACAAAGATCTTGCTGTCTGCAGCAACTGGTGAGGCGTAGTAGTTATCGATGGCCCCTGGCAGCCGCGCCTGCCTATGAATCCGGCCGCTGGCCGGGTCGAGAGCCGAAAAAATCCCGCCGTCCTTAATCGTGTAAAGAACGCCAAGGTAGAGCAGTGGTGAGGAAACCACGGGAACAGAGCGATCGATTTGCCAGAGCACATGCGTTTCAGTCAAGTCGCCAGTGGCGTGACCCGGACGAATCGCCATGGTTACATTCTGTGCGGAACGGCGCGCTCGATAGAAGTTCCAATCGCGCGCATCCAGGAAGCCGTCCCGCCCCAAATCGATGGCGTTCCAACTACCCCGATGCCGCAAGCGTTCAGGCACCTCTTGGGGAGAAAGCTTGCCGTCGCGATCCCTGTCCCCTTCTTTCAGCGCTTCTTCGAAAGCGGGAAGGTTCTGCCGTTCTCCGGCGTCCGCCCCGGGGGCCCACCCCGTAACGTAAATCGTGTCATCATTGACGACAGCGGTAGGCTTTACTTGCCACGTCAGACCGCGCACCCACCACAACGGCTTTCCAGTTTCCACCGAGTACGCCGTCAATTGATAGGACCCGGGCACGATGACCTGCGCCGGGCCCTGGCTGGGTTGGAAAATCGACGGGGTAGCGAACCCATGAACGGCCTCGGGCCGAGCAGTCTTCCAGAGCACCTTTCCTGAGTCCTTCTGTATGGCTAGCAGGTAGGAATCGCTGTCCTGATCGCAGACCAGGTACAGCTGATTACCGTCCAGAATCGGGGAAGCTGCCATGCCATGCAGGTTTGAGAAAGGGCCCAGCGGCAGGCGCCAGCGCTCTTTCCCAGCAGGGCCATAGGAAACGAGCCCAAAATCTCCAAAGAAAGCGTAAACGTTTTCACCGTCCGTCACGGGAGTCGGCGAGGCAGGGTTGTTCAGTTGGTGCAGGGCCTCTGATCGCATTGGAGCGATTGCTTGCCGCCATAGAATCTTGCCAGTGAGGCGGTCGAGACAGATTGTTTCCAGCTTTCTTTCGCCAGCGCCCGTCACGAAAATGCGGCTTGCGGTCACAACAGGCGATGACGCTCCTGCAGGCAGCGCCGTCTGCCAGACCACATTGATCTTGGGGCCAAACTCGACGGGCAGACCTGTCGTCTCTGCCACGCCGGACGCGTTCGGCCCGCGAAAGCCTGGCCAGTCAGCCCAACAGACAGGTTCCTCTGCTACCCACGTCACCAACCCAAAAACAACGAGACGGGCTGCATAGCACTTTCGCATCGGCTCACCTCTTTTTGCACTGGCAGGCAGTTTATGGAAGGCCGGCTAGAAGTCAAGATCGGCAAAGGCCGCCTGACAATTCTGGAAACCTGTCGCACTTCTAGAGTTCCTTGGCGGCCAAGAAGTTCACAAAACGATCAAGTTCTCCGGTGGCAAGCAGTCTTCTAACCACAGAGACACGGAGAGTTTGGTGCACAAGTCAAATCGGAAGGGCCAAGAGTTTCTTACGCGATTCTTCGCAATTTGACGAGATTTCTCTGTGCCTCTGTGTCTCTGTGGTTTGCCTTTTCCTCAGCTCCCTCGGTGGTCAGAGGTTGCTCGCTACGATTAGTAGAATCGCTCGGGAGTCCATCCTGTTTCTGCCTCTCTCCGAGTGGGCTCGAGTTCATACATCTCCGCGTTGCGCAACCAAAGACGATCCGGGAAAGCCCGCTTCCAACGGGCTTCTGGCTATATTCTGCGATCCTCAGTAAACTGAAGGGCATTGCGTTCCAGGATTGGAGGAGACTCCTATCGAAATGTTCCCGTCCCGACGGCCTGCCGAGATGCCGCACTTTTCTCGGGCGGTTATCATCTTCAATCCAGCCGCGCGGCGCATGCAGGCTCAGCGAGCCGGACTGCTGCAAAGGGTTTTGTCAGGACTCACGGCAGATGGGCTGAAAGTTGATGCTGCTCCAACCGCTGGGCCGGGCGATGCCACGCGGCTGGCACGCGAGGCCGTGGCTGCGGGTTGCGAGGTGCTGATCGTCTGTGGTGGCGATGGCACCGTGAATGAAGTGGTGGGCGGAATGGCG
>JAKEER010000884.1 GCA_022616615.1 Acidobacteriota bacterium
CCAAACTCATCGCTCAGCCCCAACGTCACGGTAAAGGCGCCGCCAAATCCACCTTTGATCCCGATGCGTGAACGCGGCTCTTGGGCAGACCTTAGTTCCGCCTTCCCAGTTTGCAATCCAGCGTTCCGAGAACTTTGATTCCCGCTCTTTTTCGGCCCCGTCACATGTAGAAACTCCGCTCCGAGGCCTTCGGCCTCGGCGGCTCGGGATCTCTGAGCCCGACACCGCTTACCTCAGACAGGTCTCGAGGGCTTTCCTGCAAACCCATACTGTTGGATCAGTTCCTTCACCCTCGCTTTTACGGCCTGGCGCCCCGCCATCAGGATGTCCTGTGGGCCACCCATTCCCAGGAAGGGATGGGGATTCATCGGTTCTTGGTAAGCTGCCATCTTTTCTCTCATGGCCGCCAAGTACACCTGCTTCAGAGTGGTCCCGAAGTTGAACTTGGTCACTCCAAGGCCAATCGCGTCAGCGGCGTTCTCCACAGGAAAGCCTGTTCCCCCGTGCACTACCAAAGGAACGTCCACTGCGGCTCGAATCCTTCGCAAGGCCTCCAAGTCGACGGCTGCCTTCCCTTTCGTCATGATGTGGACATTGCCAATCGACACCGATAACGCCTGGACTCGAGTCTCGTCCACAAACAACTTCGCCAACCGGGGATCTGTGATCACTCCGTTATCCTGCACGCCATTCCAGCCGTGGGGCAATTCTCCGATCTGGCCTTCTACGAACACGCCGCGGTCCTTGCCGAAAGCGACGACTCTTTTGACCAGCGCCTTGTACTCTTCGAAGCCGAGGTGATGGCTTTCCACCATCACTGCATTAAAGCCAAGATTAATCCCGGATGCAATTTGAGAAAAGTCGTCACTTTCATTCAAGATCAACGAAACCGGAACGCTCGCGTTGCGAACCGTTGAGGCCATCCCTGCGTAGAAGCCGAGGTTTTCGGGTTTCGACCTGGAAGGGTGCATGAGAAAGCCGCCATTGAATCCGACAATGATAGGCGAACGCATCTCTTCGGCGCCTTCGATGACCGCTTGGAGCGACTCCAGGTTCCACGACTCGCAATAGCAAACCGCATAACCCCCTCGACTGGCGTCCGCCAACATCTCATCCATCGCAACGAGTGGCATATCCCTCCTGTCGCGCCTATTCAGGCGTCGCGAACCGACGATCGGGCAAGGAGCGGCACGGCCCAGCGCATGCCGCAGGTCCAAACATGAATAACATTCACAATCAGAGATGAAATGATGAATATTGGTCAAGCGCATGGTGCCTCAACGGCCTGGGGGCTGTCAACAGCTTTTTCACAGGAGGCTCGTCAGAACAAAAGAGCCTTGGAGGCAGCAGCTCGCTTTTGCTATGCTCGCGGCGCTGAACCAAATTCGAAGCGCCGGCGCACTGAAACATCAATGGCAAACAATAAATCAGGCCTGACCGAACCGGAGATCGATTCTCCCTCGGGCGGAAGGGCTCAACGTCCTCTGTTGGTGTACCTCCAAGCGACCTTGCCTTCGCTGAATCCGACGGAAAGACAGATTGGTGAATATATCCTCGAAGATCCGGAACGCGTGCTCTCGTCGTCGATCTCAGATATGCGCCGCGGCTCGGGCGCCAGTGTGGGATCCATTGTCGGCTTCTGCCGGACGCTCGGTGTGAAGGGCTTTGCGAGCTTCAAGATCAGCCTGGCTCGGGAACTGGCGCAGGGAGGCCTCTCCGCCGGGCTGCGGGCTGTGGACGGCCAACCGCCTAGTTCGCTGTATGAGAGCGTCTTTCAGTTTCACGCTCAGTCTTTGCGCGAAACGCTGCAGCTCAACAGGGAAGCAACGTTCGAGCAAGCTTCGCGGACTATCGAGCTCGCGCGACGCATCGAATTCTTCTCCATCGGCATGTCTTATCCCGTCGCCTATACCGCCTGCAACAAACTACGGTTAATCGGCATCGCCGCGACAACGCAGTCGGATTCACACCTGCAACTGATCGCAGCCACACAGCTTCAAAAAGGCGATGTCGCTTTTGGGATTTCCTGTTCCGGAAGTACCCACGAAACCGTGCAGTGTCTCCAGATCGCCCGTGAGAACAGGGCAACCACACTGTCCGTGACGAACTGCATGAAATCTCCTATCACCGAGCACTCCGACTTGGTTCTCTATGCCACCCCGAGTGAGATTAAATATTTTCAAGCGCCGCTCGCTTCTCGAATCACGCAACTCGCATTAGTCGATGCTTTGTTCGTCTCAATTGCCCAGCGCCGCAAGAACAAGACAACCACGCACCTGCAGCGTGCCGGTGAAAAATTGCTGGAACACCGCCTGAAGAAGCCTTGAGCCGGACATCTCCCGCCCGCACGTCCAGCCCTTCTCCCCGTCCCAACCGTTCGACCCGCACCAAGTTTCTGCCTTCCAGCTCGCACCAGGGCTAAAGCATCTTGACGCTTATGAAGGGACTTCAATTCTGGACACTTGAACACCGCCTCTCGGTCATCACTCCTGCTTTCGGGAAACGCAAAATCGCGAATCGTGGTGGTGAATCCAGGACCCCATCGATCGCTAGATCCCTGATTGATATTTCTCTTGACTCAAAATCATCATTGATTATTATTCAATGCGAATACCACTTAAACTGAATGCGCTTCACCAACAGACTCCCTGGTGAATTCCAAGCAGACAAACGTACGCATCTTTTCTAACAACTCGCAGCTGCGCTGCTTCCTTCAACCGTCAATCAGGAGACCTCGTCATGAACAAACTTTCGACCGGGAAGTCGGTAGTTTTGGCTCTCCTTCTGGGCCTTATGCTGTTTCCGGTTCTGGTCCACGCTCAGCAGGACACTGGAACGATTGTTGGGACGGTTTTCGATCCTGGTGGAGCTGTGGTGCCAGGCGCCATGGTGCGTGTCACCAATACCGGAACCAACATTAGCGTCTCCGTGACAACCGACAACAGCGGTTTTTTCAACACACCACCTCTGCGGATTGGAATCTACCGTATGGAGGTGGAGGTTTCTGGGTTTAAGAAATCGGTGCGCGATGGCATCGCGCTCCGCGTGCAGGATCGGCTGAACCTGGATGTGCGTCTGGAAGTTGGAGAAGTCACTCAAACAGTTGATGTCACCGCAACCGAAGTGCTGCTGCAGACTCAAACGAGTTCGGTCGGCCAGATCATGGAAACCCAGACGATCGTCGATTTGCCCCTGAATGGCAGGAACTATATCCAACTGATCGCACTAACCGCGGGCGCCTTTGTTCCGCAGCCAATGAACACGATTTGGAACGACCAGTTTGTGGCGATCAACGGGAACCGGGCAATGCTGAATTCTTCCTGTTGGACGGCGTGAACAACAACACCACCGACAACTCGAATCCAGCCATCATTCCTCCTCCCGAAGCCATCGCCGAATTCAAGGTTCAAACCAACGCCATGGCCGCTGAGTTTGGACGTTCCGCTGGCGGTGCCATCAACGCGTCGATTAAGTCGGGCACGAATCAATACCACGGCAACGTTTTCGAATTCATCCGGAACGACAAACTCGACGCGAATAACTTCTTCAATTCCGGTCGCGCTAAACCGCCGCTGCGCCAGAACCAATTCGGATTCACGTTTGGAGGTCCTATCGTCAAGGATCGAACCTTCTTCTTTGGCGACTTTCAGGGAACACGGCTGCGCCGGGGCCGGACCGAGGTTCGCACCGTTCCTAATCCTGATGAGAGATTCGGTGACTTCTCGAGGTCGGGAGTAACGATTTACGATCCACAGACCTCGCGCCCGAATCCGAATGGGACAGGCTTCATTCGCGATCCGTTCGCCGGAAACGTGATTCCTGACAATCGAATCAGCCCAGCTGCCAGGAAGGTCATCGCACTATACCCACTGCCTAATGTCGCCGTTGCCCGCGCGAACAACTTCATCGGAAACTCCAAGCTCAGTAGCGACACCGATCAGTTCGACGTCCGGGTCGACCACCAATTCTCTCAGAACGACAGTATGTTTGGACGGATGAGCGTTTCCGAAGCCGACCACATCAATCCAGGCTCTCTGGAAACCGTCGCTTCCGGAACGTTCCGTTTCCCCAGCAATGGCTCGACACCGGGTCGTGGCGCCGCACTGGGTTACACCCACACCTTTTCTCCGACTCTCATCAATGAAGTGCGAGGTGGTTTTGCCCGCCTGGCGTGGTTTGGACAAGTCTTTGATCCCTCGGTACGCGGTTCAGAACAGATTGGAATTCCGGGCATTCCCAAAACCGATCAGACTTTCGGCCTGCCCCTCTTTAACGTATCGGGTGTGGAAACTCTGGGTGACCAGGGACTGTTGCCGGTGGTGCGTGGAAAGAATACTTTCAACTATCTGGATAACTTGACCTACATCCGAGGCAAGCACAGCTTCAAGACCGGCGTGGATGTCCGCTTCACTCAGTTCAACATCAACCAGCCTGGAGGCCCACGAGGCAACTTCACGTTCAACGGTGTATTCTCGCGGCAGCCCGCTTCCCCGGCGGGTACCGGCTCGGGAATCGCCGACCTGCTGCTCGGCTATGCCGACGGAGCTTCGCTTTCCAACAGCGTGACCATCGGCGTCCGCATTCGCAGTTACAGCGGCTTCTTTATGGATGACTGGAAGGTGAACCAGAAACTGACGTTGAATCTTGGTCTGCGTTATGACTTGGTGACGCCTCCAGTGGAAGTGCGGGACCGCCAACTGGCTTTCGATTTGCAACGTGGGCAGTTGGTTTTTGCAAAGCCAGGTTCCTATCGTGACCGGGCTTTCACCGATCTCGACAAGAACAATTTCGCTCCTCGCATTGGTTTTGCCTTCCAGGCAACTCCTTCCACGGTTGCGCGCGGTGGCTACGGAATCTTCTGGGCATTCGAAGATAACGGAACGTTTTTCCCGGCGTTCAATTTTCCGTACCGATTCACGGTGAGCTATCCCAGCGATCAGGTGAGCACCAGCTCGGCCGTTCGCCTCGACACGGGATTTCCGGCGAATGCGTTGACTGAGTTCATTCCCCAGTTTGCCAGCTACGGGTCACGCGACTTTAACCTGCGCCCCGCCTACGTTCAGCAGTGGAACATCACCCTTGAACGACAAGTTCATTCGATTCTCTTTGGCGCTTCCTACGTCGGTAACAAGGGCACCAATCTCGCGCGTCTTCTGCAGGTAAACCAGCCTGTGCCAGGAGCGGGCAACGTAAATAGTCGTCGTCCATACCTGGGTTTTGGCGCCATCAACAACGTCGAGAGCTCGGGAAACTCGATTTACCACGGATTGCTGCTGAAGGCGGAGAAACGCTTCACCCGCGGGTTGAGTTTTCTGGGGTCGTATACTTACTCGAAAGCTATCGAAGACTCAGGATCCCCGGCCCTAGACAACATTCCGACGGCTGGCCCGGATGCTCCGCAAGACCCACGAAATCTGCGGCTCGACCGCGGGCTGAGTCCGCACGACGTCCGGCAGCGTTTCGTTTTCAGCGGAGTTTATGAGCTTCCTTTCGGACGCGGCAAAACGTTCATAAATAACGCTGCCTCCGTCGCCGAGGCTCTGCTGGGGGGCTGGCAGCTAAATGGAGTGACGACTCTGCAGACCGGACGCCACTTTACGTTTGGCAACAGCATCGACCAGTCCAACACCGGGTCTTCCAACGTTCGAGCCAATGTGGTCAGAGATCCCAGGCTGCCGAAATCACAGCGAACGACTCAACGGTTCTTTGACACTTCCGCCATCGCCCTTCCTGCACAGTTTACGTATGGCAACGCCGGACGCAACACGGGCGAAGGGCCTGGCCAAGTGAACCTGGACCTTTCCCTGTTCAAGAGCTTTTTCTTCAATCGTGATACGAGTGGACATTTCCGGCCCAATGAGCTTCAGTTCCGCGTGGAGGCATTCAACATCACCAATACGCCTCAGTTCCAGAATCCGAATCGCATTCTGGGAACGCCACAGTTCGGCTCAATCACAGATTTGGTGAATACCGCCCGGCAGATCCAATTTGCTCTAAAGTTTTTCTTCTAGAAGGAAAGTTCTCCAACCCGGACCATTGACGTAAAGTAATGATCCGGGTTGGAGGATCAGAGTTTTTCAGGTTTCCTCTTGTTGTTTTTGCTTCTTTTAGTTGTAGCGAGCGACCTCATACCGCCGAGGGGGTGCAGCGCCGTTGCAGCGAGAATCCAAATGGCGAGAACAAACTTACCCGAATTTTGAACTTCGCTGGCAGAAGTGAACCTAGTTGAATGGCACGCCAAAGTTCCTTGAGGAAGATATCCAAAACCGTCACACAAGTTCTTATCGCGCTGGGTCTGCTGTGGGGCGGTTCCGGGATGAAGGCAGCGGTTCGGGCGGCGCAATCGAAGGCGGGCGAGGCGGCGTTCTTCAAAACCCAGATTCTTCCTGTCTTTGCTGCGCGGTGTCAGTCTTGTCACAACCAGGCACTGAAGCTTTCAGGGTTGAGCCTGGAGTCTGCGGCGGGCATGAAAACGGGCGGACTACATGGGCCGGTGGTGATGGCAGGCAATGCGCAGCAAAGCCGGCTGTATCGGCGTGTGGCTCGGATGGAGAAGCCGTTTATGCCGCTGGATGGAGAAGCCTTACCTGAGGCCGAGGTGGCATTACTGAAACGCTGGATTGAGCAGGGCGCTGTCTGTCACCGAGACCGAACTCATGGAAATGAGCACCATGCGCAGCAAAACCCGGCTGAAGCGGAACTGGCGTCCCGCATTGCCTCGTATGAACTGGCCTTCCCCATGCAAAGCCAGGCGCCCGAAGTGGTGGATCTGTCAAAGGAAACCGACGCCACGCGCAAGCTCTACGGCATGGACGACCCGGCTTGCGAGCACTTCGGCCGTAACTGCCTGCTGGCCCGTCGCCTAGTGGAAAAAGGCGTTCGCTTCGTCCAACTTTTTGGTGGCGGCAACGCGGGCGAGGATTCCTGGGATGCGCACGGCGAACTCGAACGGAACCACCGCAACCGGGCAGCCGCTGTGGACAAGCCCATGCGTGGGTTACTCAAGGATCTGAAAGCGCGCGGACTGCTCGATTCCACGCTCGTGGTCTGGCACACCGAGTTCGGCCGCATGCCGATCTCGCAATCGGTTTCCGGCCGCGACCATAGTCCCTATGGCTTTTCGATCTGGCTGGCCGGAGGAGGCATCAAAGGCGGCCAAGTCATCGGCGCAACCGATGAATTCGGCTACCGCGCCGCCGTCGATCCCCACCCCATCAACGACCTCCACGCCACCGTCCTTCACAAGTTGGGCCTCGACCACACCCAGCTGACCTACTTCCACAACGGCCGCATGCACCGCCTCACCGACGTGGCCGGCGAAGTTATCCCTCAGCTGGCGTGAGACTCTATTGAGAATTACAGAGTATAGTGACGACACTCTTCATCTTCATCTCTCGAAAACCTCGATAGACTTCGGTTCCCGTCGCCCCAACGCGGGAGAGGGGTTAGGGGTGAGGGGAGGGTGAGGGGAGGGTGACGGGGCGGACACCGCTTGAATGTTCTCGCATTGGTCCGAGATCCCGATCCAGCATTGGGTTTGGGGACCGACTTCAGTTGATGCAGATCCCCCTCACCCCCGGCCCCTCTCCCGCGTTGGGGCGAGGGGAGCCGATAGTCGCGACTGTGGCGAAGGCACGTGACGGGGAAACTTCTCGCCGTCATTCCCGCGAAAGAACGCCACCCCAGCAGGTAGTAAGCCGGGGCGGGAATCCAGAGATTACGGGGGTACGCTGGATTCCGGCTCGCGCTTCGCTTGGGCGGAATGACGGGTAGAGATCTGAATCAACGAACAACCGTTGTACCGCTGCTGCCAACCTCCAACAGCATCGCTGTCAAACCCGAGACTTGGTAGCTAACATTAGGATCAGTTCCTCAATATTTCACCTTCTTCACAGGAGTCTTCATGCGATTGCGTCTGCTTCCACTGATTGCTCTCACACTCCTCGCGTCTTATTTGAATGCTCAAGAAAAGACGGATGCATCAAAGGACACCCTCTGGCTTGTCCCACATACCCATTGGGAAGGTGCCGTTTTCAAGACTCGTGAAGAGTACCTCGAGATCGGCCTCCCGCACATCGTCCGGGCCTTGACCCTGTTGAAGGCACATCCGGAATATCGCTTTGTGCTCGACCAGGTGTGTTACGTGAAACCTTTCCTGGAGCGATATCCGGAAGAGGAGGCGGCGTTCCGAAGGTTTGTTTCCGAAGGAAGGCTGCAACTCGTCGGCGGCATCGACACGATGCATGACAACAATATGCCCGGTGGTGAATCCATTGTGCACCAGATGCTTTACGGCAAGGGTTATTACCGGAAGAAGCTCGGCGTAGACGTCAAAGTGGGTTGGGCGCTCGACACCTTTGGCCACAACGCTCAGATGCCGCAGTTACTCAGGCTCGCTGGCCTCCAGTCCTATTGGTTTCGGCGCGGCATTCCAAGCATGGACCTTCCGGCGGAGTTCATTTGGAAAGGCATCGATGGCACCGAGATCCCGGCTTTCTGGTTGGCTTACAGTTATGGCATGTTTTGGGGCTCTCCGAACAATTTGCTCGAATTCACTGGGTTCTTCCGCGAACGCTTCGATGTCCTGTCACGTCATGCGCGAGGCCCCAATCGGGTGGGTCTGGCAGGTGCCGACGTGTCTGAGCCCGAGGAGCATCTGCCGCTGTTGGTGAAAGAATTCAACGCGGCCAAAGATGCTCCGTTCACGGTGCGCTTGGCTGTTCCCACGGATTTCGAAGCCATCGCAGACAAGCGTGGAAACCGCCCGGTGGTGACCGGAGAGATGAATCCGGTCTTTCAGGGAATCTATAGTTCGAGGATTGAGGTCAAGCAACGCACCCGAATGATGGAGTATCTGTTAACCGCTGCCGAGAAACTTGCGTCTTTGGCGACGGGCCTGGGACTTACCGATAGCCAGCCCGATCTCGATGATGCCTGGGAACCGGTTCTGTTCAACCAAGCTCACGACTTGGCTTCCGGCGTGATGGTCGACAAGGTTTTTGAGGACTCGATCCGCGGTTTCGATTACTCCAAACAGCGTGCCGACAGCATCATTGACGACCTACTGGACAAGCTGCTCGCCAAGATCGATACGCGCGGCGACGGAACACCAATCATCGTGTTCAACCCGCTCGGCTGGGCGCGCTCCGACATTGCCGAAACCAACGTATCATTCTCCGAGAAGGGCGTCACCGAGGTCAGTCTCACCGAAGCCGGAGGAAAATCCGTTCCGATTCAGGTCCTCGAGGCCCAGCGCAACAGCGATGGCAGCCTGAAGACCGCTCGCATTGCTTTCATCGCTCGCGATGTACCTGCCTTGGGATATGCCGTTCACCATCTCGTCTTCAAGCGCGGCCAGCCTTCGGTGGGGCAGATCCCTCCGGCCACCGGCAACATGGCCCGCTACTCAGCTTCGCATCAAGACGTACAATCCATCGAGAACGACCTCTATCGCGCCACGTTCAATCTCTGGACCGGCGAAATGAAGAGTCTGGTCGTGAAAGAGGGCGAGTGGGAAGTGTTGAGCGGCTCGGGCAACGTGGTCGCGGCAGAGCACGATGGAGGCGACTTTTGGGAACTCTACGGTCTGCTGAACGGCGGCCGGGCCCTTGCGATGAACACGAAACACGGCGTCCCGACGAAAGCCCAGTTGAGCAGTCAATGGGTCGGAGGCAATGGCTCAGTGCGGAATGGTCCGGTGATTTCGGAGTACAACGTGACGCATCCGTTGGGGAACAATAACTTCGAAACCACAGTGCGGCTCTATTCTGGCCTTAGAAGAATCGACATCAACACCCAGATCCTGAATAACGATCGCTTCCTGCGCTACCGGGTGTTGTTTCCGACGTCGATTCAGAATGGCAAGGCATTTCATGAAATCCCTTTTGGCGCTATTGAACGTAAAGCAGGCATCGAATACCCCGCACAAAACTGGATCGATTACGGCGACGGCCGCCGTGGGTTGACACTGCTCAATCGCGGCTTGCCGGGTAACAACGTGGCAGATGGGACAATGCTGCTGTCGCTGATGCGTTCCGCCAAACTCTTACGCTACCCCACCGTGGGAGGGTTTGACCCAACGGTCTCGTCAGACACCGGTCTGGAGCTGGGTAAGCAGCTTCGCTTTCAATATGCTCTGGTTCCACACACCGGAGGTTGGCAGGAAGCCCGCACCTTCCGCGATGGTATGGAGCTCAATCATCCTCTGATGGTCCGTAAAGCCACACCGCACGGTGGCACACTCGGGAAGCGCTGGGGCTTGCTGGAAGTCTCAAATCCCAACCTGGTGGTCTCAGCCCTGAAACCAGGCCGCGACGGGAGTCTGATCCTCAGGCTCTACGAAGCGACAGGAGCCGCCGCCAGCAGTGTGCGGGTAAAACTTTCCGCCGGATTGACGTCTGTCTCTGAAGTGAACCTGATGGAAGACGATCTCAAGTCCCTTCCTGTGCAGACCGACAGCTTCCAGTTCGAGGCACGCGGGTACGAGATCAAGGTGTTCAGGTTGAACATCAAGCCGTTAGCGAAAATGTAGGCACCTTGTCGGGAGGGATGCTTAGCATTTCGGCAAAAGCCGGAATCCAGCCTAGGCAAATAGCCTGGACAGCGGCTTTAACGAGTGTGAGGCAATTAGCCTGAAACAACAGAAAAAGCCACCGCAGAGACGCTGAGACGCGGAGAGCTTCTTGGGAGAACAGCCCCATCCGTTCCACAAATTGATCGTAGATCGATTCATGCACCAGCCAGCGCGTGGCCGTACAGCAGACAGTCGTTTAGCTGGAAAGGATCCCTCGGTCGTCGAAAGGCGTCGGCACCAATGAGCGGGCCGATCACACAAATTGGGAATCGTTCACGGTTACCAGTGCCTGAAGTGGTGTGGTCGTACACGTAAGCTCTCGCCACGGGGCAGGTTCCGCGCGGCGGTGCCTCGAGGATTCCGGCTATTCCGTAGCAGTCCTGCAAGGAATGGGATCAAACTTGTGATCGTGGCAGCGAGAGCAACCCAACGTCAGTCCCAGCATGCCTCGACCGATCAGCTCGAGTTGCTGGTCTATGGCGTTCATCTGCAGTTGAGGCTTGCCGGCAAGGACACTGCTGCTGCCCGACCAAGTTGGGGTTGAAGAAGGTTCTCATCATTGCTCACCCAGCTGCCGGCTGGGTCTCCGCCGTGATTTATAGCGTGATGGGATCTGTGGGCTCGTCTGCGTGAACCCCAACGCTGGTCCGCATCGACTCGTTTCCCGTCTCGATTCAGACCTGGCCTCGATCCGGACGGATGCAACCGGAAGCAGCCGCCACGTCTGCCAGTGTACGGCCCTGATATGCTGCCGCGATGGCCGTGACCGCTGCGACGCGGCCGAACAGCCGATGAAAGAAATCAGATCCTCATAGAATTGCGCCCTCACTCCAGCTCCACCGTCACCTTTCC